>DAOUBX010000197.1:0-2125 GCA_034432445.1 Anaerolineales bacterium
CGCTTTCATTGACGGTTGTGCGCCGACGCGCATGGGCATCTGGTTTGCAAACGTGTCTGCGAAGCCAACCTAGGTCGCAAATCGCCTACAAATGTCCGGCACCTGAGCAGTTACGAACCGTGAACCATCCCAACCGTTTACCGATCACCGTTCACCGTTCACCGACCACCGGCTCACGGCAACATCAGTCGCAAGAACTCCTCCTCTGCCTCGCGCGTCCACTCGCGGCCGTCCTTGAGCAGGGCGTAGACGGTGGGGAGCACGTCCTTGAGATCGGGCAGGGCGGTCAGCGGCAGCTCTTTGATGTGGGGGAAGATGACGACCTTGCCGGGGAAGCGCGTGTCGCGCACGGCGGCCAGGCCGTCCTTGGCCGCGCTGAGCGAGCCCACGGCGGCCAGCGAGCGATTCGGCGACAGCTCACCGGTCTCGGCCTGGTGCAGCATCAAGCGCAGGTCATCGATGGACGAGGCGGAGTGGCCGATAACGCGCGTCTGGCGCAGGTAGGCCTGGCTCAGGTCGAGCTGAGCGGTGGTGCCGCGCGCCACGCCGGCGAAGACGTTCATCACCCCGCGCGGGGCCAGGTAGGTTGCCGCCTCGCTGATGACGGCAGGCACGGGCGCGAGGACAATGATGTCGTCGAAGCCTGCGCCCTCCTCTTGGCCTCCCGCCTCTCTGTCCCCTGCCAGGGGAGCGGCACGGTGCGGGGTGAATCTCGCCATCCCCGCCGCATACGCCTCCTTGTCCAGCGGGTTGAGGCAGACGAACTCAATGCCCCGGGCCGCGGCCTCGGCGGCGTAGGACTGTTGCAAGTCGTTCAGGCGTAGGTCGCTCACGTCGGTACAGACGATCACGGCCGGCCCGTCGGGCACCTCGATGGCGCGCTGCACGTGCATGCGTCCCATCGGCCCGCCCGCGCCGACGAACAACGCCCGCCCGCCCGGCTTCAGCGCTGAGCGCACCGGCACATCGGCGTAGGCGCGCGCAACATCGTGGCCGGTGGTGCCCACGTAAACCCAGCGGTTGTAGTGCACACGGCCGATGTCCACGTTGACCTGGCGGCTCAACGGCTCTTGGCCCAGCAGGGCCACCACGCCGAAGTCGGCCAAAAACGGGCTGACCGTTTCGATCAGCTCCGGCGTTGGGCTCAGCAGCACGATGTCGTCGATGGGCGTCACGGGCGGCTGGGCCACGTCGGGCGCGTCGATGACCTCGATCGACAGGGCGGCGGCCTGCGCGCGCAGCCAGGCCGCGAACTGCGGCGGCACACCGCTAAGCATCAGCCGCGCCGGGTGGCAGCACTCGTCCAGGCCGGCGCTGATGGTGTAGGAGGACTGACGGTTCTCAGAAGGACTGTCAGTCCTGCCGGCGTCGCCGATGATCCACGTCGTCCCGTGCGGATTGAGCATCGTGCGATAGCTCAGCCCATAGGCGGCAGTGACGCAGGCCCATGGCTCGGTGAGCGCGCTTTCGACGTAGCCGGTGGTCGGCTGCACGGGGATCAGGTAGTTCCCACCGTCGCCGTTGAGCACGCGCTGGTCGATGACGTTGTACTGCGACAGACCGCCCTGGATCTCGTAGCCGTAGGCGTAGCCAACGCCGTTCACGAAGATGTCAGCCTGGATCGTGAAGCGGTCGCCCACGTGGTACTGACCGCGCAGGTTCTCGCCCACGCCCACCACGGTCATGGCGATCTCGTGGCCCAGCACCGCCGGGTTCTCGGCCATGTTGCGGTAGATGCGCGGATGCTTCTCGCCTAGCGAGATCACCTTGATGTCGGAGAAGCACAGGCCGCAGGCGTCATGGCGCACCAACAGCTCGTCGGGGCCATAGCTGGGCATGGGCACGTCGATGGGCTGGTCGTTCAGCCCCAGGTTTTCAAAGCCGGCGCCGTAAAGCGGCCAGAGGCGATTGCGCTCCGGCAACGGCCCTTCAGCGCGGCGGAACTCGGCTAGTTTGTCGGTCATCCGAAACGTCCTTTTCTGGGGTGGGTAAGTAGACAAGGTGGTGGACGGATTGGGAGGTTGGTAGGTTGGTAAATTCAGTAGTTCACGCTTTGGCTCGTGGTGTGCACTCTAGCACGCTGTTGAACATTGACAGATTGACCCGACAATGAAGCTGGGCATGC
>DAOUBX010000198.1:0-11774 GCA_034432445.1 Anaerolineales bacterium
AGGGCCTGGAAACCAGCGGCTGAGGCCGCTTCGTACTTTCAGCCAGATGGTTTCAACCTCTGATCCCGGCGATGCCGGGCTTTTCAAACAGCCTCTAAGTGCCCGGCGCGTGCCTGGTCACCTCAGTGAAAGGATTACTTCTGTGGATACCGCCCTTGCTCAGTCCATCCAGGACTACTTGACGGGCCAACTGCCCGCCATGACCCACCTGCTGGAGCAGCTTGTGCTGGCCGAGTCACCTTCGTTGCTGCCGACGGCGCAAAGCGCCGTGTTCGATCTATTGACCGGCCAACTGACGGCGGCCGGCTATGCCGCGCGACGCTTTGCCGGCCGCCAGACCGGCGGCGTGCTGCTCGCCCAGCCGCTTCCTCGCCGCCGTTGTGCGCCGACGCAGGTGCTCATCGGCCACACGGACACCGTCTGGCCACAAGGAACGCTGGCCGACATGCCTCTGCGCGTGGAGGACGACCGCATGGCCGGCCCGGGCGTGTACGACATGAAGGGGGGGCTGGTGCAGATCGTCTTCGCCCTGCGGGCAATCCACGATCTCGCTTTGCAGCCGAGCGTCACACCTGTGGCGCTGTTCAACTCGGACGAGGAGATCGGCAGCCCCGAGTCGCACCGGCATATCCGGCGGCTCGCGCGGGTGGTCGAACGCGCCTTCATTCTCGAACCGGCGCTGGCGCCGGACGGCCGCCTCAAAACGGCGCGCAAGGGGGTCATGGGCTTCGAGGTCACGATCACCGGCAAAGCCGCCCACGCCGGCCAGGCGCCGCAGGAGGGCATCAGCGCGATCGTGGAGCTCTCCCATGTCATCCAGAAGCTCTCTGCCCTCACCGACTTCGATCGCGGGGTGACGGTGAACGTGGGCGTTGTGGAGGGTGGCACGCGACCGAACGTGGTGGCGGCCGAGGCTCGCGCACAGGTCGACGTGCGCGTGCCCACAGTGGAGGATGGCCGGCGCATCGCCGAGGCCATCTTGGGACTGACGCCCACGCTGCCCGGCGCGGTCGTGCACGCGCGCCAGCTCAAGGCCACCCCGCCGCTGGAGTTCACCCCGCGCAACCAACGCCTGTGGCAGACTGCGCAGGCGATGGGACGCCTGTTGGGGCTGGAGCTAGACCATGGGATGGCCGGCGGCGGCTCTGACGGCAACACTACCAGCCAATACACGGCTACGCTCGACGGCTTGGGGCCGGTGGGCGACGGCGCGCACGCGCGCCACGAGTTCGTTTACCTCCCCAGCCTGGTGGAACGCACGGCGCTGCTGGTGCTGTTGTTGCTGGCGCCGCCGCTGGCAGCGCCCTAGCCGTCAGCGCCAGGGTCTCGGCCAGGAGAGAGGAAACCCCTGGCACAACACCCCAGCGGGAGGAGGGACCGGCCCAAGCCACGATTACGCAGGCGGGCGATGATCGTTGCGGTCGTAGGAGAGGAACAGCTGGCCCAGCCCATCCAGCCCGTAGGGATCGAAGTACAGGGTGTTGAGCCGCATGCCGATGGCCGGCGTCAGCAGTGGGCCTTCGACAATGGTGGAAAACGGCGTGCCGCCCACAAGGCGGTTGGCCAGCGTCATGTACAGACGATCGAGCACGTCGTCGGCCAACAGCAGGTGCATCACCTGGGGGCCGGTGGCGTTGTAGATCAAGCGGTAGCCCAGGTCGCCGAGGCGGTCTACCAACGGCTGGCCGGCCACGCGGCGGTCGCCGGCCACCAACACACGGCCGAGCTGCGCCTCCAGGCTGCGCACACGCGTTGGATCGGCCGCGGCTGTCGTCAACACCACCACCGAGCGACCGGCGTGGGTCAGCGCCTCTGGGATCGGAAAGTCGAGGCTGGCGCTGATGACGGCGAGGTCGGGCTGCGGAGAGAGGCCGTGCGCCAGCCGCCACTCCTTCAGATCGGCAAACCGGGGATCGTCGTACACGCGCAGGATCTCTTGGGCGCGGCCTGCGGCGTACTCGCGCAGGTAGCGGCCGCTGGTGATGATGACGTCGGCCTGCACGGCCAGCTCCTGGAACAGCCGCCAATCGCGGTCGTTGGCCACTTGCTTGGGCACGGTCAGACCGGGTTGAGTCGGATGTGGCACGGCGATACGACCGTCCAAGCTGGCCACGTAGTTGGTGTAGACAAAGGGGTTGTCAGGGGCGCGGCGCTGCACGCCGCGCAGGTCGTGGCTCAAGTAGAGCCCGGCCAGGGGCAACTCCTGGCCGGGCCAGGGATACAAGCGAACAACGGCGTCGGTCATACTGGCCGGTTACGCGTCCTTTGTCTCGGCCGGCTCTGCGGCTTCCTCGGCCGGCGCTTCCACGGCCTGAACGGCATCGGCGGCCGTGGCGATGAAACCGGCGGCCTCTACGCCTGCTTCGGTCAGCACGGCTGCGCCATAGGCCACGGTATCGGCTGTAACGACAGCGACTTCCTCGGCGACGCCCTCGGCAGTGGTCACAACGCGCCGGCCGGCGATTCCGGCCTCGGTGGCGACAGCTTCGACGTGCTCAACAGCTTCGTCGGTGAAGGAAGTGCTGCTGGCAGTTACCGAGTTCTCGCCGGCGGCCACGCGGCTGGTAGTAAGCCCGCTCTCGTCGGCCACCGCCGAGTAAGCTACGCTGTGTCCGCTTGCGAGCTGTTGCGCGACGTCGGCGGCAATGGCAGCGGTCAGCACATCGGCCCCTAGCTGCTCCAACTCCTCCTCCATCGCGGCGACCCAGGTGTGCTCGATGACTGCCACGATTGCCGAGGAGCCCGGCTGGAGCGCCTCTGCCAGCTGCTCGATGCGCTGAGGGTTGAAGCGTTCGTTGCGCTTCTTGCGGCCTACCAGACCGCCGACGACAGCGCCGGCGGCGCCCATCACCAGGCCCACCCCGCCGGTGACAATGCCGACAACGGCGCCGATGATGCCGCCTGCAGCCGCGCCCTTGCCGGGCGTCAGGCCGGCGTCCTTGGTGTGCAACTTGCCTTTGTCATCCTTGCGCAGAACGACCGCGGCCTGAATGCCGATCAACTTCTCCCTCTTGGCTTGCTTCAACTCCTGCAGCGCCGCGTCGGCGCCATCCTCGTCGTTGAAAGCAGCTACGATCAATTCGATGGGGGCTTCAGCCATGTTGTTGGTTCTCCTAACTGGCGAAAAAGTGGTTCAAGGGGCCTCAGTGCGCCGCCTGCTGACCCCGGCCGCAGGCACCTGCGCCGATAGCGCCGCTACAGTCTACCCTATGACGGTCGATTTGTCACATCTGATCGATGATCACGGGACGCGCCGGGCGTTTTGGCGACCACACTGCAGATGGGCAGAGCGGCTAAGGTCACGGTAACTACTCAGCCAGCAACTATTCAGCCCTAGGTGCCGGGCACTTAAGGCTGCGCTGGCCAGGGCGTCTGCAACGCCGGCTCAAGCTGGGAACCGGTCGCAAGTGCCCGGCACCTGAATAGTTACCTCAGCCATAGGTGCCGGGCATTTGATTTTGGTTTGCAAACGTGTCTGCGAAGCCAACCTAGGTCGCAAATCGCCTACAAATGCCCGGCACCGGAGCAGTTACAGGTCACGACTGAACATGTGCCATGTCTGTCGCTGCGAGCAGCCGGCGCCCGGCACAACTCGATGACGCGAAAAAGACCCGGTTTGCACCGGGTCTTTTCTAGCTCCTAAACGCTGCGTAGAACCTTAGCCTTGGCCAAGGTCCCTTGCAGATTAGTAGCGCCTGCCGCCTGAGCTGCCCTGGCGTCGGCGGTCGCTGCCGTAGCTGTCGCGCCGACCCCGGTCGCCGCCGCGGTTGTCCTCGCGGGGACGGGCCTCGTTGACGCGCAGATTGCGCTCGCCGTAGGACACGCCGTCCAAGGCGCCGATAGCCGCCTGGGCGTCGGCGCTGCTCATCTCCACGAAGCCAAAGCCACGCGGCCGGCCGCTTTCCCTGTCGTAGATCAGCTCCACGCTCTGAACGGCGCCGTATTCCTCAAAGAGGCCGCGCACATCGTCTTCGTTTGCGCTGAAAGGCAGGTTGCCACAATAAATCTTCGTCACGTTTCTTCTCCTGCGCCCTTGTTCTCATGGGCGCGTCTAGCATGATGCTGCACCAGCTGGTGCAAAGTGATGATGCCGATCGTGCGCTTGCGCGCGTGGTCGACCGGCGGAACCTTCTACTGCGCCTACAACCCCATGGGACGCCCGACTTGGACTCTGAAAAGAACCGGCGAGGAACCTGTGGCGTGGAAGCAGTCACATGTCCTGTTCATTAGGACAGCCCTATTGTCAACCAGAACGGCAAAAAATGCAAATCCTGGCTAGGCGTTGCGCGTAACTCCACCTCAGCTACCACGACTCCAAAGCGAGGGTGGTCAGACGCGTGCCCTCCTCGGCAGCAATGGCGACATCCATGTCCTGCGCGTGCGCTCCCTGTTCATCCAAAATGAGCAGCTCGTTGTCCGCCTGCAGCCAGGATGCCGGAAGCTTGTAGAACTCCTGCGGCCCAATTTGCCAAAAGCGACCCACGTTGTGGCCGTTGAGCCAGATCTGACCCTTGCCCAACCCGCGCAACGCCAGTTTGAACGGCCCGGAGCCGTGCTGCAATGGGTCATACGAGAAATGGCAGCGCCAGAACGCTGCTCCAGGCATATCCGCGTTCGCTGTGCCGGGGCTGACGCCGGGTCGAAAGCTCCAGACAGCTTCGAGCGCTTGCTCGGCGGCAAAGTGCAGTAGGCTGGCCCGCCAGGGCAGGCCGCCGTAATCCTGGATGTGCAAGGCCAGGACGTTGCCGGTCGGTTGTAACCAAGAAGTAATGTCGGCCCTAACGTAGCCGCCGCCGTAGTGTCGGCTAAAGCGAGCAACCGGCCGGCCGTTGACGAACAGGGCGCCCGGGTTGCGGTCGCCCGTCAAGGTGAGCACGACGCGGCGGCCGGCTGGGACGTGCAGCTCGCGCAACAGCCAGATGCTCGGCCCGCTGAACGGCAGATACCCCAGATGCACATCGGCGGCGTCCGGTCGCACATGAGCCGGCTTGGCATTGGCCAGCGCCTCGCCGGCAAAGACTGCCTCTTGCCACAGGGCTGTCCAACCGCCGGACAGATCCTCCTGCACAGCGCCCCAGTAGAGCGTGTCGAGCAGGCCCTTGCGCTCGCCGGTGTTGCTGCCGTAGTTGAAACGGCCCAGGTTGTCCACCAACAGGCGGATGTCATGGCGACCGGCGCTGAGCGTCACCGGCAGTGTCCACCGGGCGCCGTTCGGCGCAATGCCCAATACGCCGACCTGTTCACCATCGACAAAGACCGTGGCGCGGTCGGCCAACCACGGCGCGGCCAGCGTAGTCTCCTGCGGCCGTTTCAGATCGATCTCGGCGCGGTACCAGCCATAGCCTAAGAAGCAGCCTAACGCTTCCAACGGCTGGGGATGGGGGATCGGTCGCCAGCCGGCTGTGGCTGTGCGCTCCAGGATCGCCAGGCGTTGGCAGTCCACAAGGGCTGGCGCGCGCGCGGAGGGCGGGGGTGCCGGCAGCTCGAGCGTGTGTCGCTGCCCGTCGGCGGTGATGTGATAACACGGGAAGGCGTTGCGTGGATCGCAGTCAACCAGGAGACGGTGGTTAGCCACGCGGTAGCCGGTGACCAGGTGGAGGCCGCACAGAAAGCCGTGCGGACCGATCGGCCACCAGCGTTCTGCGTAGAACTGGGTAAGCAGAACAATGTGGAGCGCCCGACCGTCAGCCGCAGCCCGCACAACGGTGGGGTGCCGGCCGAGCCAATAGCGCAGCGCCAGCCGCGAGCCGTCGACCGTCGCCGCACAGCCGTCGGCATCGAGAAGGGTCCACGCGCCGCCGGTCAAGAGCTCCAACCGGCCCGCCTCGCCCTCGCAGCCGTAAAATACCAGCGTGTCCCCATCCTGGCTCGGCCAGAAACCCAGCAAACGCGAGGTGTGGCGACTCAGCACAAGGCCGTTCTCACCGAGGGCAAGCCCACTGAAGATGGGCTTGATCGATGCGGCCTCGACCTCGACGACCAGGTGCGCAGCCGGCGCAGCATCGAGCGCGGGCAGAAAGACTTGATGGCTCTGGCGCTCCAGCGTGGGGTTCTGCAGAAAGGTCGCGCTGAATGCGCCGTTGCGGACGTTGCGCCAGGGGTCGCTGCCGCCGGCCGCCCGGCCGGGCACGGCCTTTGGCGCCATGACCTGAGGTCCCCCGGCTGTCGCATCGGCCAGCAGGCGCGCCAGTTGGCTGCCCAACGTGCCCAGCAACAAGTGATGGCGACGGGCAACGAAGAACTTCTCGGTGAGCCCGCCATACTCGCTCACCGGCGCGTCGTAGTCGTAGCTGGTGGTCATGTGCACGGTGTCGCCGCCAACGGTGCGGCCGCCCCCAAAGCCAAAGTGGGTGCCGCCCGCCCACATCCAGTGGCTGAAGCCGGCGCAGCCCACGGCCAGCAGCTCGTGCAGCTTCCAGTCCAGGCTGGCCGGCGACTTGCCGTTGTGGCGGCTTTGGCCCCAGTCGTCGAACCAGCCGCTCCACAGCTCGCTGACGATCAGCGGGTTGTCGGGCCAGGCCTGGCGCGTGGCGACGAGCTTCTCGGCGATGCCGCTCCAGCCGTTGCGGAACTCAGGCCACCGCCGGCCGGCGCCCATGCAGGTGTACATGGGGACGGTCATGCCACGCTCAGCCATGGCCGCCGCTAGGCGCTCCTGGTAGGCGTCGTGGCCGTAGACGCCGCTGGCCCAATGTTCGTTCTCGATTTGGCACAGGATCACGGGGCCGCCGCGGTCGATCTGCCGCTCGGCCAGCAGGGGGATCAGCCGGTCGAACCAGCGCAAGGTGGGCTCCAAGAAGCGCGGGGCGGTCGTGCGCAGTGCCAGGCCGTTCTCGTCCGCGCCCAGGCGCGCGGTGAGCCAGGACGGAAAACCGCCGTTTTCCCACTCGGCGCAGATATAGGGGCCGGGCCGCACGATGGCATACAAGCCCAGCTCGGCGATCAGGTCGAGGTAGCCGGGCAAGTCAGCCTCGGCGGCAAAGTGGAACACCCCTTCCTCCGGCTCGTGCAGGTTCCAGGGGATCACGGTGTCGATGGTGTTCAGTCCGCCGGCGCGCGCCTCGAGCAGCAGGTCGCGCCACTCGGCGCGCGGCCAGCGGAAGTAGTGCAGCTGGCCGGCGAGCAGGTAGAAGGGCTTGTCGTCGATGGTCAAGCCGGCCTGGGTGATGGAAACTCGGGACATGGGAGGCCTTTGGGGTGAACGGTGAACGGTGAGCGGTAGGCGGTGAACAGTGAACGGGGAGCGGTGGGCGGCGAGTGGCGGGTGGCGGGTGTCATGCCCACCGCTGGGCGCGTTCGACGGCGCGCTGCCAGCGGGCATAGCCTGCGTCGCGCTGGTCGGCTGACAGGCGCGGCTCGAAGACGGTGGGGACGCCGGGCAAGGGGGGCAGCTCGTCTACGCTGCGCCACCAGCCTGCACCCAGGCCCGCCAAGAGGGCCGCGCCGCGCGCTGTGGTCTCGGTGACGGCCGGCCGCACCGTGGCAATGCCCAACAGATCGGCCTGGATCTGACACGCCTCGTCGCTGGCCGACACGCCGCCGCCCAGGAAGAGGCGATCCACATGCAAACTGGTCTCAGCCTCGATGGTTTCAAGAATGGCGCGCACCTGATAGCCGAGCGCCTCCAGAAAGGCGCGCACGATGTGGCCGCGCGTGCTGCCCAGGGTCAGGCCCAAGATGGCGCCGCGCGCGCTGCGGTCGTTGTAGGGCACGTTGAGGCCGGTGAAGGCCGGTACGAACACGACACCGCCAGAGTCTGGCACGGACGCCGCCAACGGCCCCAGTTCCTCATCGCGGTCAAACAAACGCGCGTTCTCGCGCATCCAGCGAACGGCCGCCCCTGTCACCGTGGCGTCTGCCTCCAGGCAATAGGTGGGCCCGCCGCCCAGGTCCCAGGCGAAGTAGACGTTGATCTTCTCCTGGTCGGGTGCGTGGTCGCCAACAAACACGTCTACAAAGGTCGCCGTGCCATGCGTGCACTCCGCCTCGCCGGGCCGGTGGCAGCCATAGCCGAACAGGGCTGCTTGCTGGTCACCGATCATCGCCAGCACGGGCACATCGGCGGTGGCGCCGTCGGCGCCGGGGACGCGCAGCGTGCCAAACTCATGGAGGGTGGGCGCAGCCGCGGGCAGGGCATGCTCGGGCACAGCCAGCCGGGCCAGCCACTCCGGCCAATAGCGCTGCGCCCGAAAGTCGTAGAGCCCAAGCGCCTGCACCAGGGAATAGTCCATGGCGTGGCTGCTGGGCTGGCCGAGAGCAGTCAG
Organism: Anaerolineales bacterium; assembly: GCA_034432445.1. Classification (GTDB taxonomy): domain Bacteria; phylum Chloroflexota; class Anaerolineae; order JAAEKA01; family JAAEKA01; genus JANWYQ01. The sequence continues at coordinate 8,265 of DAOUBX010000198.1, forward strand.
CAGCCACGCCGCCGACAAGCCGATGCGCAGGTGGCCGGCGCGGGCTGCCGCCTGGACATGCGGATCGTGCTGCATGCGCCAGGCCAGGTGCAGCGCCGAGGCGTAGGGGCCGGGGAAGTAGCCCAGCCGCCGCCGTCGCTCAGCGGCCAACGGCCAGTTGTCCAGCTCATCCACCAGCGGCAGCGTGCGCAAGTCCTGCCAGGTGATGGCGTTGGCCAGGGGGCGGCCGGTTCGAGCATCCCAGACGAAATCGGTGTTGCGCTGGCAGGCGATGCCGCACGCGGCGATGTCGGTTGCAGCGCAGCCGGCCTGCGCCACGGCAGCTGCAATCACCTCAGCCACGCCGGCTGCCACCGCCTGCGGGTCCTGCTCGACCCAGCTTGGCTGCGGGTAGATGCGGACCAGCGGCCGGTAGGCATAGCCGCGCACGATGCCTTGGCGGTCCATGATCAAGGCGCGGCTGCCGCTGGTGCCCTGGTCGATGCCCAGAACGAAGGGTTTGGTGTTCATGGCAGAAGGCTCATGCCGGCAGCAGATCGGCGAGTTGGCCGATGATGTAGGTGGGACGGATGGGCGAAGCGGCCGCCTGCTCGGCAGTGGTAGCGCCGGTCAAGGTCAGCGCAGCGTCCATGCCCGCGTTCAGGCCCATCGTCACATCGGTTTCGAGGCGGTCGCCGGTCATCAAGCAGCGCTCCGGCGCGAGCTGCAACAAGCGCAGGATGGCGGCGGCCATGTGGGCGGATGGCTTGCCGACGATGACCTCAACCTTGGTGTTGGTGCAGGCTTCCACGGCCGCAATGATTGCGGCGGCGTCGGGCTGACCTCCGCCCGGCACCGGGCAATAGCGATCGGCGTTGGTGGCGAAGAAGCGCGCACCGGCGCGGATGGCGTCGAAAGCCACCTGTAGCTTGTGGTAGACAAAGGTGCGGTCAAAGCTGGCAATCACGGCATCGATGCGCGCCGGGTCCTCGCTGAAGGAAAACCCTGCCGCCTGGAGAACCTGCAGCAGAGCAGGCTCGCCGATCACGAACAGCCGCGCCCCTGGCATCTCATGTTGCAGGAAGTCCGCCATGACCAGCGACGAGTTCACCACATCCTCGGGCGGTGTCGGCAGGCCCAAGCGGGTGAGCTTGGCGGCGTACTCCTCGCGGGTGTGGGTGGGGTTATTGGAGAGGAAGACGGTGCGACTGCCCAGACGGCGCAGCTCAGCGATCGTCTCGCCGGCCGTCGGCAAGAGCGCGTCGCCCAAATAGACTGTGCCATCCAAGTCGAAGATGTAAGCATCGTAGCGCCTGGCAGGTTTGGCCGCCGACTGCGCGGTGTGTGGCAGGTTTTTGGTCATAAGCATAGAACAAATGAGCGTAGAAATCGTTTACACTTTGTCACTTTGACAATTGAGATAGGTTGTGTTATACTCTGCATGACGCAATGCGTCAAATTGCAGCCTGTAACCGGTTACTTCGCGGATATCGCCAGCCTATGTGTCTCGCACATGCACACTGAAGATGCCGTAGGAGGTTTACCACCTATTGCCGAACCAACCGGCTACGCGGATTCGAGTGTCATGCCAAAGACAAAGCAGTGGCGTACCTACAAAACAAAACACGGTCTGGAGTTGCGTGTGCGGCCGTTGACTCCGAACGACGTCGATAGCCTGATCGACCTGTTCGAGCATCTTTCGCCGGAGAGCCGCTACCATCGTTTCAACGCGGTCCTAGACCATCCGGATCAAGATTATGTCACACGTGAGGCGACACGGCTGGCCAACCTCACGCCGGAGCAAGGTCAAGGTTGGATTGCCTTCGCTGACTTACCAGGCCAGCCCAATGCGCCGGTTGCCGGGTTCCGCTTCGTGCGCACCGGTCAGCCAGGCGTAGCCGAAGTGTCGATCGCAGTGCGCGACGACCTACAAGGACAACGAATCGGCACGAAGCTCTTGCGCTACATGGCACGCGAGGCCAAAGCCGCCGGCATTCACCAATTGGTGGCCAGCTTCCACACCGATAACCGAGGGGTGTGGGGGCTGCTGGCGAGAGCGCCCTATTTCATCACAACCGAAGTTCATGGCAGCGAGACAGACGTGGTCGTGGACTTGAGCCGAGAACAACGTCGCCAACGGCATCGCAAAGCCGCCATGCGCTCTCTACGGAAACCGCCACACGCCAAGAAGGAGCGTACGATGACCAAACCAGTCGTATACAGTTTCAAGACCAGTGACGGCCTCGACATTCGCGTGTGCCGCGAGACGCCAGAGGACGTGCCTTTCATGCTCGACCTCTTCCAACATCTCGGCAAGGAAAGCCGCCTGCAACGCTTCGGTGACTCACTGGAGAATGTGGACCCGGTAGCCTTGGAAAAAGAGGCAACGCGCCTGGCCACCCTCGACCCAGAGATCAGCGTGGCTTGGTTGGCGTTCACCGATCTACCCGGCCAGCCTAACACGCCGGTCGCCGGCGGACGCTACACGCGCATCAAGGCCGAAGAGGCCGAGATCCAAGTCGTTGTGCGCGACGACATGCAGCGCCGCGGGATCGGCTCGCGGCTGGTCTACTTTGTGCTCGATCAAGCGCGCGCCGCCGGCATTAGCAAGGTTGTCGCACGCTTCTCAGGCGCCAACGAGGCCGTCTGGCAGGTCGTCCAGTACTCGCCCTACCACGTCACGTGGAACACCTTGGGCCGCGATGTCGAGGTGACCTTCTACCTGCACGCGCGCACCTCGTCGCTGACAGCGCTGAACTAAGGATCAGGTGTGGTCAGCAACGCCGACGTGTTTGGCTTCCAAACGAAGAGCGGCCTGGCCGTGCGGGTGCGCCCGGAACAGCCAGGCGATGCAGATCTGCTGCTACGCCTGTTTGAGCATCTGGGCCCGCAGAGCCGGTACTTGCGCTTTAGCAAGACGCTCGCCAACCCCGATCCCGACCTGGTGCGCAGAGAGGCAGAACGCCTGGCGCAGGCCGGGCCGCCCGTCGATATGGCCTGGCTAGCGTTCGCCGACCTTCCGGACGCCCCCAACGAACCCGTGGCGGCAGCGCGTTATGTGCTTTTGCCGGACGATCCTGAGAGCGCCGAAGTCGCCATCAGCGTGCGCGACGACATGCAGCGCCAAGGCATCGGTTCGACGTTGTTAAAGTTCGTTGCCGAGCACGCTAGACAGCGTGGACTGAAGCGCCTAGTGGCGACCTTTCGGCAAGAAAACCGGGCTGTTTGGTCATTGCTGCGTCATGCGCCCTATCGAGTTACCTGGAAAATCAGTGGGCCACAGGTCGACGCGGACATCGACCTGACCACGCCCAACCCGCGGGAGTAGCAAGACCGATTGCGACATGCGCACGCCTGTAGGCTGCCACGCGAGCCTGCAGGCGTGATTTTTTGCGGCAGCACTCAGCCTTTGACACCGCTGCTGGTGGCGCTTTCGATGAAGAAGCGCTGGGCCAGGATGAAGAGGATCATGGGCGGCAGCACGGAGATGGCCGCGCCGGCCAGCACCAGGTTGGGGCTGTCGGCCGCGCG
>DAOUBX010000199.1:0-10070 GCA_034432445.1 Anaerolineales bacterium
CCGGGCATTTGGATGCTGGTTTGCAAACGTGTCTGCGAAGCCAACCTAGGTCGCAAATCGCCTACAAATGCCCGGCACCTGAGCAGTTACCGCGTGTCTTCAGTAACGTCAAGCGGGAGGTCGTCTGGCAGATGTGCGGACGACCTCCCGTTTTGTCTAGCGGCCAACGGTGTCCTCACCTAAACCAGCAGAGCCTCTGCTTCGGCATCCGTGATGCGGCGGGTGGCCTGAATGGCCCGCCGCTGCTGCAACACGCCCGCTAGACCCAACACGCCCGCAATCTGTCCGCGCAATCGGGCGCGCGCAGCCTGACCGCGCCAGGCGCGCGCCGCCGCCCAGGCGATGCGCGCTTGCGCAACCACAATGCGCTGCCAATGGCGACGTAGCAGGGCCGTCGGCCAGTTGCGCGCAATCACCCAAATGGTGTTGCGGCCGGTGTAGTAGCTCGCCAGCACACCGCCGCCCGTAGCGCTGAGCTGGTGGTAGACGCGCGCCGCTGGGGCGTAGATGCAACGCCAGCCCAGCAATTGCAGCCGCCACGCCAGATCTACATCCTCCATGTACATCCACAGACGGGGGTCAAATCCGCCGGCTTGCTCCCAAGCGACCCGGCGATAGGCCGCTGCGCCGCCGCACGCGCCGAACACCCAGCGGTCGGTGTCGTATTGTCCTGTGTCTTTCTCCCAGACGCCGCGGTTGCGAGGGATGCCATCGCGGCCCATCAGGTCGCCCGTCGTGTGCAGAGTGTCACGGCGGTCGAACAACAGCATCTTGCTGGCTGCTGAGCCGGCCTCCGGGTGTTCGACCAACGCCTGCACCAGCGCTGCCAGCCAGCCCGGCTCCGCTTCCGTGTCGTTGTTGAGCAACACCAGCACATCGCCTTGCGCCGCTGCCGCGCCGGCGTTGCAGGCTGCCACGAACCCGGCGTTTTGGGCCAGTGCGACTACCCGTACGTCGCGGTAAGCTGCGGCCAGCAATGCAACTGAGCCATCGCTGGATGCATCATCGACAACAATGACCTCGAAGCTCTCGGCGGGGTAGGTCTGCCGGCGCAGCGCGTCCAGGCATGTCGGCAGCAGTGCTTGGCCGTTGTAGTTGGGGATAATGACGGAGACAAAAGGGGACATGGGCGGGTAGGCGATAAGCGGTGACCGGACACGGAGGTCCGACTAGCGATCACCGGTTACCGATCACCGTTCACGTTCGAAATATACCGCCAGCGCTTCCGGCCATGGTCGCAGCGTGATGCCGAGCGCCGCGCCGGCGGTGTTGAGCAGGAGGGCGTGCGCGGGCGGGGTGGTGCGCCGAGGCCACTCGGCGGCGGTGATCGGCGTCACCGGGACGTGGTCGCGGCCGGCCAGGCGGAGGATCTCAACAGCCCACTCGTAGCGCGAGCAGGCGCCGCTGTTGGTGAAGTGGTAGATGCCGTAGTGGCCCGTAGCGATGAGTTGGGTAATAGCGGCAGCCAGGTCGGGCGCATACGTCGGGTTGCCAAATTCGTCGGCCACCACGCGCAGGCCACCGTGTTTATCGGCGGCGGCGATGATCTTGGCGATGAAGTTGTTGCCGCCGTTGTTGTACAGCCAGGCCGTGCGCACGATGTAGAAGCGACCGGGCAGTAGACTGCGCACGGCGCGCTCGGCGGCCTCCTTGCTGCGGGCATAGACGCCGCTGAGCGCTTGCGGGGTGTCCCATTCGCGGTAGAAGTGCCCCGGCAGGCCGGGAAACACTTCGTTGGTGCTGACGTGCAGCAGCGCTGCGCCGCTGCGCTGGCAGGCGATGGCCAGGTGCTGCACGCCGGTGACGTTGACGGCGTAGCAGGCATCCGGCTGATCCTCGGCGCCGTCGACGTTGGTCCAGGCTGCCGCGTTGATCACCAGGTCAGGGCCGAAATCGACGATAGGATCGATGATGGCGGGCTGGGTCATGTCGACTTCGGGGTAGTCGAGGAGCAGAAGCGGCCGGTCGGCTACTGTGGCCATGAGCGCCCGGCCTAATTGGCCGCGATAACCTACGATGACAAGGCGTTGTGGTGTCATGGGTTTGGGTGAACTTGTCGTGATGGTTGGTGGGGGCACGGTCAGAGACCGGGCTGAGCGGTCGTTGCGCATTGTAGCATTCTCCGCCTTACACGGCAAGCATCCGTGAACGACCCGCCAGGTTGTCCTACTTGTTGCGCGCCAAAGCGCAGCGCCTGGCCAGGCTGGACTTCGACCTGCTGCTGTGAGCGTTAGTTGGCGCGCTGAGGGTGCGCCCACCTGCTACCGATGGTCCCTGATTTGTTCGTACAAGCGGGTGGTTGCTTCTGCCGGCTGGACGCCCAGCTCGCTGGCCAGCAGCCGGCGGCAGAGACTGTACTGCGCCAGGGCCTCGCTGCGCCGGCCGGCGTCGGCCAGCAGGCGCATGGCATCGAAGTGCGCCTCCTCCAGCCAGGGGTCCAGCTCCAACTGGCGCCAGACGCAGCCCAGCGCCTCCTCGAACTCCCCGTGCGATTCGTGGGCAGCGGCCAGCCGGATCAGCGTCTCCAGCAGCAGGCGGTGCAGACGCTCGCGCCAGATCGCCGCCCATTCCTCGAAGCCCACGCCGTCGGACAGCGCCAGGTCCTCCAGGAAGGGGCCGCGGTAGAGGGTGATGGCGCGGTGCAGAGCGGCTAGATTAGTAGATTGGTACGCCGCTGCGGCGGGTAGATTGGTCGAGTGGTCGGCGCTGCCGGTTTCTCCGTCGCGGCGTTCAACCAATCTACCAGTTCCCCAATCTACCAATTTCCCAAATTCCTCCACATCCACCCAGTGATCGCAGTCGCGGTTGAGCTGTAGGGTATGCGGCGTGATCAGAAAGTGAGGGGTGGGGGCTGTCTGGTCGTGCAGCACGCTGCGCAGATTGCAGAGGGCCTGGCTGAGGCTGTGCAGAGCGTGGGCGTCGGGGACGTGGGGCCACAGCAAGCCGGCCAGCGCGTGGCGGCCGTGGGGAATGGCGGCCTCCACCGCCAGGTAGGCCAGCAGGGCGCGCGCCTTGTCGGACTGGAACCAGGTCACCGGTCGCCCGTCCAGCGCCACCTCGAACGGTCCCATCAGCGCCATCGACAAGTGCGCCACGCCCGTCTCTCCACACTGCACACCAAGGCGAACCACCCGACCACCCTACCAATCTACCCATTACCAATTCACCCCCATTATACGCCCAACAAGTGCAAAAAGCAACAGGCCCTTGATACTTTCTTGATAGCTCTGCGCGACAATAGGGCAATCAGCGCGAGGTCACGACCATGGACACTGAACGACCCGCCTACCAATCCTATTTGTTGCGCCTGTGGCATGCGCCGGGCGGGGCTGGCCAGCCCTGGCGAGCCTCGCTACAGGACACGCTGAGCGGAGAGCGCCAGGGCTTCGCCGATCTGGAGGCCCTGCTGGCGTACCTGCGAGACCAGATCGAAGGAGAGTCCGCGCCAGAGGAGGAACCTGGCCGGCGTCCGAGCAACCCATGAGGAGGAACTTCGTCATGCAACCCCGAAAACACCTGTTGGCAACGTGCAGCGTCCTGTTGATAACGGCGCTGCTGGCCGCCTGTGCGGCCCCTGCCGCGGCGCCGACGGCGACGCCGGTGCCGCCAACCGCGACGCCAGGCCCACTGGACGTCGCTATGGCCTATGAAAACGCGTGGAACACCTTTGACGCCAACGCGGTTGGCGCCCTGCTGGCGGAGTCGTTCAGCGCGACGTACGACGGCTATCCCGCGAGTGATCCTGCGGCCTGGTTAGAGGAGTTTCCCTACGGAATGGCGCGGGGTTCGCACATGAGAATCAAGCTGCGCGACTGCCAGGTGTCCGGCGATTCGGTCACATGCACGGTGGGATCAATCAGCGATTGCCTCCAGATGGACGCGATCGAAACGTTGACTGTCAAGGACGGCAAGATTACGCAGCTTCAGCACCAAACGCCTCCTGAGGAAGGGGCAAAATCAGGGGCGTATTTTACCGGCCTCATCAAGTGGGCGGAAAGTCAAGATATCCCCGAGGCGCGCGCGTACCTCAGTGAGCGTGCCAAGGATGTGAATGGCTACGACTGGGGCGTTGCTTACGAGGCAGCCTGCAAGAAGTATGAGGCTGCAAAGGCGCAAGCAAATGATTCTACCGCTGTGGTGCAGGCTTGGTTGGATGCCATCAACGCTGGCGATCTGGACGCCGCCATGGCGCTCATGACCCCGGACGCAGTGATACCGGGCACGGGCGCGCCGACCCGCCCAGCCCGCAACGTGGTCGACTGGTGGATTGACATGGAATCGCACTTCGGCGCGCCAGACTGCCAGCAAGCTGACGACCGATTGGTGTGCAATTTCGTGATGACCGACCATGGCTGTACCGTCGCGTCTGGCTACAACGTTGGCGAATCAATGCGCTACACCTTCGACATGCAGGATGGTAAGATCCACAGACTCGACAAAGTCAGCATCGCATCGGTTGGCAATGACGTGTCCCGCTACTACAAGTGGCTGGAGGAGGAAATGGCTTGGGCGGACACTCACCACGCCGAGGAGTTGGCAGGGATCGACTGGGACGGCTTTAGCACGGGCGGCGGCGATATTGTCGTCAAGCTGTGCCGGGAATATGCGGCCGCCATGCAGGCGCTAGCCAATGATCCGACCGCTATGGTCCAGCCCTGGTTCGATGCCATCAACGCTGGCGATCTCGACGGGGCGCTGGCGCTCATGACCCCTGATGCAAAAATATCAGGCGTGTTCACCCAACCACCCCCCGATGTGTTCAAGTGGTGGATCGACATCAAGGTGAGATACAGCGCGCCGGAATGTCAACTCAACGGCGATCAACTAACTTGTGAGTTTATCATGACCGACGACGGCTGTATTACTGCTTCTGGCAACACGCACGGTTTGCCACTGCGATACAACTTCACCATGCAGGATGGGGACATCCAGCGCATTCTCGTCGAGATAGTTGGAAATGACGACTGGAACAGCTATGGCAAGTGGCTCGCGGAGGAGGAAGGCTGGGAGAAGGCTTATCGCGCAGCAGAGCGCGCCAACGTCGACTCCATCAACTTTTCAAAAGGCGGAGACGTTGCCGTCAAGCTGTGCCAGGACTATGCAGACTTCCTGGAAAAGCAAGTGCCCGTTATCACCGCTTCTGCCCAGGCCTTGGTCGATGCGATCAACGGCGGCGACATCGACGCAGCGGTCGCGCTCCTAACGGACGATGCCGAGTTTCAGGTTTGGACCGACGAGGCCGCCGGCGCGGAGCAGCTTCGTCCCCTGTTCGACTGGCTGGCCGGCAAGGGAACGCAGTACCAGATCACGGATTGCACATGGGAGGCCATCGACCTGCTATGCGCCATGTCGGTCGTCGATGACTGCACCACGGCGTATGGCGCAACCGATGGCTTGCCCGGCAAGGTGCGCTTCTACGCGCTGGAAGACGGCACGCTGCAGCGGGTCAGCGGCGCACTGACAGTCGCACAGCGCAAACCCTACCAGACCTGGCTGGAGGCCGAGACCGCCTGGGCCAGCGCCAACCGCGCCGACGAGCTCGCCCAGGCCGAGGGCTACAGCCAGGAGGCCGGCGCGATGGCGGTCAAGCTGTGCCAGGAGTATGCGGAGACGTTGAAGTAGCCGCCGGTGTGTTCGGTCCACCATCAACCGCCGTGGGCGCGCGGTCTCGTCGCCATGCGCTCACGGCGCTGTTTTGTCAGGCGCCGGCTGCGTCTCGGTTAACCTTGGGCTGGCACGGTCAATTGCGTCTAGCCAGTAGTTTTGGTATGCTTTCAGACATAATGCTGCTCTGACTGTGATTGGAGATACGAACATGGAGACTCACGAGTTAGTCATCGAGATGAAGCTCCTGGAACGTCGCCTGACCCTCTATGAGGAGAAGTATGGCGTCCTCAGCGAAGATTTTTACAACGCCCTGATGGCAGGCAAGCTGGCCGAGTACGACGCGTACGACGAAACGCGCGCCGATTTCAGCCGGTGGAAAGGCATCTACGAGACCTGGCAGCGCCGCAGAGAAGCTTACCGCAGGCAGATCAAGGAACGCGAGTTTCCCCAAGTTCTGCGCTTTCAGCCAGCCTACTGATGGACGTCAGCCCCCTGCATTCTTTGCGCGCCTACAGCCGGTACCTTGCCCGCTTGTTGGATCAGCCTGGCATCCGCAGTTCGACGATTGCCGCGTGGTCGGATAGTCCGTACACAGGCATCGCCGAGGGTGAAGTTCTCTTTGCCAGCGGCCTACACTTACGGATGCGGAAAGAAATCGACTTCGAAGCGGCTATCATCACGTCATACGGCTACGAAGTTTACCGGGGCGACGAGCGGCTGTACTGGTATGATGACTTCCCGCATCCCAGTGATCCAACCCTGGCATCGACTATGCCGCATCACAAGCATGTACCGCCAGATATCAAGCATCATCGGATTCCTGCACCTGGCATTCGCTTCGATCGACCAAACCTGCCATTTCTTCTTCGAGAAATCGAAGAGATAAGCGGCGGACAAGAATTCTGAGTGCGTCACGACTTCAACATGGATCAACGACAGCAAACACTAGAAGCCAAGGGCTGGAAAGTCGGTTCGGTGGAGGAGTTCCTTGAACTGACACCGGAGGAAACCAGCTACATCGAGCTGAAGCTGGCGCTGAGCGGCTCGTTGCGCACTTACCGCAAGCAACGACAGCTCACCCAGGTGGATCTGGCGAAGCTGCTCAAGTCCAGCCAATCGCGTGTGGCTAAGATGGAGGCCGGCGATCCTTCGGTGTCGCTCGACCTGCTGGTGCGCTCTTTGCTGGCCATGGGCGCCAGTCGAGAAGCGTTGGCACAAATGATCGCCTCGCCAGCGGCCGCTCTAGGTTGACCAGCACGGTGAATAGAATTCACCGGCTGACAACACGAAGCCGCTTCAGCGGCTGGGGAAGGGTTTCCAGCGCCTGCCCTGCAGAGCCGGGTAAGTAAGGGCGCTTCGTGCTATCAGCCAGGGATTTCCAATCCCTGGGTTCCTTTTGCCAACCCACCCATCTTCGGCTACAATCGGGGAGTGTTTGGACCGACACACCGCCCAGACTCTAAGGGTTTTTTGCCGCCCTGGTGCCGGGCACTTGGGTTTCGTCCACAGATAGCCTGTTGAGCCGGGTGAAGCACTGCACACAGTCGCCAAGTGCCCGGCACCTGAAATGCCATGACCAGCGAAGAGATCCGCGCCCGCATCGCCCAACTGGAAGCCGAGGCTGAGCAGCGCGCCCGGGCCGAGGCCGGCCGGCGCAGCCAGCAATCCGACGAGGCCGACCCCTGGCAGCGCCTGTTCGACACCCCCTGGATCGACCCGGCCACCCTCGACGGCGACGACTTCTCGCTCAACGGCTGGCTTGCCGAAGGCCTGCGCGGGCTGAAAACCTACCTGCGCGACGCAGGCCTTAACGACGAATTTTGGACCCATATGCGCGGGGCCGAGCGCGAGCTGCTGCTGGCTGCCCGCGCCCTGATCGACGCCCGCCTGGAGTTGGTCGAGGCGCGCGGCCGCAAGGCTGAGCAGCCCAGCCGGCTGCAGGAGATCGAGATTGACTTCTAGCCCGTGAACGGTAATCGGTAAACGGTAAACGGTCACCGGTGCACTGCTTGCCCGTATACCGATCACCGATCACCGATCACCGATCACCATTCCCCGTTCACCGATCACCATACATGGACAAGATCAAAGTAGGCATCCTCGGCGCCACCGGCGCCGTAGGCCAGCGCTTCGTGCAGTTGCTGGTCGATCACCCCTGGTTCGAGATCGCCGCGCTGGGCGCGTCCGACCGCTCGGCCGGCATCCCTTACAAACAGCGGCGTTGGGTGCTCCAGCCCGACATGCCCGCGCAGGTGCGGGACATGGAGCTAGTGCTGGGCGAGCCGCAGAACTTCGCCGGCTGCCAGGTGATCTTCTCCGCCACCCCCAACGACGTGGCCGAGCGGGTCGAGGCCGAGTTCGCCGCGGCCGGCTTCTACGTCTTCACCAACGCCGGCCCGCACCGCATGGACGCCGACGTGCCGCTGATGATCACCGACGTCAACCCGGAGCACGCCGAGCTGATCCGGGTGCAGCAGGCGCGGCGCGGCTGGGCCGGCTTCATCGTGGCCAACGCCAACTGCACCGCCACCCACCTCACGTCCGTGCTCAAGCCGCTGCACGACGCCTTCGGCCTGGAAAAGGTCTTCGTCGTCTCCATGCAGGCGGTCTCGGGCGCAGGCTACCCCGGCGTGCCCACCCTGGACATCACCGACAACGTCATCCCCTACATCGGCAACGAGGAGCCCAAGCTAGAGGAGGAGCCGCGCAAGATGCTAGGCCGCTTCACCGGCGACGGCATCGCCTTCGCCGAGTTCGCCATCAGCGCGCACTGCAACCGCGTGCCCACGCTGGACGGCCACCTGGAGTGCGTGTCGGTGGCGCTGCGTAAACAGGCCACCCCCGAAGAGGCGGCCGAGGTGTTGCGCAGCTACCGCAGCCTGCCTCAGGAGCTGGGCCTGCCCAGCGCACCCGACCCCTGCATCGTCGTGCGCGAGGAGCCGGACCGGCCCCAGGTGCGCCTGGACCGCCTGGCCGGCAATGGCATGGCCACGGTGGTCGGCCGCATCCGCCGCGATCCCATCCTGGACCTGAAGTTCGTCCTGTTGGGCCACAACACCGTGCGCGGCGCGGCCGGCGGGTCGGTGTTGAACGCGGAATTGTTGTTGAAGCAGGGATACATCCGGTAGATTGGTGGATTGGTAAACTGGTCGGCGCGCCACGTCATCAGTGTACCAATCTACCAGTGTACCAATCTACCATTATGCAAACCCACGGTACAACTTCCCTCCACGACCTCTTCGGCGATCTGGTGATCCTGCGCAATCTGGCGCCGTTCGATCAACGGCTGCCGGGCCTGGCTGACGCCTGGCAGGCTATGGGGCTGTCGAGCGCGCGCATCCCGCGTAAGCACGAACCGGAATACGCCAAGGCGTCGGTGTGGTTCGTGCGCCAGGCGCGGGCGCTGGACTTGCCCGGCGTGGAGGTGCGCGAGCTGCTCTTCATCGGCGACACGGCCATGGCCGACGGCAACGCCTTCCGCAACCTGGCCCGCGCCGGCGGCTGGCCGGGCTGGTGTTTCATCGGCGCGGAGAAGCTGAGCGCGCCGGCCAGCTTGACGGTCGAGAGCGACAACGTCAGCCTGGGCAACCGCTGGGCGCTGCTGGCCGACTGGCTGGCCGCAGTCCGGGCGGTCGGCGCGCGGCTGGACGAGCACACGGCGGTGGTGGTGGACATGGACAAGACCGCCATCGCGGCGCGCGGTCGCAACGCCGCCGTGATCGACAACGCGCGCGTCGAGGGGCTGCACCGCACGGCGGCCGGCCTGCTGGGCGACGCCTTCGACCTGGCCCGCGTTCAGGCGGCGCACAATGAGCTCAAAGAGCCGGTCTACCACCCTTTCACGGCCGACAACCAAGACTATCTGGCCTACATCTGCCTCGCCGTCAGCGCCGGCCTCATCGACCTGCCCGCGTTGGTGGCTCAAGTCAAGGCCGGCCAGATGCGCAGTTTCGAGCAGTTCATCGCCTGGGCGGATGGGGAGATGACGGCCAGAAACCCGGTTTTTTCCGAAAAACCGGGTTTCTCCACGATCCACCGCGACGTCTACCCGCTGGTGCAGGCCGGCGACCCGACGCCCTTCAAGGCCTTTCGCCGCAACGAGTACCTCTGCACCGTCGAGCGCTTCGGCCGGCTGCCGGAGGACACGCCGGTGGAGACGTTGCTGGCCGAGCAGGTCTGCATCACCCAGGAAGTGCGGGAGGCGGCACTGTGGCTCAAGGCACGCGGCTGCTTGCTGCTCACCATGTCCGACAAGCCGGACGAGGCCACCCTGCCCACGCCTGAGCTGGCCGCCCAGGGTCTGCTGCCACTGCACCGCACGCCGACCACGGCCGTGGGCGAGAGCATTGCCGACCGGCTGGCCGCTTTGTAGCACGATTTTCCAAATCGTGCTGCGCAGCCACCGGCTCATCGTAACACGATTTTCCAAATCGTGCTGCGCAGCCACCGGCTCATCGTAACAC
>DAOUBX010000200.1:0-35997 GCA_034432445.1 Anaerolineales bacterium
AACCAGCGGCTGAGGCCGCTTCGTACTTTCAGCCAGATGGTTTCAACCTCTGATCCCGGCGATGCCGGGCTTTTCAAACAGTCTCTTAGACTGTTGGAACCATTCAGGTGCCGGGCACTGGCGACCGGTTTGCAGATCAAGTCGGCTTTGCGGACACCCTTGCAAACGCAGACTCAAGTGCCCGGCACCTATGGCTGAGTTGATCGGATGTCCGCCGTTGCCGCTCGCCAGGCCCGCTGGATCTGGCGTAAGGTGTGTTGCTCGCGCACCTCGCGCACGGAGTCCAGCCGCTCCTGGACCGCAGCGGCCAGCCACAAGCGGCCCTTTTCCGCCGTGCCCTGCCTGCCGTCGCCGTAGATGCCGCTGGTCGTGTCGTCGGTCCAAGGCGGGTTGGCGATGAGTCGGCCACCCTCGACCCAATCCATGGTGTAGTTGGGCGTGCTGACGAACTCGATCTCGGTGGTGGCCTTGTCCATCTGCACGAGGTCCGGCCGCAGGTGGAGCATGTAGCTGGTCTCCAGCTCGCCGCCGTGGCCCATGCCACCGCTGGCCGTTGTGCGCAAGCGCTGCAGGGCCGGGCCGGTGGTGTGCAGCCACTCCGTAGCGATGAAGCAACCGGGATGGCGCTCGCCAGCCAGCTTGACCACGTTGACCAGAAAGGAATGGTTGCCGCCGTGGGCGTTGGAGAAGTAGATCATCTCCGCGCCCTGCGTCGCCAGCCGGTCGACGATGGCCAGGAAGAAGTCCTCGAACACCCGACCGCCCAGGTTGAGCGTGCCGGGGAACTGGCGGGTATGCGTGCTGACGCCGTAGGGCCAGGCGGGCAGGCACAGCACCTCGTCCCCAGCGGCCTCGGCCAGGCCCGCGGCCAGCGCCTCGACGATGGTGGTATCGGTGTGCAGCGGCAGGTGATAGCCGTGCTGCTCCGTGTGGCCGGTGCTGATGACGACCACGCGGCGGGCCAGGTCGGCCGGCCAGGTCGGCCACGGCTGCGGCCGGCAGGGGGCCGAGAGCAGGTCTATCCCGCCGCCGCGCAGCCCCTGATCGCCGTGCCCATTCAAAAATACAATGCGCTCGAAGCCCTGGCTGCGCAGCTCCTTGCCGATGCCCAGCAACACGCGGCGCAGCAGCCCGGGCCGCACGGCCAACCGCCCCAGGGGATCGCCGTCCACGCGGGCAAAGCCGTAGGGCACGGCCGGCAGTACTACGACGCTCTCCGCGTTCAGGTGACCGGCGACCGCAGCCAAGTCGTACTCGCCCAACCCCAGCGGGATCAGCAGGGGCAGGCGGCGGGGCAGCCGGGCAACCTCAGGCCAGGTCAGGTCAGCGTAGGCGATGGTTTGCATGGTCGAGTTCGGCGTGTGCAGACGGTGAACAGTTGCCAACTTTGGGAAAGTTGGCAACTGTCGGCGGTCGTTTACAGCAAATACCAATCCAAAAACCGTTCCAGCGTGGCGTAGAAGTGCAGCAGCGTGTCGCGGCGCAGGAAGCCGTGGCCCTCGCCGGCATAGAGAAAGTACTCGAAAGTCTTGCCCTCGCGCTTGAGCGCCTCGACCAGTTGCTGGCTCTGCTTGGGGTGCACGCGGTCGTCCTTTTCGCCGTGCAGCACCAACAACGGCGCCTGGATGTTGGCCACGTCGTAGACCGGCGAGCCGGCGCGATAGCCGGCGCGGTTGGCCGTGGGATGGCCCATCTGCCGCTCCAGGTCCTCCCGGCCCACCCGGTCGCCCTGGGCCCAGGAGGCCAGGATGTCGCAGTCGCCGAACTTGGCCACGCCGCAGCGATAGCGATGGCTGGGATCGCGGGCCAGGGCGAGCACGGCCAGGTAGCTGCCGTAGCTGGCGCCGTAGATGGCCAGCCGCTGGCCGTCGACCCACTCCAGCCCGGCCAGGAAGTCGGCGGCGGCCAGCATGTCGGCGGTGTCGACGATGCCCCAGCGGCCGTGCAGCGCATGTTGGTGCGCCAGGCCATAGCCGGTGCTGCCGCGGTAGTTGGGGGTCAACACGGCATAGCCCTTGGCGACCAGCCACTGCACCAGGATGTCCCAGGTCAGGGCGTACTCGTCGGTAGGGCCGCCGTGGGGATAGACGATGGCGGGACAGGGCTGCAGGGCTGAGGCCGCAGCCGGCCGGAAGAGAAAGGCGGGGATCGTCGCGCCGTCGGTGCTGGGATAGCGCACGAACTCCGGCTGAACGAGCGACGTCGCAGCCAGCGCCGGCGGCTGTGAGAAGGTCAGCGGCGTGGCCGCGCCGGTCGCCGCGTCGACGCGGTAGAGGTCGGGCGGCTGCCGTGGGCTCTCGAACTCCACGCTCAGCCAGCGGCCATCGGGACTCCACTGCGGCAAGCTGTGCCAGCCGCGGGCCGCGGCCAGCGTGCGCAGCTCGCCGGAGGCCAGGTCGAGCCGGCACAGGTCGCCCGCGCCCTGCCGGTTGACCACCAGCGCCATCTGCCGGCCGTCGGGGCTCCAGGCAGCCGACTGCACGTCGGCACCTTCGGCCGTCAACGGGGTCACGCTGCCGTCGGCCAGGTCGAGCCGGTACAGCTCGCGCCAGCCGCTGCGGTTGGAGATGAACGCCAGGGAGCGTCCGTCCGGCGCCCACCGTGGCTGCCCATCCCACACCCCAGGCGCGCCCGTCAGATGGCGCACCTCGCCGCCAGCGGCTGGAACCAAGCAGATCTGCGAGCGGTTGAGGTCATCCGGCGGGTGATAGACGAAGGCGATGTGCTGGCCGTAGGGCGCGGGCCGGGGGTCAGAGACGTCGCCCGGCAGCCGCGTGAGCTGCACCGGCCACGCGGCCTCCAGGGTGGTGTAACACAGGCTCTGCACCTCGCCGCGACCGCTTACGAAGTAGACGCGGCCGCCGTCGGGGCTGAACACGGGGCTGGAGTCGCCGTGCTCGAAATCGGTGAGGCGGTGCGGCCGGCCGCCGCCTGCAGGGACGGCCCACAGGTCGCCCTGGGCCGCATAGACCAGCCAGCGGCCATCGGGGCTCCAGCTCGGCGCGGCGTCGGACCAGTAGGTCTGGGCGGGTCGATCGAAGGTCAAGCGCTGCGGCCAGCCGCAGCCGTCCGTGGGCGTCACCCAGAGGTCACTGTGGCCGTCGCGCAGCCACACGAAGGCCGCGCGCCGGCCGTCCGGCGCCAGCGCGTGGTGATGGAGGTGGTCCACGCCGACCAACAGGTCGAGGCTCCACGGCGCAGGCAGCTTGCGATCAGGGCGGGGCTGGGCCGGCCAGCCGCAGCGGTCTTCGGTGAGGACGGTGGACATGGAGCGGTGGGCGGTGGGCGGTGAACGGTAAACGGTGATCGGTGAACGGTAAACGGTGGACGGTGGGCGGTCAATGGCCCGTTGGCAACGGTCAGTGAGGGTGGGAGGGCGCTTCGAGTTGGTAGGGATGGTAAGGCGCCTGGCAGGGCGTGCCCCAGGCGACATGCATGGTGCGAGTGCTCAGGTCCATGAGCAGGGAGGCGATGGTTTGTTGGCGCTCGAGTGGCGGGTCGCTCTCTTCCTGATGGCCGCAGATCGACTGGGGATAGTTGACGTGGTCGCTGAGGATGGTCTGCATGGATTTGAGGCTAATCTTGCCGCGCTGGCTGCGCAACAGGCGCAACGCCCGGTTGTAGCGCACGCGCGAGGCGATCAGCTCCTCGCTGGCTTTCTCGACGGCGCGCATATGCCGCGAGAGATAGTTGTTGGTGTGGGCCAGTATGCCCTCCAGCCCATAGATCACGTCGAAGTCCTGCGCCGACACCTCCACGTTGTACATCTCGCCGCTGGCGTGGACGATGAGATGGTTGTAGCCGGCAGCGCGGCCGCGGTTCAGCGCGGCGCGGATGGCGTCCGCGGGAGTACGCGCGGCCAGCACGGCGCGCGAGACAAAGATGCGCGGCACGCCGATGCGCGCGTCGTTGGGATAGACCGAGTCGCAGCACTGGGCAATGCCGTGCTCGTTGAAACCGATGTTGGGCAGCAGACCGCCGTAGGTGATGGCCAAGAAAGCCGGCTCGTCCTGCGGCCTGGCATGCACCAGGTAGACCGTTTCGACATCGTCGGGCAGCCAGTCCTCGTTGTGGCCGACCAGCACAGAGCCGTCGGCCGTGACCTCAGGCGCGGCGGCCAGGCTGGTGCAGCCCGTGTGCAGCGCATCCTCGGTGATGGCCTCCATGCAGTTGAGCACTAGCAGATCGTTGAACTCGGCCTCGGCGCCATCGGCCATGCCGGCCAGCTCCTGAACGTATTGGGGCACGTGTTGTTCGCAGAAGGGGAGGTACTTGCGCGCGTGCAGAATGGCCTCGTTCCAGCCGGCAATAGCAATGCGCTCGCTCTCCAACTCGAAGTAGCGGCGGTAGGTGGCCAGCATGCCCTGGATCGCATTGCGGCAGGCCCGGCCGATCTGCCGGCCCATTGCGTAGTGGCTTCCCTCGACGTAGACAATCGGCACGTGCGAATCGTGCTGCGCCATCGAACCGGGGGGAGAAGGGGGAGCAGCTGCCTCTGTCACACAAGACCTCCTGGATCAGGCGCCGGAACAGCTGTTTTGCGCCTAACGCTGCGCCAATTATAGCGAAGAAGCGGATTACGCCAAAGCGCTTACGACGATCAGACGCGGCCGCAAGATCGCTTGGGTCACAAAACCACAAGCGCCCGCCGGAGCGTGCGGCAGGCGCTTGTCACAGTGGTGGGCCACAATGGGCCAGCGTAACTACTCAGCCATAGGTGCCGGGCATTTTGATTATAACCTGAAAATCGCTCGGGCCGGTCTCCGACCGTGCCCGCCGCGCTTTCATTGACGGTTGTGCGCCGACGCCCATGGGCATCTGGTTTGCAAACGTGTCTGCGAAGCCAACCTAGGTCGCAAATCGCCCACAAATGCCCGGCACCTGCGCAGTTACGAGTCCTGTAGGCTCTGACTTGTCAGGTCAAGGAAACCTGCTGTAACGACAAGCGCCCGGCGCTCCCTGCGGAGCCTCGGGCGCTTGTCGTTTAGCCGAGCGCGCGCGGGCCGACCTGTGCGCGGCCCGCGCAACCGCTGCTCGCCTTTCCGGGGCGGGCCAGGTTCGGTTCAGCGGTCGCTGTGTCGGCCGCTTGAACCGGCCCTATCATCCCCCCGAGCGCAAGGCGCCGAGGCGCACCACCTCGATCAGGGGGCGGCCCGACCGCTCATAGAACGTCGCCTCCGTGCTGAGCTGCAGGCCATGCTCGGCGGCTAACGCCACCAGAGCTTCCCGCCGGCCGCGAAAAACCGTATCATCCGCCGTGTGAAACAAATAGAGCCTGTCGGGATCTGCCAGGAAGGGAAGCAGCCGCTCCGCCAGCGCGGCGTCTGGCGCGTCCAGCCGCTCGTAGCCGAACACCTCTAGGGGGCGCACCCGGTTGGCGGTTAGATAGCGCACGGGTGCCTCCAGGCCCCAGTCCATAGCCAACGGCTGCGCGGCCCCGGCCGCGTCGAGCCAGGCGGCCAGGTCATAGGACGCATCGGAGTGGGCAGCGTGACCGCCCGACTGGACCAAGCTGCGATGGTACAGCCCATCCACGCGCAGGTCGGCCACGACCCACAGCGCCAGCAGGACGACCAACAGGCCGCGCGCTGAGCCGATGCGCCGCGGCGCGGCGCGCCAGCCGGCTTCGGCCGCCAAGGCCACCAACAGCC
Organism: Anaerolineales bacterium; assembly: GCA_034432445.1. Lineage (GTDB taxonomy): Bacteria > Chloroflexota > Anaerolineae > JAAEKA01 > JAAEKA01 > JANWYQ01. The sequence continues at coordinate 5,652 of DAOUBX010000200.1, forward strand.
AAATGAACGGTTGGACAATGGCGTAGTGGGTGATGAAGAGATCGGAAACGGTGAAACAGGACTGCAACACCAGCAAAAGGACGAACCAGGCTGCCAGCAGCAGCAGGCGGCGTTGCGGCGTGCGCCAGGCCAGCCCAAGGCCGCCGATCACAACCGCTGCCGCCAACCAGGGCGCCCAGGCGTTGGCAAAGACGCCGCCCAAATACCAAAAGTGGTCACCGCGCAACAAGGTGCCAATCTGGCCTAACCGAATGCGCAGGTTGTCGGCCAGAGCGGCGTTGTGCACGCCGTAATAGCTGCGCCCCAAGTTGCCGAAAATCGACTGCAGTGTCCCGCCGGTTTGCTGGTTGAAAAGAAGCAGCGGAAACAGCGTTAACAGGAAGATCGCCGCTGCGATCAGCCACGGCCGCAGCGCTGTCCAAGAGCGAAGGCCTGCACCGGGCTGCCGCGGCGCGGCGCATCTGCGGCTGAACCAGCACACAGCTGCCACGCCCACCAGCGCGCCCAGCACCCAGACGAAGAGCAGCTTGGCCCACAAGCCCAGGCCGGCCAGCACGGCCAGCAGATACAGGTCACGCGGGCGCCGGCGGCTGTGCCAGCGCCAGGCTGCCCACACCGCGGCCACAGCCAAGGTGACCACAACGTTGGTGACGAAGATGCCCTGACGGCTCCAGAAGATGAAGGTGGGGTTGACGGCTAGCAGGAGCAGCGCCAGGTCGCCGGCAAATCCGGCTTGCGCTGTTGCCTCGGCTGGCGAAGGACGCGACGAAGAGGCGGCTCCCAGATCGTTGCCAAGTCCGCGCACCAGCAACAAAGTCACCAAGCCACACGCCACAGCTAACAACCGCAGGGCCGGAACAGTGACTCCGAACAGGGCGAGAAAAGGCAGCGCCAGATAGACGTTCAGCGCGCCGATGTAATCTTGCACCATGAGTGGCAAGAACACCGATCCGATCTGGATGCCGGCCGCGCGAAAGGCGTGCACGTCCTGCCGCTGCAGCATCTCCATCGCGTTTAGCCCGGCCTCTTTGGCCTCGTCGTAGTGCAGGCCGGGCAAGCTGAGCTGCGGCAGACTGAGCGCCAAATAAAGAAGGACGGCAGCCCAAGGCGCCATCCTTCGTAGCCATGTTGTCGCCTGATGTCGCGTCATGCTGCTATTGCGCTACCAAACGCACCTCGGTAACGAGGCTGTCGTAGTTGTGGCCAGAGGCGTAGATCTTGAGCCAGTTGATCACACCCGGCGGTGGGCGGCCCTCCTGCGGCAGCCGCTCAAACAGGTTGCCGCTCTCGAACGGGTACCATACGTTTTGCGCCACCCGCGTCCCGCCGGTCACCACCCACTGTGGCGGCGGCTCGCGGTAGTAGAACCCATGAGTCCAAAACTGGTGGTTGCCGTAGATGTCCACGTAGTCCAGCCACAACATGAGCGGGAATTCGGAGCTTTGCTCGCCGGCGCCGGGCAGACTTTGCCAGCGCACTTGCACGTCGAACTGCAGGTTGAGCGACTGATAGTCGTGCACGTTGCGTTCCAGCACTTGGGTAATCGCGACCTCGGTGTGGATGGGCGGTTGATTGATGCGCGTAAACTGCACCGCGTTGCGCCCCGCCTGCTCGACGATCTGTGCTGTGGCTTGGGAGACGTCGTCTTCGGGATAGGTGCTGATCAACCAGGTAGGCGGCCCTAAGGGCTCTTGAAAATCACCGTTGCGGATCAGGTTTTCCGGCAAGCTAACCGGATCGACGGGCGCCTGACCCAGCGCAACCGTGCTGCGCTCGCCTTCGCCAACGGTCTTCTGCGCGCCGGCCGCATTGACGATCGCTGCGCCAAAGCGGGTGGCCACCATGGTCTGGTCATTGTTGACTTCGATGGCATAGCTGCCGGCCGTCAACGTCACGACAGCCTGCGGCGTGCGTACCTGCAAGTCCAGGCCGCGCGGGTGGGGGTCAGAGGCATTGATGCGCACCCGGCCGCCGCGCACGGCGAGTTCGATGCGGTAGGGATCGGTGCTCATGGCGAAGCGCGGCTGGCTGGCCACTTCCAACGATACCTGAGCGTTGGGATAGACCTGCACTGTGGCCAGTTCGGGGCTTTCCACCGCGGCCTGGGGACCGAACACCAGCGTGGCCTGCGAGCTCTGGTCGGTTTGGATTTGCGCCACAGGGCGCAGGCCGCGCCCATCGACCACGGCGATCGGTTCGTCGGCGTCAGGCAAGAGCACCAACACAGTGCCGGTGTTGACGCGCAGCCGGGCCGCCAAGTCATCGGTCGCGTTGAGCAGGTACCAGCGTGTGCTCAACGGGATAGCCAGCGCCAGCAAGCAGCAAACGCCGAAAGAGACGAGCAGGACCGTCCAAGCTAGCCGCACCGGATTCTTACGCATCACTCATCCTGTTCTGGACTGTCCGGCCGCGGCTCGGCGGTCGTCGGCGGGCTTTGGCTGGCGGCCATAGCCTCCAGGCGATCCAGCTTGTCCAACCAGTACTGCGCGTCAGCGTCGGCGGGATTCACCTCCAGGGCGCGTTGGAAATGGCGGCGCGCCTGTGTCCACTCACGACGATCGTGGTAGATGAGCCCAAGGTTGTAATCGATGTTGGGCGCTTGCGGGTCGAGCCAAAGCGCTCGTTCGTAGGCGCTGATGGCCTGGAGCTGTTGCTGTGGGCCGGATGTTTCCATCCGGCCCAGATAGGCCGCAGCTAGGTTGACCCACACCATGGGGTTTTCGGGCGCCAACTGGCTGGCGCGTTCCAGCACAGGCACGGCCTGGGTGTAGCGGCCCTGCATAATGAAGGCGCCGCCCAGGTTGATGGCCACCTCCACGTTATCCGGCAGCAAAACGGCAGCCTCTTGCAGCTTCATTGCGGCCTCGCCCGACCGCCGCTGACTTAGGAGCCGGGCCCCTTCGGCCAGCAGCTCATGGCCACGGCGGCGGCGATATTCGGCGTTCTGGGCTTCGATTTGCGCGCGGCGCAGCGCCAATTCTTCGGGCGGCAGGGTCTCCGGCGACTGCAGTTGGCGCGGGCTCAGTTTAGGCGCTTTGTGGTCACGCGGGCTGTGGCGGTTAGTATGGTCGCTCACGGCTTACCTCAAGTAGGTCAGCACTAGGGTGACGGTGATCACGCTGGCCAGCGTGGAGACGAAAATCACGCCGGTGGTGAAACCAGTTTCGGTGTCGTATTGGCGAGCCAGCACGGCTGCCATCACGGCGGTGGGCATACTGGCCTGCAAGATGGCGCTTTGGCGGCTTAGGCCGCTTAAGCCGAGTAAACCGGCCACAGCAATGCCGATCAGGGCGCCGCCGACCAGTTTGGCAGCAGTGGCCAGAGAGATGCGCAATCCCTCGCTGCGCATGTGGACATCGGCCAATTGCACACCTAGCAACACCAACATCACCGGAATGGCGCCCTGGCCCAGCAAGTTGGCAACGCGCTCGATGGGAAACGGCGGGTGAACGCCCGTGGCCCAAACCAGGATGCCGGCGATGCCGGCGTAGGTCAGCGGCACGCGCAGCGCGTTGCGCAGGGCGGCCAGGGCGCTGCGCTGTCCGCTTGCTGCCAGGTACACACCGACGGTGGAGATCATGAGCGTGCTAACGGCGTAGTAGACAACAGCAGGCTCCAACGCGGCAGGGCCAAAGGCAAACTGGTTGGCCGGCAGGCCATAGTTGCCCGTGTTGCCGGCGAAAGCCACGATCATGAAAGCGGTCGTTTGCGGGCGGTCAGAGTCGAGGAGACGCGCCAACACCCACCCCAGTGCGCCGCTGCCCAGCATCGTCAATACCGCAAAGACTGTCAACTGGCCCAAATCCGCGGCCGACAGCGAGGTGTGGCTGATCTTGTCGTACAACAAACAAGGGGAGAGCAAATAGAAGGCGATGTGCGACAGCGTCTGACCCGACAAGTGCACCCGCCGAGCAAGCAGGTAGCCCAGGCCGGCCGCCAACATGATCGGGAGAATAACCTGCCACAGGATTTCGACTACGACGCCCATGATCTGTGAAGAGCTTAGTAGTCGAACATGAACGCCGGCAGATCATCGTCGCCGCTCAAGAAGTTCATTTCAGCCAGCGCCTCTTCTGCGGCGTCAACCAGCTCCTCATCCTCGCTGTCCAGACAAGCGCCCAGGGCACGCCGCGCCTCCGGGCCACCGATGCGAGCAAGCGCCCACACGGCCGCGTCGCGCAGCTCCACATCGTCCTCCGCCAATAAGGCGATCAAAGTCGGCACGGCCTCGGCCAGCTCCAGCTCGCCGCTGGCGCGCGCCGCTTCGTAGCGCATCGCAGCGTCGTCGCTGGCCAGCTCGGCCAGCACGATGTCGCTCCAGCGCAGGTCGGCGCTGCGCCCCATGGCAAAGACGGCGCTCAGTCGCATGCCGTCGTCCTCGTGGTCATAGGCCGCGCGGATCATGTCTGGCACATTGCTGGCAGTGGTGTAGGCCAGCGCCTCCACAATGCGACGTCGCACCGAGGGCTCCTGGGCTTCCCGCAGGTAGGCCGCCTGCAACGCATCTTCCACCTGGTTCGCGAGAGACGCATCGATCTCGGCCAGCTCGCCCAGCAGAAGATAGCGTCCCAACGACTCGGCGGCTGCCGCTCGCACCTCTGCGGCAGGATCTTGGCGCAGCAGGCGCGTCAGTGGCCCGATGAGACGCACATCTTCGTCTTCCCAAAGCCCTTCAATGGCCTGAGCGCGTACCCACGCGTCTTCGTCGTTGATCAGCCATTGCAGGATACGGCGAAAAGAGACATCGACGCGCGCTTCGGCAACCTCCAGCAGATGCGTTACCAACGCGCGCCGTCGCGCCGCCGCCATCTCAGCCCACGCGGCCTGGAAGCCAACCAGACTGGCGCTGTCCAGATCCGACAGCGCATCCAGCTCGATGCTGTGCACCGGATAGTCTGGGTCAACGATGGTTTGCAAGGTGCGGGTCAAGCTCACTCCTGGCTTTACGTGACGCCTGGCCCGAGGAACCGCCGACATAGATGCTCTGCTCATCGCCAATAGAACACGCTGATCTCGCTGGGGGGACTGAGCTCGATCACCTGGCCGGAAGGCAGCCGGCGGCGCACCTGCACCGTCCAGTAGCTTAAGCGATCGGGCGGGCTGGCCGCATCAAAGACCCAGCGCGGTACGACGAAGCGGGTATCCGTCACTTCGCCATCGACAAAACCTTGCTCACCGCCGGCAAGCAGGAACTGGACGCGCACGTAGTAGAAGTCGTCGCCGGTCATGCCCGGAACCGGATTCCAGCGCAGCAGCGGCTGAGCGTCAGCGTTGAACCCGTCGTAGTTGACGGGCAGCAGGTTGGTTGGCGCGCTCAAAGCTGGGATCAGAATTGCGCTCGCGTCCGGCTGGGCCGCCTGTGTTGGCGCCGGTGTCGCCGTAGGTCTGGGCCGCGTGGGCACCGGGGTAGGCGTGGGCGGCACAGCGACATTACCGCTGGGTATGCGCAGCCTTTGACCGACCTGCAAGATACTGCTGGGGGTGGCGTTGTTGAACGCAGCCAGCGCCTCCTGGGTAATGTCGAAGCGCTGGGCGATCTTGAACCAGTCGTCACCCGCCTGTACGATGTAGGTCAACTCGCCGCCCGTGCCACCGGCTGCTACGGCAACAGCCGCCGTCGCTGTTGGGGACGGGAGGGGCGTTGCGCTGGGCGCGGCGGTGGCTGTAGCCGGGGCCGGCTGCGTGGCTGTTGGCGTCGGTGGCGCCAACGTGGGGCGAACGACCGGCGATGCCGTTGCCGTCGCCGCTTCTGCCGTCGGCGCAGACGCATTCGCAAGCGCTTCGGTTGTCGTCACCGGCGCAGAGGCCGTGATGGGGTTCGTCGCCTGGAGGGTGGCCAAAGCCACGGCCTCAGGCACAGTTGTCGGCGCGACGATCAGGCCGCCCTGGGGGGTGGCAGTAATGGGTAGGCTAGCCAGCAAGGCCGCTTCAGTGGGCAACTCCGGCAAGACCACGATCAGCGTGGGCGTGGGCGTAACTTCCACCAGCTCACTCTCGGCCAGGCTGGAAGCGGCGTCCAGGACTTTACCTCCCACGTCACTGAGACGTTCTTGCACCAGGGCGACGCGCGTTTGTCCAAAAGAGCGGGCAGACTCCCATCCCTGGGCGAAAGAGCCGCCGGCGAACATGATGGCCGCGCCAAGCGCTATCAACGCCAGCAGGACCAGACTGGCACCCGTTGAAAAACGGCGGGCGCGCAAACGCCGACCACAGTGGGGACAAATGGTGAGGGCAGAGAGCGCGCGCTGGCCGCAATGGGCGCAATGGATGTGGGATGGTTGGCGCCTTTGGCGGGCGCCGCAGTGAGGACATACCTCCAGCCCGCTGTGTATCTCGATGCCACAGCGTCTACATTGCATAGCTACCTCTTTGGCTTTGGTCTGCCGGAGTTTCCCGGAAACTGTAGAGTCTCCAGGAGACTGGACAAACCGCCGGGCAAGCTGCCGACCGTTGGGCTACCTGCCCAACGGCGCCAGCCAGTCCGGCAGCGGAACTGGCGAGACAAAGTCTTGATAGGTGATGAGGGCCATGAGTCCGAGTAACAGCACCATACCCGCCAGGTGGATTGCGCCCTCCCAGTTGGGATCGATGCGCCGGCCGCGAATCTGCTCGATGAGGATGAATAACAAACGGCCGCCGTCAAGGGCTGGAAGAGGCAAAAGATTGGTGATCGCCAAAGCAGCGCTAAGAATGCCCATCAGCTGTAGAATCGGAAACCACAGCCCCGAAGCCATGGTTTGCTGGATGGTGCTACTGGTCAGGTCGTAGATGCCTTTCGGACCGATAGGTCGGGCATCTTCCGGGGTGATGACGCCGCGTATGAGCAGCGCAGGCACCGACAAGGTGAAACGAGTAAACCGCACGGTATCTTCGACGCCGCGCTGGATGGACTCCAAGACCCCGAAGCGTTGGATCTCGGTAACCGGGTACATCTGAATACCGATGTAACCCTCGCCAGGAGGGGGATTGACGCGCGGTGTAACGACCACGTCAAAGGACTCACCGTTGCGCTCAACGAGGAGCGTAACGGCCTGGCCAGGATGCGCCTCGATGTAGCGACCAAGGTCGCTGGCCTGATAGACCACCTGATCGTCGATCTTGAAGATGCGATCGTTGGGCTGCAAACCTGCCATTTCGGCCGGAGAACCGGGGGCTACAACCTCGATCCGGCCGCCTGGCACCGGCTCGGGCCGTCCCAAAGAGAAGGACAGAGCAAATAGAACGACTGCCAGCAGGAAATTCATCATCGGCCCTGCCAGCAGGACCACGGCGCGCGCCTTGCGCGAGGCGCTGGCGAAGCTGCCAGGGCCGGCTGCGCCGTCTTCCCCGCGCATGCGCACAAAGCCACCGAGGGGAATCACGTTGATGCTGTAAATGGTGCCCGGGTCGATTAGCTCGACGCGGTGGCCGCTCAAGGTTGCCGCTTCAGGCTTCTCCAAAACAGTCAGGCGCGTCAACACCTGACGTCCGCGCTTATCTGGCGTGGCCTCGTAAGTGACACGGCTTTCCGTGGTCAACTCGGCGGGCAGCGCAAAGCCACGCGGCACGATCAGCGTTTGGCCGCCGACTACCAGACGGCCCTGGCCGCGGAACAGGGTAATCAGACGAGGTGGGAAGCCAAAGCCGAATTCCTCAGTCACAATGCCGTTGCGGCGTGCAGCCAGGAAGTGGCCCAGCTCGTGAATGAACACCAGGAGGCCAAAGATCAGCAGGAAACCAAAGACACTTATCAAAGACATGCTCTTCTAATCACCAGTTCAGTTGAATTCACAATCACTCGTAACTGCTCAACCTGAGACTTCCGCAGTCTCTCTTTGCTGGCCTGAGCAGTTGGTCATTTTACTCATTGTTTCTACACGCAAGTCATTATAGTCACGACTGCGCAAATTGGCAAAGCATTAACAGATTGTCATCCTATTGTAATTCTTGCCGGATCAAGGTGCCTCCGGCCTGCGGCAGACCTAGCACCGCCGCCCGCACAGCGCCGGCGCGCAGGCCGGAAACCAGGCGCACGGTCAATCCCGGGTGCGTTTGCACAAGGTGGCACATCTCGGCCACTTTGCTGAGCATGCCGCCGGTAACATCCACCCCATATGAACCGCCCAAGCTGGCGCGCAGCGCGGGCAAGTCAGCAGGGGTGATCTCCGGCCAGCGCGCAGCGGTCGGATCGGCCAGCGGGTCGGCGCTGTAGACGCCATCCACAGTGCCGGCCAAGACAATGCGCGCCGGCTGCAACTTGTCCACCAACCAGGCAAAAAGCTCCTCGGTGGAGGCAATCGTGCCCCCGCGGTCGGTGTCCAACATGGTGTCACCGTAGATCAGCGGCGTCAGGTCGCGCGTCAACGCCATCTCTAACAGTTCCACCGGCCAGTGAACGATCCGACCGGCCGCACACCACCCCCCGGCTGAGGGCTGCACCGCCCACACCGGCACGCTCGCAGCCAGGAACTCGGTCACAACCAGGCGATTCAGCCGCGCTGCTGCGTCGGCCACCTCGGCGAAGCCCAGCCAGCCGGCCGCTCCCCGCACCCCGTCGCGCGTGCCGTGCCGCCGCGCCGCCATGTGGCCAAAGGAGCCGCTGCCATGGCCCAGCAGCAAGCGCAAGCCGGGGGCGTCGGCGCGCGCTTGCGCCACCTCTTGCGCCAGCCGGCGTAGCACGGCAGGCAGGACAGTCTCCGGCTGCGTCTTGTCGGTGATCAGCGAGCCGCCTAACTTGAGAAAGACCAGATCGCTCATCCGTGGATCTCCACCGCGCCATCGTCGACGACTACCCAGTCACCATCGCGTATCAAGCCAATGGCCACCTGGTCCACCATCGGGATGTCAGCGATGATGGCGCCCACAGCCACAATCGGTTCGCTCTCGGCGTTGATCATGGCGACGGGCCCCACGCCGTTGCGGGCTAGGCGTAGGATCGTATACGAGCCAACCGTGCTGCCTTTGCCGGTGGGAAAAACAAGAACCCGGCCGGCGATGCTCTGGCCCTTCAACGGGTGGTTAGGGTCAACCACGACGCCTGTATCCGGGTCTACGCCGCCGAGAAAGCCGATCGGTTCCGGCGACACCAGGGCGCGACCCTCGCCGCGACCAGCTTTGATGACTCGACCTTGCATGCGGGTGATATTGCTCATGGGGCGTACTGTGTGGTGCGTGTTCGCGATGGCTGTGCTCGGCTTCAGACGCCGGGCACTTGTGAGTTATGCCGCCAGATCGCTGGCCAACTGCCCCGCCGCAGCCCGTGTAGCTGCCAGCAGCGCTTGGTCTTGCTCCGGCAACACGGTGCGCGGGTCAAGGACCACGGTGTCTTGCACGATGCGGGCAACCACGGGCGGTTGCTGGCGACGCAAGGCAGCGGCCAGATGGTCGGCAGGCAGGCCCGGCAACGCCGCCAGATGGGTGGGCAAGGTCTCGCCTGGTAAAGAGCCGCCACCCACGGTTGATCGCCCGGGCCAGACCAGGGCAGCCAGCCCGCCAGCCTGCAACTGCTCAACCCAGCTCTGCGCGCGCCTGGCCAAGGCCTCTGGCTCGGCGGCGATCATACGCCAAACCGGCACCTGGCGCACCGCCTCGCCGCGGCGGTAATGGTCGAGTGTGACAGCCAACGCCGCCACCGTCGTCTTGTCGACGCGCACGGCGCGCGTCAACGGGTGGTGCCGCAAGCGGGTGATGGCGTCCCGGCGGCCTACGATCAGCCCGGCCTGCGGCCCGCCCAGCAGCTTGTCCCCGCTGAACGTGACCAGCGTGGCGCCGGCTTGCACGCTGTCCTGCACGCGCGGCTCATAGGCCAGGCCAAACTGCGTGGTATCGAGCAAAGTGCCGCTGCCCAGGTCGTCGATCACCGGCAGGCCCGCTTCTTGGCCTAGGGCCACAAGCTCGGCTAGGCTCACCTCGGCCGTGAAACCGATCTGAAGGAAGTTGGAGGTGTGCACGCGCAACAAGGCTGCCGTGGTCGGGCTGATGGCGTTGCGGTAGTCGCTCAGGTGGGTGCGGTTGGTGGTTCCCACTTCGACCAGCCGCGCGCCGCTGGTCGCCAGCACCTCAGGGATGCGGAACCCGCCGCCGATCTCGACCAACTGGCCGCGCGAGATGATCACCTCACGGTCACGGGCCAACGCCATCAGGCAGAGCAGCACCGCCGCGGCGTTGTTGTTGACTACCAAGGCGTCTTCGGCGCCGGTCAGTTGCCGCAGCAAGTCGACTGCGTGCACATAGCGGGAGCCGCGCTGGCCAGCAGCCAGGTCGTACTCCAGGTTGCTGTAGCCAAAGCCTACGCTCTGCATAGCAGCCCTGGCGGCATCGGACAACGGCGCGCGGCCGAGGTTGGTGTGGACGATCACGCCAGTCGCATTGATGACGCTTTGCAGAGTCGGTTGGGTCGCCTCGGCCAGATAGTTCAGAACGGCCCGGACCAGCGCAGCTAACGGAGGACAGAGCGCACCCTCCGCCACGATGGCCTGGCGTGCATTGGCCAAAGTCTCACGCGCAGCTTGCGCCGTCAGCTCATGGCCGTGGTCAAGCCGCGCCGCCGCAATGGCCGGCTGTTGCAGCAGGCGATCAACGCTGGGCAGCTTGCGCAGTTCTGGGTGGGACATGGATTGCTAACTGTGACCACCGGGTAGCCATTCAGGCGCCGGGCGCTTGCGACCGATTGAAGGGTTGGGATCGGCTGCGAAGACACCTCGGCAGGCGCGGACTCAAGTGCCCGGCACCCATAGTTGACAGGGCCAACAAACAAAAGGCCCCGGCCGCAAGCGGCCGACGGCCTCTGGGTTCAGGTGGGCGAAACAGGACTCGAACCTGTGACTTCCTCCTTGTAAGGGAGGCGCTCTAACCAGCTGAGCTATTCGCCCGGTGTGTGCTGTGCGCCTGGCATTATACGGCCTGGCGGGGAGGGTGTCAAATGGCTGTGCGCCAAGGGGTGTGGTTCACAGTCGATGCGAGTACTTGAGGAGTCCGCAGTTGCGGGGTGTTGGCTCAAAACAGCCTCCCACTTGCAGCGTGGCGTTGGCTCGCCGGGCGGGGGAGCCAACAGCGCTGTTGAGTGGGGGGCAGAGCCTTGCGGAAGCCGGCGGTCTGGTCTGTCAATTGGCCACCGTCCAATCTGCTGGAACACGGCCGGTGAAAAGCCGGAACCACCGCCAGTACAGCGGGGGAACTCTCGAACGCGAGTGGCGGCGGGGGACTGCCCCGGGCCGCCGGCTTCCATCGTTTTGGCGCCCATGGGCAAACGGCCCGGCGCATTGCGGCCTGGCGACACCGCCAACGCATCAGCCGGCTACGGAACGGCGGGTATCAAGGACGGCGCAACGCCCTCAAAACGGCCGCGGGGTCTGCCCTAACTCCACCGAGATCCACTTCAGTTCGGTAAAATGCTCCACGGAATACTTGCCCCCACTGCGACCCAGCCCCGACATGCCCACACCGCCCACCGGCGCCAGCGCGTCGGACTGGAAGGAGTGCATGCCTAGGTGCACGGCGCCGCAACGCAGCGCCCGCGCGGCAGTCAGGCCTCGCTGCAGGTCGTTGGTCAGGATGCCGGCGCTAAGGCCGTAGGCGCTGTCGTTGGCCAGGGCAATGGCTTCCTCCAGGTCATCGGCCGCCACGACTGCCGTCACCGGGCCGAAGGTCTCCTCGCACCAAGCTGCGCAGGCCCGCGGAGGCTCCCACAGCACGGTCGGCGCATAGACCCGGCCGTGGTGCACCCGGCCACCGGTCAGCAGCTCGGCCCCCGCCGCCACCGCCTCGGCGACGTGACGCTCGACTTTGGCCAGACTACGGGCGTTGATGACCGGGCCGTAGGCCGTGCGCGGATCGCGCAGATCGCCCAGATGCAAGGCGGCGGCGGCGCGCGCTAGCGCCTCGGCAAAGGGCCGCGCCAGGGGCTGCTCGACGATGATACGGGCGCTGGACATGCAAATCTGCCCGCCGTGGAAGAAAGCGCCCACGGCCGCGATGGCTGCGGCCTCGTCAAGATCCACATCGCGCAACACCAGGAGCGGGTTTTTCCCGCCGAGCTCCAACTGCAGCCGCTTCATCCCGCGCGCTGCGGCCTGGGCAATGGCAACGCCCGTGGCCGTCGAGCCGGTGAAAGCAATCCCCTGCACGTCCGGCGCCTCCACCAGCGCCATCCCCACCTCCGCACCATAGCCGGTGACGACGTTGAACGCGCCCGCAGGCATGCCGGCCCGGTGCAACAGGTGCGCCAACTCTACGGCGATGGCGGGCGTCTCCTCCGAAGGCTTGGCGATCACGGCATTGCCGGCGGCCAGGGCAAAGGACACCATCTTCACCAACAGCGACAAGGGCGCGTTGAAGGGACTGATGGCGGCCACAACCCCCAGCGGCTGGCGGATCACCAGGGAAAGGCGATGGGGACGGTCGTTAGGGAAGGTGTCGCCGTACAGCCGTCGCGCCTCGCCTGCAGCAGTGCGCAGCAGGCTGGCGCTGTAGGCCACCTCGGCCCGCGCTTTGGTGATCGTCGCCCCGCTCTCGTCGATCAGCACGTCTACCAGCCGTTCGGCCTCAGCCTCCAGCAGGTCGGCCGCGGCCAACAGAACCCGTTCCCGCGCCGCCGGTGCCAGCGTAGCCCAGCCGCGCAAGCCCTCCTGCGCCGCGGCCACCGCCTGCGCCGCTGTGGTGGCATTCCCGCGACCGGCCAGGGCAAAGACGGCGCCGGTGTCGGGGTTCAGGTCCTCGAAATGGGTGGCGCCGGGCGTCTCTGCGCCGGCGATGAAGTGGCCGTAGGTCCTCATGGCTTCCCTCAGATGCGATCTTCGAGCATGGAGGCTCGCAGCAGGTAGGCGCGGGCGCGGGCCGGATCGGCAGCAGTGGCGGCCAGCTCAGCGTTGCGCTGCCGGCGCGCCTCGTCCTCTGCCATGACCATGCTCTGGTACTGTTGATCGGTGTAGAGTTGCACCGAATGCAGCGCGTACTGCCGTCGCTCGCGGGCGTAGTCGTCCAGGAGGGTGTCCGGTTGCCCGGCGGCAATGCGCGCCACCTTGTCGGCCAGGTTGGCCGCGTCGTGGATGCCGCTGTTCATGCCCATGCCGCCGGCCGGGTTGTTGTTGTGGGCGGCATCCCCCAACAGCACCACCCGGCCCACACGGAAGCGGTCGGCTACCCGCTGGTGAACGCGGTAGAGCTGGGTGGTCTTGATGCGATAGGGTGGCGTGGGGCCAAAGAAGGTGCGGATACGACGGCGCAAGGCCTCCTCTTGCAAGGCTGCGGTCTCATCTTCCTCGTCGCGCAGGCGAAAGACCACCCGTACGATGTCGGGTAGGTTGAGGATGATGACCCATTCGTGAGGGTCAAAGACGTAGCACACAGGCGCCGCGCCCGGCATCAGGTCGGCCGTGTCCAGGTCGGTGCCGATGAGCAGGAAGCGATCGGCGTAGGTCTTGCCCTGAAAGCCGATGCCCAGGCGCTTGCGCACGGTGCTGTGGGCGCCGTCCGCAGCGCACAGGTAAGCACCCGTGCGCGCCACCTGGCCGTGCACCGTCTCCAGACAGGCGGTCACACGGTCGCCGTGGTCCACGAAATCCACCAACCGATGGCCCAGATGCACGCGGCCGCCGGCTGCTTCCACTGCGGGCTTGAGCACGCGGGTAGCGATGTGCTGTGGACACTGCAGGCGAAAGGGAAAGGGGGTGTCGCCGGCGATGAGGTGGTAGTTGAACTCGGCAACGGGCCGCCGCGGTTCCCGCTCCCAGTATTGCAAGCGGTCGACCCGGTGACCGTGGCGCAACACCTCGTCCACAACCCCCCAGTCGGCGAACAGCTCCAGGGTGCGCGGGTGAAAGGTGCTGGCGCGGATTTGGGTGTTGAGCTCGGCATCGGCCTCGAAGACCTCCACCGGCAGCCCGCGGCGGGCCAGGTCAAGGGCCAACGACAACCCCACCGGCCCGGCGCCGATCACCAGGATGGGCAGCGGTTCAGCCATGGCTCTCGCGCTCTCCGGCGTGCAGAATGCGCACCAGCCGCTCGCGCAGCGGCACGCCCACCATCCGGTCGGCCAAGACGTTGGCGGGGTCCTTCTCGACAATGGTGCGACGCACCAGCTCATCGCGCGCCCGCAGCGCCGGCCGCAGCTCGGGCGGTGTCGGCTCGGCCTGTTGCACCAGCTCCACCCACTTCGCCACGTACTGCAGCATCACCGGCTCCACTACAGCCCGGAAATCAGCGAAGGGCAGCAGCCCGCACACGGCGATGGGCGACAGTGTGCTGCGGGTGTAGAGGTGCACCGGGTTGAAGGTCTGGTAGGCGGGGTGGCGACGCAGGGCGATCCAGGTCTCGTTCATCTGCTCGTGGTAGCGATCCAGGTGTGCGAAACTGGCGGGGGGGTCGTAGCGGGGTAGAAAGTCCACGTAGCAGAACACATCAGGCGCAGTGCCTAAGGCCAGACCTAGATGGGGCACGTCCACCGCCTCGCTCAGCCAGCAGGTCAGGTGGATGTTGGTGAAGCCGGTCTCGGGGCGGCCAATCCAGGAGCGCACGATCCAGTCCACCGGGCTGCCGGCGCCGGTGTAGGTGTGGATCTCGCCCACTGCGCTGCCGTCCAGGGCGCTGATCGCGTGCAGGTCGCGGCAGGCCAGGTCCTCGCGCAAGCTCAGGCCCGCCTGCACCATCTGCCAGGCGCGCTCGCGCACGTCCAACAAATACTCGAACACGGCCCGGTTATCCCGGGGCACATGTGCATCCAAGACATCGGCCAGATGTTGTACGGTGTCGCCGCTCATGGAAACTCCTTTGGGGTTGGCGAAAAGCAGGATAAGTGGGAAAAGCAAGGAAAGCAAGGAAAGCAAGGCAACGAGAAGAAATGGGCACCGCCGTGGCGGAGTGTCCGCATAGGCGCCCTGGGCCCGCAGGTCGGTCCCAGATGCACGGCACCCGAACAGTTACCATCGGCGCTCCCTTGGCCACGCGAGAGGGCGCCGGCTTGCCGCGTCACGCCACCAGCGGCCCGGCCAGCCGCCAGGGTCGGCCCGCCAACAGATGGGTGCGGTGGGAGACCAGCTTGTTGTGGGCCGCGGCCGGGTACACCGGCGCCACGGTCAGGGCAGCGTCCGCCGCGTGGGTTACCTCCGGCGTGCTGATGCGGCCGTCGAAGGGCCGGTTGCGCCACGGCGTCCACAACGTGAAGTCCTCGGTCACGGCGTAGATGCCGCCAGCCGCGGCCGCAGCTACCACCAGGTTGACACGGTTCTCGGCCGCGCGCTCGGCATAACCCAGGCTCAACTCCCACGACTCGAGCGTGGCCGTGGTTGCCGCCACCACCTCGGCGCCGGCCAGCGCGGCCAAACGAAAGGTCTCGGGGAAGAGGGTGTCGTTGCCCACAACCAGGGCCACGCGGCCCCACCCTGCGTCGGCCACCTGCACTCGGTCGCCAGGCCGCGCCCAACTGTGACGGCCGATGGCATGTAGCTGTGGCTGGCGCAAGATCACCCCCTCCCGGCTCAGCAGCACACCCACGTGCTGGCCGTTCTCGACCACGGAGAGAGCCACCAGGCAAGGGCCGCGCAGAGCGGCTTGCAAATGCGCCAGCAAGGCGGGCGTTGTCGCCTCGGCCGCGGCTGGCGGAGTGTCGGCAGGGAGGTGGAACAGCTCCGGCAGGGCCAAGAGCTGCACGCCGGCGGCCTCGGCCTGGGGGATGGCTGCCAACACCTCGGCCACGGCTTGAGGCCCGCGGCCGACCGGCCGATGCACAGCCACCTGCACCCGGTCCGCGGCCGCGGGATAGTCGCCATCGATCGGCGGCTCGGCCAAGGCGCGGTAGAGAGCAGGCCGGCGACCGGCCATCAGATCAGCGCCGTCGAAGCGGCGCTTGTCATCGGCCCGGTCAGGTTCGATGTCGGCCAGGACCACGGCCTCCCCGCGGCGGGGTCCCTTGGCCAGGACTGCGCCGTCTGGGGCTACGATCTGGCTCTCACCGGCGCCCTCTAGCCAGGCCGGGTCAATTTGCAATCGGGCGGCCACGGCAGCGCGCAGGGCATCGGGCACCAGCGAGCCCACCTTGTTGGCCGCCACCACGAACACGCGGTTCTCGGCTGCGCGCACGGGGATATGCAGGTCGGCCTCGTCGAGGGCAAAGGAGTTGAGGCTGTTGAGGAGGATTTGCGCCCCGCGCACCGCCAGGGAGCGCGCCACCTCCGGGATAACGCCGTCCATGCAGGCGTACATGCCCAGGCGACCGATCGGCGTCGTCACTACCGGCGCCACCTCGTCGGCAGGGCACAGAAAGTTGTTCTCGTTGCCCATCAGGATCTGCTTATCGTTGCAAGCAAGGATGCGGCCTTGCGGGTCGAAGAGGATGTTGGTTCCGCTCACGCGGCCCTCCTCGCGGCGCAGGGTGACGTTGATCTTGATGTAGCAGGCATAGCGGCTGGCACGTTCGGCAATGGCACCCACGAAAGGGCCGTCCAGGGTGACGGCGACGCGGCGACAGTGGTCGCTGTCGTGGTACCAGGCCAGGTGGTTGACGAACTCGGGCAGCACCATCAGCTGAGGTTGGTGCTGCGCGGCCTGGTCGATCAGGCGCAGGCAAGTAGCGAGGTTGGCGTCGAGGTCATCGCCGACGGCAAACTGAAGCGCGGCGACGCGCAGAGGGGTGGTCACAAGGGTACTCCAACCAAATGTTATAACGTTATGACATTATAGATGAAACAACAAGGTTGTCAAAAAGAGACGCGGCGCATCCGTGCGTCCCGTGACGCCGGGCGCAGTAGAGATCGAGCTGCCTTTTCGCGCCGATCTGTGCCAACAGGATGAATTTCTGCACGCGGCATTGTCCCCGCGATCGTGGACGGCGCTTCGTCACACCGGTGGCGTGAGGCGCTTCTTCATCGCCAGCGACCAGTTGTCATAGCCGCTGGCGCGATACGCGGCCTGGGCGTCTTGGTTGTCGAAGCCGGTGATGATCACCAGCTCGCCAGCCCTGGCCGCCTGCGCCGCCGCCTCGACCTGCGCGATCAACGCACGGGCCACGCCGCGGCGGCGAAACGGCGCATCGACAAAGATGTCGGTCAGCTCGGCGTACGGCTCGTCGCCTTGCAGGTGCGGCACCAGGCGCAGACAGGCAAAGCCGACCGGCCGGCCATCCAGCTCGGCGATGAAGGTCGTGAGCACATGGGCGCAGGCCGCCATGCGCGCCGCCACCTGCTCCGGCGTGGCGCCCAGGCCGTCGAACAGGTTCAGCATGCGCGCCAACTCCACAGCGTCAGCGGGAGTGGCCTGGCGTATGGTGATTGCAGGCATGAGGCAAGCTCCGCAAGCAGCCGTCAGTTGGAGCTACTCTGACCGGCGGTCGTACAGCGCCGGATCGACGAAGGCCGGCTGCTGCTTGAGCGCCGGCAACGGCTGGCCGTTCGCCCAAGCCTTGACCACGCGGTCGTAAAGCACGACGTTGACGGCGGCAGCCAGGTTGAGGCAGTGATAGCCGGGGATTTGCACAAAGTAGTGGCAGTTGTGACGCACCGCTTTGGGCAGGCCGCCGTCTTCCGGCCCAAAGACGTAGACGGCGTTCTCCGGGTGCTCGAACCACGCCAGGCTCGCCGTGCCGGGCAGGATCTCCACGCCAACGGGTATGGCGTCTGTCACCAAAAGGTCGAAGGGGTAGTCGTGGTTGACCAAGGTGACGTCGGCGTAGCCCCGCAAGCGCTCCTCGCGCGGCAGCCGCTTCTTTTGAGCCATCTCCATGCGCACCCGGCTGCCCGTGTAGATCACAGTGGCCGGGCCCAGGAAGCTCGACGCCGCGCGCGCCACCGCGCCCACGTTGTGTGCAAACTTGGGGTCGATCAAGATGATAGCCGGCGGAGCAATGGAATGGCGTTGCTCGGCGATGGTTTGGACGTTCATGGCTGCCTTCCTTCCAACGTCATTCTAGCACTGACAGGCCAGGTGGTCAACAACTTTGCGCCGGACCGCCAACCAACCGATTTCCGAAGGCGCGCCACCCTATGGTACAATGCGCGCGCGGCGCGCATGCCCAGCACCCGCCTCTCACCCACCAGCTTCCCACGCGCTGCACATTACTCGCTACTCGCCACGCATGCCCCTCCTAAAGGACCCACCCATGGCAACGACGCTCAACACCCTCGCACTCGACCTCGGCGCGGAGAGCGGCCGCGCCATCCTTGGCCAGTTCGATGGCCAGCGCCTCACCCTGACCGACGTGCATCGCTTCCCCAACGGCCCGGTGCGCCTGCCCGACGGGCTGCACTGGGACGTGTTGCGCCTGTGGAGCGACATCAAGGTCGGCATCGCCAAAGCCGTCCGCGAGCACGGTTCCGACCTGGCCGGCATCGGGCTAGACACCTGGGGCGTCGACTTCGCCCTGCTCGACCGCCAAGGCGCGCTGATCGGCAATCCACATCACTACCGCGACGACCGCACCGACGGCATGGTGGAAGCGGCGTTGCAGCGCGTGCCGCGCGAGGAGATCTTCGCCCAGACCGGCATCCAGTTCATGCAGCTCAACACGCTGTACCAGCTCTACGCCATGGTGGTGCAGCAGGCGCCGGCCTTGCAGATCGCCGAGACCTTGCTCACCATTCCCGACCTGTTCAACTACTGGCTGACCGGCAGCAAGGCCTGCGAGTTCACCCACGTCACCACCACCCAGTGCTATGACCCGCAGCAGAGGGACTGGGCCTGGCCGCTGCTGCAAGCCCTGGGCATTCCCACCCGCATTTTCCCGTCGATCGTCCCGCCGGGCACCGTGCGCGGCCCGCTGCTGTCTGCTGTGGCCGAGGAAACCGGCGCGGCCGGCTTGCAGGTCATTGCGCCGGCCTGCCACGACACCGGCTCGGCCGTGGTGGCTGTGCCCGCCACCCAGCCGGGCTTCGCTTGGATCAGCTCCGGCACCTGGTCGATCATGGGCGCCGAGGTGACGGAGCCGATCATCACGGCCGACAGCCTGCGCTACAACTTCACCAACGAGGGCGGCGCGGCCGACACCTTCCGCTTCAGCAAGAACATCATGGGGCTGTGGCTGGTGCAAGAGTGCCGGCGCTGGTGGGCAGCCCACGGCGAGGAGCTGAGCTACACTCAGCTCACGCAGCTGGCCGCCGACGCGCGGCCGTTCGTGTGCCTCGTCGACCCCGACCACGGCGACTTCCTCAAGCCGGGCGACATGCCGGCGCGCATTCAGGCGTACGCCGCCCAAACCGGTCAGACCCCGCCTCAGACCAAGGGCGAGATCGTGCGCAGCGCGCTGGAGGGCATCGCCCTCAAGTATCGCTACGTGCTGGAGAAGACCGAGGAGATGCTCGGCCGGCGGCTGGATCCCATCTACATCGTCGGCGGCGGCACGCAAAACCGGCTGCTCTCGCAGTTCACCGCCGCCGCTGCCGGTCGACCGGTGCTCACCGGCCCGATCGAGGCCACGGCCATGGGCAATTGCCTGATGCAGTTGGTCGCCCTGGGCCGGCTTGGTTCGCTGTGGGATGGCCGGGCCGTGGTGCGCGCTTCGACCGAGGTGTCGATTTTCGAGCCAGGCCAGCGCGCTGGCTGGGACGAGGCGTATGATCGGTTTTTGCAGCTGGTCGGGAGGTAGCCCCTTGCCCTGCAACGGCCGGCTGGAGCTGGAGGCCATCCCCAGCGTGCAGGACATCGTGGCCGCAGCGCTGGAGGTAGCGTACCTGGCCTAGGCCTGGCTTACAGAAAGCTAGAATGGACGACCTTGCTTCATGAACCCATGGGGCGTGTTGTGGGACCTGGATGGTGTGCTGGCGGATACCGAGGACCTGCACTACGAGTCCTGGGTGCAAACGCTGGCCGATTATGCCATGCCGTTCAGCCGCGCACAGTTTCGCGCTACCTTTGGCATGAACAACGCAGGGACGCTGGGGGCGCTGTGGCCATCGCCGCCTCCCGCCGAGCTCATCGCAGAGATCAGCAGGCGCAAAGAAGAGATCTTCCGCCAACTCGTGCGCGGCCGCGTGCAGGCGTTGCCGGGCGTCCACGACTGGCTGGAGCGTTTCCAGCGCTGGGGCTATCGCCAGGCTGTCGCTTCGTCGGCGCCGGCGGCCAACATCGACGCGCTGGTGGACGAGTTGGAGATCCGGCCTTACTTCCTCGCCTTGACGGCGGGCGACGGCCTGCCGAGCAAGCCGGATCCGGCGGTGTTCCTGGAGGCCGCCGGGGCGATCGACGTTGCGCCCGGTCGCTGCCTTGTGATCGAGGACGCGATGGCCGGCGTCACGGCCGCCCGCCGCGCCGGCATGCGCTGCATTGCCGTGGCCACAACCCACCCGGCGGCGGCGCTGCAGGGGGCTGATCTGGTGGTCAACAGGCTGAGTGAGCTCTCACCGCAAGCACTTCGCGCTTGGTTGGGGAGCGTTGGCTAACGTAGGCCAACGGCAGATCGTCCGCGCGTCGGACTCACGCTTCAGGCCGGTCGGGGCGTCAACCTCGGCCGAAGCCCAGACTTCGACCGCTGGGGCAGCAATGCGACCTCCGGTCCGGCCACTGCACGCGTTTCATTGTTTTGCTTGTTTTTGCTCATTATTGAACTTCATGACGTAACTTAACCAATAACCAGTTGACAGTCGAGCACAATTGTGCTAATATGAGCATTGCCTTCGTCGTTCCCCCTTCCCTACCGCATGTTCAACTGAGGCAGGAAACCGCCCATGTACTCTGCCGAGAGGCGTCAAGATATCCTCAGGTTGATCCAGCAAACCAGTCGGGTCTCGGTCGATGAACTGGCGGCGCGCTTCGGCGTCAGCCCCTCCTCGATCCGGCGTGATTTGAACGAGCTGAACCGCTTGGGCCTGCTACAACGAACCTACGGCGGCGCAATCATCCCCTCCACCTTCTCGGCCGAGGCACCTTTCAGTGTCCGCGTGGTCTCCCATCACGAAGAGAAAGATCGTATCGGCAAAGCCGCCGCGCCGCTGGTGCAGCCCGGTGAAACGATCTTCATCGACGGCGGCACCACCACCGAGTGTATGTTGCCCCACCTGACTGCCCTGCTGGCCGAACGCAACGACAGCAACGAGCAGCGAGTGACCGTGGTCACCTACGGTCTGAACATCGTGCAGCGCCTGCTCGACTGTGAGCACGTGACGATCATCGTGATCGGCGGCATGTTACACGTGCCCACGTTGACTTTCACCGGCGTCTTTGCCACCGCAAGCTTCGAAGCGCTTAACATGCGTTTCGACAAGGCCTTCATGGCAGCCTCCGGCATCTCGGCCGAAGCGGGCATCACCAATGCCGGCTTTGAGGAGATCCCCATCAAGCGGCGTGCCATGCGCAGCGCCCGCCAGTCGATCCTCTTGGCTGACTCCTCCAAAATTGGCTTCATCGCTGCCGGTGTCATCGCGCCGATTGACCAACTGCACCGCTTGATCACCACCGCCGAAGCGCCACAACAAGAGATCGAGGCGCTGCGAGGCCGCGGCCTGATCGTCGATCTGGTGTGAGCCGCCCCTGCGACCTAGGCAGCAGTAATCCTACATCCAGGCCCCAAGGAGCAACGGTGAGCAAACCTGTCCTGGAGTTACAACACATTTCCAAATCGTTCCCCGGCGTCCAGGCCTTGTCCAACGTCAACTTCGCCTTGGTTCCCGGCGAGGTCCACGCCTTGATCGGCGAGAACGGCGCCGGCAAGTCCACCCTGATCAAGATCATGACCGGCATCTACGCGCCTGACACCGGCCAGATCCTGGTGGACGGCAAGCCGGTACACATTCGCAACTCCATGGAGGCGCAGGCGCTGGGCATTGCCGCCATTTACCAGGAGCCGATGGTCTTCCCCGACCTGAACGTGGCGGAGAACATCTTCATCAGCCACGCGGACCGCGGGCCGGTGGTGCGTTGGCGGCGCCTGTACAAGGACGCCGAAGCGATCCTCGAGCAGTTGGACGTCAAGCTCGATGTGCGCCAACCGGCCCGCGGCCTGACCTTGGCGGCGCAGCAGGCCGTGGAGATCGCCAAGGCCATCTCGCTGGACGTGCGCGTGTTGATCATGGACGAGCCGACGGCCTCCCTGTCGGCCCACGAGGTGAGCCAGCTCTTCCGCATCGTCGATAGCCTGCGCAACCGCGGGGTGGCCGTCCTCTTCATCGGCCACCGGCTGGAGGAGGTGTTCCAGATCGCCGATCGCATCACCGTGCTGCGCGATGGCTTCCAGGTGGCCTCCTACCCCAGGGGCTCGGTGACTACCGACCAGGTCATCCGCGACATGGTAGGCCGCCAGGTGGAGGAGTTCTTCGCCAAGGTCGAGGCCCCGCGCGGGGATCTGCTGCTCTCGACGCGCAACTTGGGCAAGCAAGGCGTTTTCTCCGGCGTCAATTTCGACGTGTACCGCGGCGAGGTGGTGGGCTTCGCCGGCCTGATCGGCGCGCGGCGAACGGATGTGGCGCTGGCGCTGTTTGGGGTGGAGCCGGCCGACGAGGGCCAGATGCTGTTCGAGGGCCGCGAGGTGCAGATCCGCAACCCGCAACAAGCCTTGGACCTAGGCATCGTCTACGCCACCGAAGACCGCCGCAGCCTGGGCCTGGTGCTGCCCATGTCGCTGACCGACAACATCACCGTCCCCACCTTGCGCCGCTACCTCAACACCTGGGGCCTGGTCAAGCGCCGCGCCGAGCTGATCACGGCCGAGACCTACCGCCAACGGCTGTCGATCCGCGCGCCCTCGTTGAAGACCGAGGTGGGCAAGCTCTCCGGCGGCAATCAGCAAAAGGTGGTGCTCAGCAAATGGCTGAATGCCCAGCCCAAGCTGCTGATCCTGGACGAGCCGACGCGCGGCATCGACGTGCGCACCAAGGCCGAGGTGCACCACATCATCAGCGACCTGGCCGCGCAGGGGCTGGGGATCATCCTGATCTCCTCTGACCTGCCGGAGGTTCTGGCGATGAGCGACCGGGTGGTGGTGATGCGGGAGGGCCGCCAGATGGGCATCTTCTCGCGCACCGAAGCCACACAAGAGGCCGTCATGGCGGCAGCCATGGGCCAGAACGGCGCTAGGTCCGCCGAACTGTCGGCTGCCGTCGCTGCGCCTGTCAAGGAGGCCGGCCAATGAACGCCTTGATGCGCCGTTTTCGGCCGGAGCAGATCCGCTCCCTGGTGTTGATCCTGATCCTCGTGCTGGTGGCCGTCTTCTTCCAGACGCAGGTCGACAACTTCCTCAGCGGCCGCACGGTCAACCGTCTGCAGACCAGCATCGCCATCATTGCCGTGGTGGCCGTGGCCCAAACGCTGGTCATCATCACCCGCAACATCGACCTGTCCGTAGGCTCGATCGTCGGCTTTGCCGCTTATTTCGTCGGCACGCAGATGGCGCGCAACAACGAGATCACGCCGTTGCTGGCTGCGCTGATGGCCATCGGCGTCGGCGCGGGCCTGGGCATGGTCAACGGCCTGCTGGTGGCCTATGGCCGGGTGCCGGCGATCATCGTCACCCTGGGCACGCTGGCCATCTACCGCACCATACTGGTGGAGTACTCTGGCGCCAAAACCGTGCTCACGAGCACCCTGCCCCAGTGGATTCAGAACCTACCGAGCATCAGCCTGCTCAGCCGGGGCGGTTTCGACCTGCGCTTAATCTTCACCATCGCCCTGGCAGTGGTGATCCTGTTCCAACTGATGCTAACATACCTGCCTTACGGTCGACGACTCTACGCCATCGGCTCGAACCCGGACGCCGCCAAGATCGCCGGCTTCCCCTCGCAGCGCATCGTGTTCGGCGCCTTTGTGCTGTGCGGCGGCCTATCGGGACTGGCCGGCTTCATGTTCCTCGGCCAATACGGCAACGTCACCGTCGTGGCGGCGCAGGGTATGGAGCTGCAAGCGGTGGCGGCGGCTGTGGTGGGCGGCGTGAGCATCGCCGGCGGCATCGGATCGGCCGGCGGCGCCTTCCTCGGCGCCACACTGATCGGCCTGCTGGAGCAGGGCCTGCGGCGCATGCCCCAGATCAACGAGTTTTGGCGCTACGCCCTGCTCGGCGTGCTGATTCTGGCTGCCGTGGCCACAGACACGGTGGTCATGAACCGCCTGCGGGCGCTGTGGGCGCGCAGCGAACTGCAGTCGACGCTGGGCGCGGAGCGGACAACAGCAGCGGAGAAGACAACTCATGGCGCTTGAACAGACCGTGTTGGTTGCGCCGCCCCAGGAAAGCCTGCTGGCGCGGCTGTGGGCGTGGCTCAAATCCTGGGAAGGCTTGTTGTTGGTTATCTTCCTGGGCATCTTCGCCTTCAACGCCCTGAACACCTCTGCCTATCTGAGCATCAACAACTGGATCAATCTCTTCACCCTCTACATCGAAAAGATCATCGTGGCGTTGATGATGACCTTCATCATCATCAACGGCGAGATCGACCTCTCGGTGGCGTCGGTGATGGGCTTGTCGGCGGCCATTCTGGCTGTGCTCTTCGAGGCTGGTGTGCCTGTGCCGCTGGCCATCCTAGCCAGCCTGGCGGCAGGGTTGGCGTGCGGCCTGTTCAACGGGTTCTGGATCACGCGCGTTGGTTTGCCATCGCTGGTGGTGACCTTAGCCGGCTTGATCACCTATCGCGGTCTGGCGCTGGTGCTGCTGAAAGATCGCTCGATCACCAATTTTCCCGCCTGGTTCAACCGCCTGGGCCAACAGCCACTGGTCGGCCCCTTGCCGTTGGCGATGCTCATCTTCTTCGCCGGGTTGATCCTGGCCGCTGTGGTGTTGCACTTCTCCGGCTTTGGCCGCTACGTCTATGTGATCGGCAATAACAAGGACGTGGCGCGCTACTCCGGCGTTCAGGTGCAGCGCATCAAGTTCACCTTGTTTGCTGCCAGCGGCCTGGTGGCGGCGTTGGCCGGCTTGCTCTATGCGGCGCGCAGAACGGCATGATGATCTCGCCCCGCATGTGGCGCCGCATCTTCAAGCCGCGCTACGCCGAGCTATTTCAGGAGTTCAAGGCCGCCAACCCCGGCTTGCTGATCATGTACCACAGCGATGGCGCAGTAGCGCCGATCTTGCCCGACCTAATCGAGATCGGCCTGGATGTGTTCAACCCCGTGCAGCCCAACGTGCCCGGCCACGACCCGCAGGAGCTGAAGGACAAGTTCGGCGACCGGCTGTCGTTCTGGGGCGCCATCGACCAGCAGTATCTGCTGCCCAAAGGCACGCCAGAGCAGATCGAAGCTGACGTGGCCGAGAAGATCCGCATTCTGGGCGCGGGCGGCGGCTACATGGTCGCCCCCGCCCACATCATCCAATCGGACGTCTCGCTGGAGAACGTCGAGGCGTTCATCGCCGCGGCCAAGAAGCACGGCGTGTATTGATGGGAAAGTGTTGATCTCATGCTCACCCCTCCCTACCCGGAAATCGACGACCTGTTGCACATGATGGGCGAGGCCGGCCGGCGTCTGGCCGACATCGAGGCCAGCGAAGGCGCAGCCGGCAACATCTCGCTCTGCCTGCGCTGGCCGGTGGAACCGCGCAGCCGCTTTCCCCTGGTCGATCAGATCGAGCTGCCGCAAAGCGTCCCCGAGCTGGCCGGCGCAGCCTTCCTGGTCACCGGCTCAGGGCGGCGACTGCGCGAGCTGCACGACGTGCCCACCGCGCACATCGCCTGCCTGGTGGTGGACGAAGGCGGCCGCACCGGCAAGGTCTACACCTCCTACCACCGCCGCTTCGAGCGCTTGACCAGCGAGTTCAACTCGCACCTGGCCGTGCACTACGATCAAATCCTGGCCACCGGCACCAACTTCCACGCCGTGGTGCACGCGCAACCGGTGCACATCACCTACCTGAGCCACGTGCCGCGCTACCAGGACGAGCGCTACCTGAACACTCACCTGCTGCGTTGGCAGCCGGAGACCATCATCAACCTACCGGAGGGCATCGGCTTCATCCCCTTTGCCGTGCCCGGCTCGGCTGAGCTGATGGCCGGCAACGTCGCTGCCCTACGTCGGCATCGCATCGTCATCTGGGCCAAGCACGGCGTGATGGCGCGGTCCGACGTCTCTGTGAAGCGCGCCGCCGACCGCATCGAGTACGCAGAGACCGCGGCCAAATACGAGTATCTCAACTTGACCACGGGCGAAATCGGCGAAGGATTGAGCGCGGAGGAGATCCGCGCCATCTGCCGGACGTTCAACGTGACGCAAGCGATCTTCTAGACGTCTAGACCAAAGAGACTCTATGGCAACCTACCAGATCCTTTACTGGCACGACATCCCCACCCAGGTGCGCGTGCGCGAGGGCAAGGAGCGGGTCAGCAAACCGCTGGCCCCCAGCTTCATGGAGGCCGTGGACCGGGTGGCGATGGCGGCCCGCCTGACCGGCGACGACGCTTACCAGGACGGTTTTCACTGGAGCGAGCCCCAAGAGCGCCCCGGCTCGGCCGAAGAGGTGGTCGCCGCCGTCGCCGCCGAGCTGGAGGCGCAGTTTGCCGCCGCCGACTGGCAAGACCTGATCGAACGGCTGCGCGCGGAGAGTGCGCCATGACCAACGCCACGAAACCCCAACAGATCGAGAGCGCCTACGCCCTGGCGCGCGAGCGCTACGCCGCCCTGGGCGTCGACACCGACGCTGCGCTGGCGACGCTCGGCCAGGTAGCGATCAGCCTGCACTGCTGGCAGGGCGACGACGTGGGCGGCTTTGAGAACCCCGGAGGCGAGCTGGGCGGCGGCCTGGCGACGACCGGCAACTATCCCGGCAAGGCGCGCAACGCCGACGAGCTGCGCCAGGACCTGGACCAGGTCTATCGCTTGCTGCCCGGCCACCACCGCTTGAACCTGCACGCCATCTACGCCGAGACCGGCGGCCGCCGCGTGGAACGCACGGATTTGCAGCCGGAGCACTTTGCCCGCTGGCTAGACTGGGCCAAGGCCAACGGCCATGGCCTGGACTTCAACCCGACCTGCTTCTCACACCCGCTGGCCGCCAGCGGCTTCACCCTGGCCAGCTATGACCCTGCGGTGCGTCGCTTTTGGATCGAACACTGCATCGCCTGCCGCAAAATCGGCGAGCACTTCGGCCGCGCTCTGGGCACGCCCTGCGTCACCAACGTGTGGATCCCCGATGGGCTGAAGGACACGCCGGTGGACCGCAAAACCCCGCGCCAACTGCTGGCCGAGTCGCTGGACGCCGTCTTCGCCGAGAAGATCGACCCGCGCTACAACCTGGACGCGGTCGAGGGCAAGCTGTTCGGCCTGGGCTCAGAGGCGTATGTGGTCGGCTCCCACGAGTTCTACCTAGGCTACGCCATCACCCGCGGCGTGCTGCTGACGTTGGACAGCGGCCACTTCCACCCCACGGAGACCATCGCCGACAAGATCTCAGCGGTAATGGCCTACGTGCCGGAGCTGTTGTTGCACGTCAGCCGCGGGGTGCGTTGGGACAGCGATCACGTGGTGATCCTCAACGACGAGCTACAGGCGATCATGCAGGAGCTGGTGCGCGGGGGCTACGTGGGCCGCACGCACATCGGCCTGGACTACTTCGACGCCAGCATCAACCGCGTGGCGGCCTGGGCCATCGGCGCGCGCAACGCGCTGCGCGCCTTGCTGCTGGCGCTGCTGGAGCCCGTTGACCGGCTGCGAAAGCTGGAGGTGGCCGGCGACTACACGGCGCGGTTGGCCTTTCTAGAAGAGCTGAAGGGCCTGCCCTTTGGCGCCGTCTGGGACTATCATTGCCTGCAGCAAGGTGTCCCTGTGGGCCTGGCCTTCTTGGATGAGATCAAGGCCTACGAGGCGCAAGTCCTGGCGCATCGGTAATAAGCCTACGCTACGTAGTGACGGCTTTAGCCGTCCGTCCCGCAACGGCTGAAGCCGTTACTACCAAGGGTCAACGGCTGAAGATACCAAGCGAGTACACTGGGAGCACATATGCCACCCACAGACATCCTTTCCCAACTAGTCGCCATGTCGCGCAGCCTGGCCGAGCCGGCCAACGACTACGTGATCCTGGCCGAGGGCAATACCTCGGCCCGCGCCGACGCCGACACCTTCTGGGTCAAGGCCAGCGGCGCACAGATGCGCGCCATCGGCCCGGAGGGCTTCGTGCGCGTGGCCTTCGACCGCGTGGCCGGTCTGGTGGACGGTCCCGACCTGAGCGATGAGGAGATCCGCCAGGCGCTGCAGGCCGCCAAGGTGGACCCCACCGCGCCCGGTCACCCCTCGGTCGAGACGGTGCTGCATGCCTTGTGCCTGGCGCTGCCGGGGGTCAACTTCGTCGGCCACACCCACCCGACCGCGATCAACATGATCACCTGCTCGTTGGACTTTGCCACCGCGCTCAGCGGCCGCCTCTTCCCGGACGAGATCGTGCTGTGCGGGCCGGCTGCCGTGCTGGTACCCTACACCGATCCCGGCCTGCCCTTGGCGCGCGCCGTGCAACAGCGCATCGCCACTTACCTCGAGACCCACGGCGAGACACCCAAGACGATATACATGCAGAACCACGGCTTCATCGCCCTAGGCAGCTCACCGCAGCAGGTCGAGAACATCACCGCCATGGCGGTCAAGGCGGCGCGGGTGCTCGTCGGCGCGGGCGCGCTGGGCGGGCCGCACTTCTTGAGTTCACAGGCCGTGGAACGCATCCACACCCGGCCAGATGAGCACTATCGGCAGCGCGCGCTGGGACAGCGATAGCCGGTAAACGGTGAACGGTAGGCGGTAAACGGTGGATAGGACCGATTACCGTTCACCGGTTACCGATCACCGCAACGGAGGTTGATCTTGTACGAGGAACTGTCTCTGGCGCAGCTCGAGGCGCGGCTGAACGACTTCGACGCTGAGACGCGACGCATGGCGCTGGCCGAGCTGGCGCGGCGGGCCGCCGCAGGCGCCGTGGCGCTGCCATCGCCGGCCGAGGTGGCCAATCTGCACTGCCACACCTTCTTTTCCTTCAACGCTTACGGCTATTCCCCCAGCGGGCTGGCCTGGCTGGCGCGGCGCAACGGCTACCGGCTGCTCGGCATCGTGGACTTCGACGTGTTGGACGCGGTCGACGAGTTTCTGACCGCCTGCGACCTGGTCGAGGTGCGGGGCACGGCCGGCATCGAAACCCGCTGTTACGTGCCGGAATTCGCCACCCGCGAGATCAACTCGCCGGGCGAGCCGGGCATCGCCTACCACATGGGCATCGGCTTTGCCGGCGGCGCCATCCCGCCGGCTGTGGCGCCGGTCGCGGCCATGCTGCGCCGGCGCGCGCGCGAGCGCAACCTGCGCGTCATGCAGCGCGTCAACGCTTACCTCGACCCGGTAACGATCGACTACGCCGCCGACGTCCTACCGCTGACGCCCAACGGCAACGCCACCGAACGCCACATGGTGCTGGCTTACGTGCGGGCGGCGCAGCGCGCCGTCCCCGATCCGGCCGCTTTCTGGGCCGATAAGCTGGGCCTGAGCCGGGAGCAGGTCAGCGCGCAGATGGGGCCGACCGGCGACGCACCGGCCATTCAGAACACCATCCGCGCCCGACTGATGAAGCAAGGCGGCGTCGGCTACGTGGCGCCCAACCCGCAGAATTTCCCCTCAGTCGAGGAGTTTCATGGCTTGATCACGGCCTGCGGCGCGCTGCCCTGCATCGCCTGGCTGGACGGCACGTCGGCCGGCGAGCAGGCCATGCCCGAGCTGGCCGAGCTGCTGATCGGCAAGGGCTGCGTGGCAATGAACATCGTCCCCGACCGCAACTGGAACATCGCCGACCCTGTTGTCAAGCAGCTCAAGCTGCAGAAGCTCTACGAGGTCGTGGCCCTGGCCGCCGAGCTCGACCTGCCGCTCAACGTCGGCACGGAGATGAACAGCTTTGGCAACAAGCTCGTGGATGACTTCGACGCGGCCGAGCTGGCTCCCGTGCGCCAGGCTTTTCTCGACGGCGCGTACTTCGTCTATGGCCACACTGCTCTGCAGCGCGCAGCTGACCTGGGCTACCAGAGCGCCTGGGCCCGGGCATATCTGCCCACCCGCCGCCAGCGCAACGCGTTCTACACCCGCATCGGCCGTCTGACGCCGCCCGGCGCAGCCGCCCTGCAACGCTTGGCCACGCTGTCGCCCGAGATGACGCCGGAAGAAATCATGAAGAGAGTAGACAAGTAGACAAGGGAAAGGAAGGAAATGGGAAGGAACGAAGGGAATGAAGGGCCAGAGGGTGGATCGTTGGGCTTCCAGGCCGGTCCGCCATCCTCCTCACCAACCCCTTCCCCACCCTTCCCAATTTTCCCAATTTCAGTAGTTCACGATTCTCTGTGTCTAATGCGCGCTTTTGAAGATCGACAAATCAGTCCGACATTTCCGTTGAGATGAGGACGCTGTGTCAGCGGCAGACGCCCCGGTTATGATGAACCTTGAGATAATACTCCGGTAACAGAGCGAAGCGCGTCCAGGTGCGAGCTCGCCGGGGAATGAAGTTCCCCGG
>DAOUBX010000201.1:0-3605 GCA_034432445.1 Anaerolineales bacterium
GGTTTGGTCGGTAAACCTATAATCCCACAAAGCGAGGCTATCTGCAAACCTCTCCGTCTAGCGCTTGCTCATTGAATTCTGCAACACTCTCGTACTTGGTTTGAAACACCTTGCCGTTGTCGCCGGCCATGTAGAGCAGGATCGTCCAGTCGCGCTCGGTCGTGGGTGCAGGTTGCATGGGCTGTTTCTCCACAGGGATTGCGGGTGCGCTTGGCGCTGCTGGTGGTGCAGGCGTTTGCGCGCCAGACCCACCTAGCAGTTTCTTCAGGTAGTCGGTGATGGGTCCGCGATCGGCTTCACTGTCCTGCGGTTCGGCCGCTGCCGAACCAGGCGTCTCTTGGTCGTTCATGGTTGCCTCCGTGTGATCGGATAGGCATCCTCACCTGCTTGCGTGCTGCGGCAAGGATGGTTTGGGAGCGGTGCGCAGCGCCATTCCTATGGCCTACCACGTTAAACGCAGTGGCAGCCGTTCTTCACGCAAACATCAGGTAGTCGGCCGCCGGCTCCTGCCAGTTGGCGGGCGTGTATTCGCCGCTGTGTGGATCCAGCCGGTAATCGCCCAGGTAGTCGCGGCGCACGATGCGGTGCAGCATGTCCACCAGCCGGTCCACGTCCGCCGCATTGCTGTAGCAGCCAAAGCTCATGCGCACCATGCCGGGCATGTGCGAGCGGTCGCCGTGCAGGATCTGGTCGCGCCAGGTCGCCGCCGTGTGCTCGTCCAGGTCGAGCAGGTGTACCACGTAGGGATGAGCGCAGAAGCAGCCGCTGCGCACGCCGATGCCGCCCTCGTAGCCCAGAATGGCAGCCACCAGGAAGTGCGACACGCCCTCCAGGTTGAAGGGGATTACCCCAACCTTGTCGCCCATGCGCGCCGGGTCGCGCTCGCCGTAGATGCGCAGGCCGGGCACGGACTGCAAACGCTCGACCGCGTAGCGCAGCAGCTCCTCCTCGTGCGCAGCGATGGCGTCCATGCCCACACGCATCAGCGTCTGGGCAGCCGCGGCCATGGCCACTGCGCCGACGACGTTGGGGCTGCCGGCCTCCTCACGGTCAGGCACGCCGGCCCAGTAGACCTCGTCCAGCGTGACCACGTCTACCGTGCCGCCGCCGGTGTATTCCGGCGCACTGTGCAAAAACACCTCTTTGGGCCCGATCAACGCGCCTGTGCCGAACGGCGCATACATCTTGTGCGCCGACAACACGACGAAATCGAGGTGCTCCGGGTCGGCGTCAGGCCGCATGTCCACCCGCCGATGCGGCGCCAGCTGCGCGGCGTCCACCAGGATGCGTGCGCCAACCGCGTGCGCCTTGCGCGCCAGGCGGTGGACGGGCTGGAGGAAGCCGGTGACGTTCGACGCGCCGGTCACGGCCACCAGGCCGATGCGGCCGGCATAGCGCGCCAACTGCCGGTCGAAGTCTTCCTCGTCCAGCCGGCCCTCGGGCGTGGCGCGCACGTGCACGACCTGGCAACGGCCGCGCCAGGGGAGATCGTTGGAGTGATGCTCGAGCTGGGTGGTGATCACCACGGCGTCGGCCGGCAAATTCAGCCGGTAGCTGAGCTTGTTGATGGCTTCCGTGGTGTTTTTGCCGAAGATCACCGTGTTCGTGCGCAGGTCTGCGCCGACGAAGTGGCCGATGATCTCGTGGGCCTGGTCGTAGGCCGCGGTACTGAGCCGCGATTTGAAGCCTGTGCCGCGGTGTACGCTGGCGTAGTAGGGCAGGAAGCGGTTGACCGCGTCGAGCACGTCAACCAGCGCCGGCGTGCTGGCGGCGTTATCCAGATTGACGTAAGGCAACATGCCGCCGCCGAGAACCGGCACCGGCTGGTCAATGCCGACAATGCGCTGGCGGAGCTCAGACACAGCGGTGGGAGTAGGAGCGCTAGAGGGGGTGAGATCCATTGAGACGGGTCCTTGACTTCAGACAACGCAGGTGAGGCGGGAAAGAAGGCAGGCAAGGAGAGCAGGGAAAGCGGCGAAAGGCGGGCTGAAAGTTAGCGTGCGCCCAAGACTGTTGCCGCAATGCTTGGACGCACGCTAGGTTGACGGCTATTGCGAGAGCAGCAGCGCCGCCAGGTGCACCGTTGGTGTGATGCCCAGCCGCGGCTCTTGCAAGGTCGGCTACTTGGCCAGGGCGGCCTCCAGCGCCTGGGGCCAGTTGAACCGCTGTCCATCCTGCAAGACCAGCGCGTGCTGGCGAGATGCCAGGTCGCTGGCGCCATCGGTTATGGCCTCTCCGGCCACCGCCGGCAGCGCCAGCAGACCGGCCTTGGCCAATAGTTGGGCGCGTCGCACCGCGCGCTCCACGTCGCCCCTGTCGACGGTGGCCGACACCTCGAGTGCAATCCATACTTCTGGCTTGCCCTCGACCTGTTTGGCCCGTCCGCGCAGCAGCACATCCAGCGGCAACAGCTCGTCGACCTCGCTCTCGCTCAGCCGGTCCTCGATGTCCGGCAACACGTCCTGCAGCGAAATGCTGTGCACCGGCCGCAGGATTTGTCCCAGGTAGGCAAACGCCCGCTCGCGATACTTGCGTTCGAGGTTGTCGCCGACCAAGTCCTCGAGCTTGACCTCGATGCGGTCGACGCGTTTGATCAACTTGTTGAGCGTCTCTTCGGTGCGGCGCTGAGCCTCGGCCAGCTCGATCAGGGCCACTTCCAGACGACTGACGCGTTCCTCGGTGCGGCGCTGGGCTTCGGTCAGCTCGATCAGGGCCACTTCCAGACGACTGACGCGCTCCTCGGTGCGGCGCTGAGCTTCGGCTAGCTCGATCAGGGCCACTTCCAGACGACTGACGCGCTCCTCGGTGCGGCGCTGGGCCTCGGTCAGCTCCTCGACCCGCTGTTCGGTGCGGCGCTGGGCCACAGCCAGCTCTTGCACCGTCTCTTGCAACGCCAAGAAGTCCTCGCGACGGACGGCGAGCTCGCTGTGCAGTTTTTGCTCGATTGCCTCGGCCAATTCGAGCATGGGAAACTGTAGATCTTGGGGTAGGCGCTGGACGGTTGCAACGATGCTCATGACTATTCACTCCGCACAGGCATTATATCCCACGCTCGAGCAAAGCGAAAATGGTCGGCGCTGACTGCACGCTGCGTTGATCCTCCACCGCGCCAGGCAGCGGGAGCTAGGGCACAAAGGGCAAGGCTGCGACGCGTGCACTTACCTGCTCGTCCGCCATCGAGATTGCCACGTTTGTTCCCGGCTCATGGTAGGGACGGCGCACGAAACCCAGCGCCACCGGCCGGTCGAGCGCGATGCTGTGCACGGCGCTGCTGATCCAGCCCACTTGCCGGCCCTCGGCCATGATCTTGGCCTCCGGCGCAACCGGCTCGTCGGGCAGCAAGCCCACCAAGTGGGTGGTCACTTTGTCGTAGGTGATCTGGCGGGCGATGATCTCCTGGCCGGTGTAGCAGCCCTTGTGGTCATCGCAGAAGCGGCGCAGGCCGGCCTCCAGCGGGTTGACCTGTTCGGTGAGCTCAAAGCCAGGCGCGGGCACGCCGGCCTCGACGCGCAGCACGTGGTAGACCTCCTCTGGCAGCGGGACGGCGCCGCCGCGCAGCAGCGCCGTGCGCACCGCCTGGCCGGCCGGCGCGGGCGCCAGCACGC
>DAOUBX010000202.1:0-9663 GCA_034432445.1 Anaerolineales bacterium
GTCAACGGGGCTGAAAGACGCGCCATGCACGCGCGAGCCCGTTTCAACGGGCGCTGTTATGTAGCCGGGGAACTTCATTCCTCGGCGAGCTCGCACCTGGACGCGCTTCGCTCTGTTACCGGAGTATTGTCTCAAGGTTCATCATAACCAGGCGGCCGCCGCTGACACAGCGTCCTCATCTCAACGGAAATGTCGGACTGAGTTGTCGATCGTAACTACTCAGCCATAGGTGCCGGGCATTTGGATTCTAACCTGAAAATCGCTCGGGCCGGTCTCCGAGCGTGCCCGCCGCGCTTTCATTGACGGTTGTGCGCCGACGCGCATGGGCATCTGGTTTGCAAACGTGTCTGCGAAGCCAACCTAGGTCGCAAATCGCCTATAAATGCCCGGCACCTGAGCAGTTACTGAGATTTGCCGAAAGAACACATTTCATAACCGCCTACCTCGACGCTGCCTGCCACATCCTCTACCAAGCCGGCCAGCCCCTGCGCTACGAGGACATCACCGCCCGTGCTCTGGCGTAGTAGCTCATCTCGCCCCAGGACCTCACACCCGAGGCGACCATGGCCTCGCGGCTGTACACAGATACACTGCAAGAAGGCTTGAGCTTTACTCGCATGAACGAGGGGGCCTTCGCATTGTTGCTGAGACGGCGGGCCAATTGTATAATGCTGAACTGAAACGTGAGTGGCATGAGCCAGGTTGAAGCACCTACGAGGAAGGTAAAGCCATGATCACCGAACAAGCAATTGCAACTGCCAAACCGATGGCTGTCAAAAGTCCCACCGCCCCCAGAGGTTCGGCCGAAGCCGTTCTAAAATTGGTGGAGCAGTGGCTGGCTGAAGACGACGGTTACGATCAAGAGGTCTGGCCGATCATCCGGCAAGACATCGAAGAAAACCGTCTGTCGGATCGCAGTCGTTTCCATGAGTAAAATCCTCGTCCTGGACACCGGCCCAGCCGGCAAGATCGTTCACCCCGGCATCTCCCCGGGTGTCCGGCAGTGGCTGCAAGACCGCGTCGCTGCTGGAGATAGATTTGTGTTGCCAGAGATCGTCGATTACGAACTGCAGCGCAACTTCCTGCTCGAGATCCGCCGGGGCCGGACATCTTTCACGCGCTCATTGCAGCGCCTGGATCAGTTGCGCAGCCGCTTGATCTTCTTACCACTCAATTCCGAAGCCATGCTCAAAGCCGCCGAGCTTTGGGCCGAGTCTCGGAGCCTGGGCAAACCCACGGCAGATCCGAAAGAGCTCGACGGCGATGTCATCCTGGCTGCTCAGGCCCTACAAATCGACGGTACTGTTGTCACTGAAAACCCCGGCCATCTGGCGCTCTTTGTGCGCATCGAACACTGGCTGCCGGGCTAGCGAATTGTCCGACCATCTGCTAATACGCTCCACGGGGGTCGGCGTACCCTGAACAGCCAGTTCATCGCTGAGCTAAGAGAAGCGCCAGAGCCAGTTCCATGACCACCTATCTCGACGCCGCCTACCTCATCCTCCACCAAGCTGGCGAGCCCCTGCGCTACGAGGAGATCACCGCCCGCGCCCTGGCCCAGCAGCTCATCGCGCCCCAGGGTCTGACCCCGGAGGCCACCATGGCCTCCCGCCTCTACACCGATACGCTGCAAGAAGGCTCGCGCTTTACACGCGTGGACAAGGGCACCTTCGGCCTGGTGGACTGGCGGCCGGCCGGCATTGAGGCGCAGGTGCAGCGCATAAACCAGGCCGCGCGCGACCAACTGCGCGCGAACCTGCACGCCATGCCCCCTGACCGCTTCGAGGCGCTGATCGGCGAGCTGCTGATCCAGATGGGCTTTGACGAGCGCACGGTGCAGGTCACCAAGCGCAGCGGCGACGGCGGCATCGATGTCATGGGCGTCTACC
Organism: Anaerolineales bacterium; assembly: GCA_034432445.1. GTDB lineage: Bacteria > Chloroflexota > Anaerolineae > JAAEKA01 > JAAEKA01 > JANWYQ01. The sequence goes on from DAOUBX010000202.1 coordinate 1,890, forward strand.
GCGCGGCCGGCCTCACCGAGGTCAACGCCGCCGTGCAGGTCAAGCGCTGGAAGGGCAACGTCCGGGCGCCGACGGTCACCTCGCTGCGAGGCTCCTTGCAGGTGCACCAGCAGGGCATCATCATCACCACCAGCGACTTCTCCAAGGGCGCGCGCGAGGAGGCGGCTGCGGCCAACAAGACGCGCATCGGCCTGATCAACGGCCAGGAGCTGCTGGAGTTATTGATCCGCCACAAGGTCGGCGTGGTGGAGAAGGCGCTCAAGGTGATCAGCTTGGACGAGGAGTGGTGGGGCGAGCTGGCTGGGTCGGCTGCGCCTGCGTCGGCTGTGGCGGCGGCTGAGCCCGAGTCGGTATCCGTGGAACTTCCCGAAGCCTCTGATGCAGGGAGCGGCAAACCCAAAGCGGCTGCCAAGAAGCCGACCGGCTTCACATTGCTGGGCCAGTCCTACCCCGCGTCCAGTTGGCGCGATCTGCTGGTAACCCTGTGCCAGATCATGGCCGAGCGGCACCCTCACGACTTCGTTGAGCGGGCGCTGACCGTGCGCGGGCCGCGCCGGCAGCACATCGCTGCGGCGTCAGATCGCATGATCAACCCCGTTCCCATTGGCGTGGACGATCTGTGGCTGGAGGCCAACCAGAGCGCAACCAGCGCGCAGCGCGTCGCTGAGATGATCCTGCAAGCCTTTGGGTACTCAGGTGGCGACTTCCATGTCGCCATACAGTCGTAGCGCAACTCACCAGTTGCTCAGGCGTGTCTTCGAGTAAGTCCAAACAAGCCCTCCCATGCCCACCCTGAGCGCCTCCAACTGGCAAGACTACGACCTCCTCGACAGCGGCCACGGCCACAAGCTGGAGCGCTTCGGGCCGGTGACGCTGATCCGGCCGGAGGCGCAGGCGACCTGGCGGCCGGCCTTGCCTCGGGCCACCTGGGACGCGGCGCACGCTATGTTCGTCGCCGCGGCCAAGGAGGGCGGCCAGTGGGACTACCGCCAGGCGATCCCCCAGCGCTGGGAGATACGCTATCGCAACCTGCGCTTCTGGGTGCAGGCCAGGGAGTCGCGGCAGGTGGGAGTATTCCCAGAAAACGCCGTGCACTGGGACTGGATCGCCGAGCAGGTGCGGCTGGCCGGCCGGCCCGTGCGCGTCCTCAACCTCTTCGGCTACACGGGGCTGGCCACCCTGGCTGCGGCGCAGGCCGGCGCAGCCGTCACCCACGTCGACGCGTCCAAGAAGGCCGTCACGTGGGCGCGCGAGAACCAAACGCTCTCCGGCCTGCTCGATCGGCCCATCCGCTGGATCGTCGAGGACGCACTGACCTATCTGCGTCGTGAGGCGCGGCGCGGGTCGCGCTACGACGGCATCGTCATGGACCCACCGGCGTTCGGCCGCGGCCCCGGCGGCGAGGTGTGGGCCTTCGACCGCCTGTTCGCCGAGCTATGCCGAGCCTGTCAGGCCGTGCTCAGCCCGACGTCGCAGTTCGGGGTGGTTACAGTCTACACCAAGGGCGTCACGGCTGAGGCCCTGGCCGCGGCGATCGGTACGATGACGGCCGGGCTGGGCGGCACAGTCGAAGTGGGCGAGCTGACGACGGTGGAACGCAGCGCCGGCCGCGTGCTGCACAACGCCCTGTTCGCGCGGTGGCGGGCCGACCGCGCAACGGCACGGAGCGCACCCTGATGGCCGTCGGCAAGCACTGGGAATGGCGCGGCTTTGGCCGGCCGGCCCCCTCGCTGGCGCAGCACATTCGGCGCCTGCCGCCCTTGCTAGAGGAGGACTGGCAGGTGACCGACTTCTACCTGTGGGCGCCGGACTGCCCGCTCAATGTCAAGCTACGGGGCGACGATCTGAAGCTGAAGCGCTTTCTGACCGCCGTCGAGGGGCTGGAGCAATGGCTGGAGGATCCGGCCGAGGTTTTTCCGTTCCCTCTGACGCCGGCTGTAGTCAACGCCCTCTGCGCTGAGCTGGGCGTGACGCCGCCACGGCCGCCGCAACAACCGCTCGACCGGCCGGCCTTGCTGGCATTGCTTGTGCACAGCGGGTCGCCTGTGCGTCTCATCCCCGTCGCCAAGCGGCGGTTTCTGGGCTGGTTGGCGCTGACAGCCGACCAATCCGCGCCTGCGGTCCTGGTCGAGCTGACCGAGATCACTGCGCCGGAAACGCTCACCACCGTCGCCGTCGAACATCCTGAGCCGACCGCCGTGCGCGCGGCGCTCGACGCCCTTGGCCTGCCCGGCCGTGGCCTGCAACCGCTCAACTACCTACAGGTTCTCGCCCTGTGGGCCAACGGCCGCCGCGTGCTCGACCGCGTCTAGGAACTGCACCGCCATGCCAACCTTCCACTTCGATGCCGCCATTCTGATGCACGACCGCGAACGACGCAGTCGTATCTTGCCGGTTTTGCAGGCCGCCCTGGAGGCCGTTGACCCCGGTCAGGCCGTGCGGCGCACGCTGCGCCGCCAGGACAACCGGCTGCAGGTCGGCGAAACGGTCTATGACCTCGGTTGCTACAAGCGCATCTTGCTGCTGGGCTGCGGCAAGGCCGCGGTAGCGATGGGTTGCGCCGCGGCCGACGTGCTGGGCGACCGGCTGACTGCCGGCGCACTGGTGACCAAATACGGCCATACGACAGGCGCAGGGGCTCTGCCGGCCGGCGTCGCCGTGTACGAGGCCGGTCATCCGGTGCCCGATCAGGCTGGTGTCCAGGCCGCTGAGCACATTGCCGCTTTCGCCCGCCAGGCAACGGCTGACGATCTCGTGCTGTGCCTGATCTCCGGCGGCGGGTCGGCGCTGTTGACCTTGCCCGCTGAGGGACTGAGCCTGGCCGACCTGCAAGCCACCACCCAAGCGCTGCTGCGCTGTGGCGCGACGATCGACGAGATCAACACGCTGCGCAAGCACCTGGAGCAGCTCAAGGGCGGGCAGCTGGCGCGGCTGGCCAGCCCGGCCACGCTGGTCAGCCTGGTGCTCTCCGACGTGGTAGGCAGCCCTCTGAACGTGATCGCCTCCGGCCCTACCGTTCCCGAACGCTCGACCTGGGCCGACGCCTGGGCGGTGGTCGCCAAGCACGATCTGGAGACGGCCTTGCCGCGGGCGGTGTTAGGCCGGCTGGCGGCCGGAGCAGCCGGCAAGCTACCCGATACGCCCCAGGTCGATGATCCGGCCTTCGCACACAGCCAGACGTTGATCGTGGCCGACAACGCCATGGCTGCTGATGCCGCAGCAGCGGCGGCATCAGCCCAGGGCTTGCGCGCCGCCGTTCTTTCCACTTTCGTCGAGGGCGAGGCCAGGGAGGTGGCCAAGGTCGCAGTTGGCCTGGGACGCGAGGTGGCAATGCGCGGCCGCCCGCTGGCTGCGCCTGCCTGCTTGATCCTGGGCGGCGAGACCACCGTCACCCTGCACGGAGACGGCCAGGGTGGCCGTAATCAGGAGCTGGCGCTGGCCGCTGCGCTGGCGCTGGCGCGCGTGACCGAGGGCCAGCGCATCGTCGTGGCAGCGCTGGCCACCGACGGCACCGATGGCCCTACCGACGCTGCCGGCGCGGTCGTCGATAGCAGCACCGTGGCGCGCGGCGAGGCCATCGGCCTTGACGCAGGCCGGCACCTGGCAGCCAACAACGCGTTTCCCTATCTGCAGGCCGTGGGTGATCTGCTGGTCACCGGCCCTACCCAGACCAACGTCAACGACCTGATCACTGTCTTCGTCTTTTGAGCGTCACCGGCGCGGCTCTTGATTGGCGCGACGAGGAGAGATCGATTAGACTACCAATCGAGCGCTATCGGCTCTGTGTGTCCACCGACGCTGTTGACCCGTCCACATGCCCAACAAGCTGCCCCTGCCTGACTTCATCACACATTCGGAGGCCCTCTATCGGCGCGTCGATCGACTCAGCGGCGGCTGGTTGGCTGTGGCGCGCCAAGCCGTGGCCGGCTACGCTGCAGCCCAGGGCAGCCAGGCCTCGGCCAGCATGGCCTACTACACCCTCTTCTCCCTCTTCCCCCTGTTGTTGGTCCTGACCATCACGATGAGCTTGTTTGTCGAGGTCGAGAGCACGCAGGCGGTGCTGTTGACGATCCTCGACGAGATCGTGCCCGACTCTGCCGCGCTCGACCAGTTCATCAACGAAGCTGTGAACAGCGTCGTCGCCATGCGCACCGAGGTCGGCATCCTCAGCGTGCTGGCCCTGCTGTGGTCCGCGTCGAGCGCTTTCACGACGTTGACTTACAACATCGACCTGGCCTGGGCACGCGAGCGGCTGCCCAACCCCGTGAAGGCGCGGCTGGTGGGGCTGCTGATGATCGGCGTTGTCTACGTGTTTCTCTTGGCGGCGCTGATTGCCACGCCCCTCCTAGTCGCGTTGGCCGCACGACCGACGCCCATCTTGACGGCTCTCGGCGTGGACCTGGCGTGGTTCTGGTCCTCGACCCCGCGCTTGATCGCCCTGGCCGTCACGTTTGCGGCGCTGACGGCTATCTACCACTGGGTGCCTCGGCTGCGCGTGGCTTGGCGTCCCGCCTTGGGAGCTGCTGCGCTGGCCACACTGGCGTTGCAGGCGCTGAACGCCGGCTTTGGCTGGTATCTCAGCGGCCGTCTGACCCGCTATGAGCTGATCTACGGCTCCCTTACCTCGATCATTGTCCTAATGCTTTGGGTCTATTTGAGCGTGACGATCATCTTCCTGGGGGCGCATCTGTGTGCATCGATTGGCCGGCGCCTTGACATGCCGACTAAGTAGCCACCATCAACAACGCTGTATTTCGGCGTATCCGGTCTTTTGGGCGCCCAACGCCTTGCGCTGTGGTCGGTACGTGCCCAGCACCCCGGAAAGCGCACCCGGCCGGGCCGCTTTCAGGGCAGCCCCTGTACCATCACGAGGTCCCGAATCTTGGCCAGTGTCGCTTCGCCAATCCCCTTAACCTTCAACAGGTCTTCCACCGACTTGAACTGCCCGTTGGCCTGGCGGTAGTCCAAGATCGCCTGGGCGGTCTTGAGGCCGATGCCGGGCAAGGTGTCCAGCTCCTCGAGCGTGGCCGTGTTAAGGTCGATGCGCATCGCCCCCTGATCAACCGTGATCGCCGCGGCGCGCACGGGGCCGTCCTCTGCCGCAGTGGTCGGTGTTTCCCCCTGGGCCGGCACGTACAGCTTCTCGCCATCGCCGAGCACGCGCACCCGGCTTACAGCGCGCAGGTCGGCGTCAGTCCTCAAGCCGCCGGCCGCAGCAAGCGCATCTTGCACCCGGCTGCCCGGCGGCAGCCGGTACACGCCGGGGACCTGCACCGCGCCGCCGACATCCACCCACAACGGCGCCGGCGTCGGCGTCGGCAGCGCGGTTGCCGTCGGCAGCGGCGTAGCGGTAGCAGGCGGCGGCGCAATCTGGAAAGCGACCGGCCGGGGCTGGCGCCACACCATCACCAGCAGCCCGCCGCCCGTCACCCAAAACAACGAGGTAAGCAGGACGGTCAACAACAATAGACGGCGCGGGGCAGGTGGGTTGTTGGACACCACAGCCTGCGTCTCTGGCGTAGCGTCTCCTGCCGCAGCAGTTCGATCGACCTCTCCCGAAGCGTCTTCGCCCTGTCTCATACCAACGCTCCCGCAGCTGAGAAAACGCTGTGCGCTACTGATATCTGCTATCTGCGCTCAGGCAGGTCTGGGCGCAGCCACCGCGCCCACCAACCCATCGTCTGAGTCTGAAGGCAGCGCGCAGCCCAGAGGCTGAACACGTGCAAGGACTGATCAACATTGTGGAATGACGCCAGAAGCGCCGGACGCCTGTTGCTAGGCCGTGCCTTCCGTCAAGGCCAACACGGCGAGGTCGTCCAGAATCAGTGGCAGGTCGCCAACGGCGCTCAGGCGACCTGCCGCCGTGAGGATGCGCTGCTCTGTGCGCCGCAGCACATAGCTACGCTCGCCAATCTGCACATGCCTGGCCGCCGGCGCAGCGACGTCGCGGGTCAGCGTGCCGCGCCAACGACCGCTGCGGTCCACTACCAGGCTCCACACGCCACCTGCCGGCGACGGTTCCAGCCGGGCTGCCAACTCGTCGCCGGAGTAGCCCACGAGCACGTCCCAGCCCGCCGCCGCCAGGCCATCAGCGATGGCCCGCAGGTCCAACTCAAGAACCTCCTGCGCAAAGCAGGGCTGTGCGTCGTCCACCGCTGAAGGCTGCTCCGGCTAGGCGGTCGGCTGTCCGTGATCTCCACCGTCCGCAGGGGCCGAGACGGCAAACATGTTGGCGAAGGCCTTCATGAACTCCAGCGGCACGGGGAAGATGATCGTAGAGTTCTTCTCGACGGCGATCTCCGTCAGGGTCTGCAGATAGCGCAGTTGGATGGCAGCCGGCTCCTGCGCGATCGTACCCGCGGCCTCGCGCAACTGCTGCGCCGCCTCGTACTCGCCGGAGGCGTGGATAATCTTGGCACGCTTCTCGCGCTCGGCCTCGGCCTGCCGCGCCATGGCGCGCTGCATCGTCTGCGGCAGCTCCACGTCCTTCACCTCGACGATGCTGACCTTGATGCCCCAGGGCTCGGTCGCCTCGTCGATGATCTGCTGCAGCTTCTGATTGATGCGCTCGCGGTGCGCCAGCAGCTCGTCCAGCTCGCTCTGGCCCAGCACGTTGCGCAGCGTGGTCTGGGCGATGTTCCAGGTGGCCCGGCGGTAGTCCTCCACATTGACAATCGCTGCGGAAGGATCGAGCACGCGGAAGTAGACAACGGCGTTGACCTTGACGGTGACGTTGTCGCGTGTGATAGCCTCCTGCGACGGCACATCCAGGGTGACCGTGCGCAAGTCGACCTTGACCATGCGGTCAACGAAGGGGATGATGAAGAACAGACCCGGGCCTTTGGCGCCGACCAACCGACCAAGCCGAAAGATCACGCCACGCTCGTATTCTTGCACGATCTTGATGGCCGAGCTGAGCAACGCTACGGCTACCACGATCACAAGAAGGGTGGAAATCAACGATCCAAGCAAGTCTCCCATGAGGTTTCTCCTTTTGATCTAGCCGGTGGCCTAAGCCGTCCGTGCGCTCGCGACAGGCACAGAGCAGGCATTGAGACTGAAACAAGGGTTGTTTCACTTTGGGGGCCAACCCCGAGAGTCTCTCACCGCGTGACTGCCACGAGCCGTTAGTCCAAGACCCAAAGGGTTTCGCGCCCCAAACTGAGCTGCACCCTTAAGAACAACGTCTTATTGTTCACCATTATAGCCTGACACTGATGCTGGGGCAAGGGAGCAGGCTTCCTAAATATCAGGCTTTGCCGGGGACTGGGCCGGTCTAGTTGGCGCTTCGCCGGGGACGTGGTAACATCGACATGACCGTTACGTCATGCCTTGGTAATGGCGACTTATGAAAGTTAAGATAATACTCCGGTAACAGAGCGAAGCGCGTCCAGGTGCGAGCTCGCCGGGGAACTTCATTCCCCGGCTACATAACAGCGCCCGTTGAAACGGGCTCGCGCGTGCATGGCGCGTCTTTCAGCCCCGTTGACGGGGCGCCGTTTGATAGCCCGGTCGATTCGCACTTGCACCTGCGCTACAAGTGCAGGTGTCGCCGGGCGGGCTCACACAAGGAGCGACCCGCCGCAAGCGGCTATTGCCGGAACATTTTCTTAACTTTCATCAGTCGCCCTTCCGGCCGTGAAACACCGTCCCCACCCACGAGCTCAGTTAGGTAGATCTCGCACCTTGAACAAACCGACCCACCTAGGCGTGTCATCGTTTGCATTCATCTCGTCGTTATCAGCAAACACATCATCTACAACCGATCATGACC
>DAOUBX010000203.1:0-3407 GCA_034432445.1 Anaerolineales bacterium
CGCCACCGTGTGGATTGTGGAGCTTGTCGCCGCCCAACTTCATCTCAGTGCGCAACCGCGCCGCAAACTCCGGCGTGAAGGAAACCTGCATGGGGCAGCGATCTGGCGCCTCATGGTTGAGCGCCATCAAGACACGGTCACGGTGTTTCATGGTGTGAGGCCCCCCACTCTACCTGGACTACGTTGTGGGAGGCGGCGATGCGCCCCTCACCTATACTTCAGATTCAGATTATAGCGTACTATTCCTCCGCTGCGATGCGCGTGCGCGCCCGCTCGGCGCGGGCCTGGCGCCACTGGGAGATCGCCACCGCCGCAATCAACAGCAAGCCCAGGGCGACGCGCTGTACAAAGGTGTTGAAGCCCAGCAGGTTCATCCCATTGTTGAGTACGCCCACCAGGATCACGGCAAGAAAAGTGCCAAAGATCGTCCCTTTGCCGCCGGCTGTGGCGGCGCCGCCCAGGAAGACAGCGGTGATCGCCTGCAGCTCCAGACCGGTGCCGTTGACCGGGTTGCCCGACGTCGTGCGCGAGGTGAGCAGCACGCCAGCCAGACCGGCGATGGCGCCCGAAAAGACGTACATCAGCACGCGCACCCGTGACAGGTTGATGCCAGCCAGACGCGCTGCCGTAGCGTTGCCGCCGATGGCATAAATTGCCCGGCCAAAGTCGGTGTAGGTCATCAGGATATGACCGAGGATAGCCACGACGACCAGGATTACGGTTAACACGGGAATGCCGGTCCATTTGGAGCCGCCCAGCGGCGGGACAGGCGCGTCGGTGAGGAAGCGGCCCTGCGCCAGCCAGGTAAATTCGGGCTGGGTGAGCACCCCCACCGGCTTGCCTTCCGGCACCAGCAGGAAGGCAATGCCGCCAAAGGCGGCCAGCGTGCCCAAGGTGGCGATGATCGGGTTCACCCGCAGCATAGTGACGATGAAGCCGTTGATGGCGCCGGCAATCATGCCGGCGATGATGCCCGCCGCCACCGCAACCCAGACATTGCCAGAAGGAATGAAGCTGCTGGCGCCGATGCCGACGCCAACCAGCACAGACGCCGAGACAACGGAGCCAATCGAAGCTATCGAGCCGATGGAAATATCGAGCGCACCGGCAATGATCACTACCGTCTCGCCGATTGCCAGCAGCCCAACGACCACAACAGCCTGCGCCAGGCTGTTCATGATATTTTGCCACGAAAAGAACTTGTCGCCGCCACTGAGTCCAAACCAGCCGCTCACCACGGTGATCAGAAAAACTAGCGCGACCAGTGCAAAGATCAGCGAAAGATTGTCAGCGCCGACAGCGTCGATCCATCGGCGGAATATGCTGGTGCGCGGCGAGATGGTGGATGCAGGCGTCGCAGGAGCGCTCATCGTGTGCTGTCCTTCTCCAGTGATGACGCGACCGGTGCAGTGGTCGCTGATAGGTTGTCGGCCATCGCCAGGGCGAGGACGGCCTCCTCTGTGGCGGTTGGCCCGGCCAGTTCGCCGGTAATGCGGCCGTTTTGCATGACATAGATGCGGTCGGCCAGCCCAAGCAGTTCGGGCAATTCCGAGCTGATGAACATGATGCCCAAACCGTCGTTGGCCAGGTCGTCGATCAGGCGATAAATCTCCGCCTTGGCGCCGATGTCGATGCCGCGCGTTGGCTCGTCCAAAATCAGCACCTTCGGCTTGGCTGCCAGCCAGCGCGCCAACACGACCTTCTGCTGATTGCCGCCGGAGAGTTTGCCAACTTCCTGATCGATCGACGGCGTGCGTACGCGAAGCTGCTCGATAAACCCGGTGACGACCTTGCGTTCCAGGCCGCTGCGCACAAAATGAAAGCGCGACAGGCGGCGGAGAATCGCCAGCGACGCGTTTTCCAGGACGCTGCGAATCAAGATCAGTCCCTCGCGCTTGCGGTCTTCCGGCGCAAAGCCGATGCCCTTGGCAATGGCGTCATCCGGCCGACGAATGTTCACCACACGCCCCTCGAGTACGATCTGCCCGCTGTTCATGGGCAATTCGCCAAAAATGACCTTGGCCAGTTCTGTGCGCCCTGCGCCGACCAACCCGGCAAAGCCCACAACCTCACCGGCGTTGATGTGAAAGCTCACATCCCGATGCCAGTTGCTGCAGATATTCTCGACGCGCAACACTTCGCGGTTGGCGCCCGCCGGGCGCCGCTGGAAGACGTCGGTCAGATCACGACCGACCATCAGCCGCACGATCTCGGCGTCGGTGAGTTCGGCCGCCGGCCGCACGGCGATCAGGCGGCCGTCGCGCAGGATGGCGACCCGGTCACAGAGCTGAAGAATCTCCTTGATGCGGTGCGACACGTAAATGATGGCGACTCCCTCATCGCGCAGCCGCCGCACAAGGGCGAAGAGGCGATCCACTTCGTCGTCGGTGAGCGAGGAGGTCGGCTCATCCAGCGCCAGTACCCGCACGCCCGACTTGAGGGCGCGCATGATCTCCACGATCTGGCGCTGGGCCGATGAAAGCTGGTCGCCCATCAGGTTCATGGGGAGTACGTTCTCAAAGCCATACTCAGCCAGGCTGCGCTGCACCTCAGCATTGAGGCGACCGCGATCAATCATGCCAAAACGCTTGGGCAACTCGCCCACCCAGATATTCTCTGCCACATCGACGCCAGGGATAATCTCCGGCTCCTGGTAGATGACGCGGATGCCGGCGTGGTGGGCAGCGCGCGGATTAGCAAAGACAACCTCTCGCCCATCGAGCATCAGCGTGCCAACATCCGGCTGATAGTCACCGTTGATGATCTTGAGCAACGTGGATTTGCCGGCGCCATTCTCGCCCATGAAAGCAAGAATCTCGCCAGGACGGATGTCGAGTGAGACGTCGGTGAGTGCCTGGACGTTGGGGAAAGCCTTGCTGACATTGCGAATTTCGAGGTTTCCGCGTAGGGAAGACCCTGTGGTGGACTGCGGCGCAGCCGTCATGGTCATAGTCATAGTGATGCCTGGCGTTCTCCCTGTGGCGAGGCGGGTTTGGCAGCGGTGGGCTGGGCCAGGTCGCCTGACCCAGCCCACCGCACACAGGAAAACCTACTTAGAGCAGTTCGCCAGCGAGATCGGGTCGAGAACATCCTTGAAGTTGGACGCATCGACGATCGTCGTCGGGGCGATGGAGAAGGCGGGCGGTTCCACACCGTTGACGACAGCATCGTAGAGCACCTGCGCTGCAGTTGCGCCAACGTCCAGGCCAGAGATGAAGAGCGCAGCCTTGAAACCGGAAGGCTGCCCGGCAGCCCAGGGCTTGCACGCCTCATAGGCGCCGAGGCCGACAGCGATGATGTCGTCAGGGCTGACGCCAGCAGTGGCGAGCGCATTGAGCGTACCCAGCACACCTTCGTCGTTGCAGCCGAAGACAACCCAATTGGTGACGTCTGGATTGGCGGTGATG
>DAOUBX010000204.1:0-67183 GCA_034432445.1 Anaerolineales bacterium
CTTGCGACCGGTTCCCAGCTTGAGCCGGCTCTGCAGACGCCCTGGCCAGCGCAGCCTTAAGTGCCCGGCACCTAGGGCTGAATAGTTGCTACGCCTGTTGTCCACGCTCTTGCGTGACCGGGTGTAATTTCGACAGAATCCGACCTAACAAGGCACGAGGGCTGCTGAGCAGGTTTGTCATGAAGAGTATACCAGCGAGGGGCAGCCAAGTAAGTTTGCCGACTTACAGACGATCGCTCTCAGATGGCCGGTACGACCTCGACGCGCTGCCCGCCGCCGGCATCGCTGACGGTGACCTGCCAATACGGCGTCCAGGCGAGGGCCACGCGCTGCACGTTGACGTCCGTCTTGCGCGGGCGCACAGGATAGGTCTCGATCTGTTGCGTGGCCGCTTCCCAGGTGGCTGTGACCTGCTTGCTTGCGTCCTCGATTTCCAGTTCGATCTGGGCGATCTGTTCGTTTAAGGTCTGGATTGCTTGCTGCGACTCCTCGATCTCCTGTTTAGCGCGCGCAGTCATCTGTCGTTTCTGTGAAGCGGAGGAGAGCGCAGTCGTGAGCTTGCGCCTACGGCCGCCGAAGATGCTCAGCAGCGAGTCGCCCACCGACAACATCTCCTGTTGTTTGCGTGCGCTGTGCGCAGCTTGATCCTTCTCGAGCTCGACCTGCTCGCGGCGCAACTTCTCGCGCAAGCTGGCCAGCTTCGTCTCATACTTAGCAGCCATCTTGTCCACTTCCGCATCGCGTTGCTCGCGCGCCGCCTGTTGACAGCGGATCCTGAACGCTCGTTCATCCTCGTCCGGCTGGGCGTAGAGCTTCAGCGTCGGATTGTAGAGCAGCGGATAGCTCATGTTTTGGTACAGGTAATCGCGCAAGGCGGTTGTCATGGCCGCCAACTTCTTCGCTGTGTTGACGGTATCCGGCACAGGGCCGAACGAAGCGCCGTCCTCAGGAGCACTAGGCAGGGAAGCGACGTCCAGATCGAGGCGTGTCGCCTCGTCCCAGCGCACCAGGCCGGCGCCAGCCGGCGGCGCAATCAGCAAGTTGACGCTTTCCTGCGCGCGCACGTTCCGCTTATCATCGACAAAATTGACTGTGCCAACGCCCAAGATGCGCACGTCGTACTGCAATTTGCTGTCCACGACGTTCAGCGAGCGTCCTGTCCTGCTCTCCAGGTCGCCCAACGCCTGGAAGCGCGACCGGCGCACGGGCAAGTAGACTTGCGGCACATCGGGCGGCAGCGTGGGGGCCACGGCCGCCAGGCCAGCGGCCTGGGCTACTGGCGCCGCCGGAGCGGTCGGTGCAGCGGCTGCTTTAGGCTCAGCGGTCGCTTCTTTCGCCGGTTGGCGCGGCGCAGCCGGAGCTGCCCGACCCAAAACGGCAGTGCGTTGCTCCTTCATGAGCTCCTTGACCTGGCTCCGCGTCAACGGCCCGCGCAGATAGCTCATCGCCCAGCGCGTTTGATAGGTGATCGGCTTGCCCTGGTTGACATTGTGCAGCAAGAACACGCGGTTGCCCAGGCCGGAGATCATCTTGTCCAGCTCTTGCCGGCTTGGCTGACCTCCCCCGCCGGCGCCGATACCCTCCAGGCCGTCCAGCAAACGCTGTTTGTCGCGGTCGGCCTGCAGCTTACCGATGAACCAGGTGCCGGTGTTGGTCAGACCCTTGTAGTCCAGATCCACCGGGTTCTGCGTGGTCAGCATCACGCCCAGGCCAAACGCGCGCGCCTGTTTCAACAGGGTCAGCATGGGGCGCTTGCTGGGCGGCTCTTTGGAAGGGGGAAAATAGCCGAAGACCTCATCCATGTAGAGCAGCGCGCGCAGGCTGGTGGTGCCCGGTTGGCCGCGCATCCAGGTAATGACCTGTTCGAGCAGCAGCGTGACGAAGAACATGCGCTCGGCGTCGCTGAGGTGGGCGATGTAGAAGATGCTGACGTTCGGCTTGGCGTCGCCGCCGTAGAGCATGCGGTCGATGTCGAGCGGCACACCTTGGATCCAGGCGCTGAACGAAGGCGCGGCAATGATGTTGTTCAAGGCCATGGCCAGGCCAAAGCGGTCTTTCTCCGGGTAGAAGGTGTCCACGTCGAAAACGCCCAGTTGGCGCACCGGCGGTTTTTGGATCGCCATGATCAACTTGGCCAGGTCCAAGTCCTGCCCTTGACGCCAGTAGTGCTCGACGATGTTGGCCAGCAGAATGTGTTCGCGGCTGCGCACGGGGTCCGCCTCGATACCGATCAAACCCAGCAAGGCACTCACCGTGCCGCTGACGCGCTCGCGCAAGGCCTCTTGCTCATCCTCCCAACTGAGCTTGGGAGCGGCAAAGGAGCTGAGGATGCTGACCGGCAGGCCGGCGTCCGAGCCCGGGGTGTAGATCAGGAAGTCGGCACTCTCTTTGAGCAGGCGAATCCGTTCTGGCCCTTGTCCCCAATCAGCCAGCCCCTTGGCCCAGGTTTCGGCCTGCTTGGCGGCATAAGCCTCGGGCGTCATGTCTTTGCGCCGGGCATCGTCGATGTTGATCCAGGGCAGGAAGTCCTCCGGCTGCAGATTGGGGAAGGTCAGCAGCAGGTTGGTGATGTCGCCCTTGGGGTCGATGATGATCATCGGCACCTGGTCAATGGCTGCCTCCTCCATCAAGTCGATGCAGAGACCGGTCTTGCCGCTACCGGTCATCCCTACGCAAACAGCGTGCGTTGTCAGATCGCGCGCATCGTACATCACCGGCGTATCTTTCAGTTGGCCGGCTTGCAAGTCATACTCTTTGCCAAGATAGAATACGCCCAGGCGCTCAGGGATAGACATGGCCCACGCTCCGGAAAAGGTTAAAAGGTGAATATCTAGGTGCCGGGTATTGGGACCCACGACCGGTTTGCAGCGGAAGTCGGCTCAGCGGACACCCTTCCCAACGCAGACTCAAGTGCCCGGCACCTAGAGCTGAAAGCTGAATGAAAGTGGAAAGAGACTCGTACTGGTGGCGGCGCCTATTATAACACAACTGGACATCGGCGAAAAAGCAAAGGTGATACAAGAGGACTCCACACTGTGGCCATGGCACTCCGAAGCGATTACTCGATGGGGGGGTGCCACTGACGGGCAATCCACAAGATGCGCGCCTCGACCACGTACTCATTGTTCATCCGCAACGCCAGGACGGTGGCGCGGCCGGTGGCGGTCAAACCCACGATGTGAGTGCCCCCGTTGGCCCAGGCCAAGTGTTCCCTCCAACTGTCAGCGCGGGGATTAAACAGCGGGACGAATTCGCTGGTCAGTGGGTCCAACCCGTGGGTCTTGCTCCCCTTGTACTCGTTGCAGCGATAACACGCAGCGCAGAGGTTCCCGATGTCGTCACGGCCGCCCAGCACCTTGGGATAGATGTGATCGACCACCAGTGGCATGCCGATCACGCGGCGCGATGTCAGACAGTACTCGCAGCGATGTCCTGCTCGCTCGAAAACCTGCTGGCGCAGCACATCCGACAAAACCGCCATCGTTCACTCCAACGGAAGATCGTCTAGCCTTGGTGTTGCTACGCCGCGCCAGCGCATGACTGACCAGGCATAGGCTTTGCGCACCATCAAGCGGTCGGCAGCCAGACGCAGTTCCTTCAGTTCCTCTTGCTCGACTGGTGTAAGGTCACCAGCACTGTTCTTCTCCAGCAACTCAAGATGACGCGCTTGGTCGTCCGGGGGGATCTGTTGCGCAGCAATTCGGCTCAACTGCTCGACGGACATAACCTGCATCGCGAGAAGCTCATCGCTCATCTCGGCCGGCGCAGTTGCGACCGATGGGGGCAGATTGCCCTCGACGCTTTGGCGCACCACCTGCTCTAGCGGCCGCTTGGTTGCGATGGCAACCTGGCTCAGGTAGCTGAAGACTGGTTCAGGCAGTTGTAGAGTCACGCTCGTTGAAGTCATACGTCACCTCTTTGCGGATGCTTGCAGCCTCAGTATACCGCAGGCGCCTCAATCCAGCAACCTCAAACGTAGGTGCGGCTATCAGCCGGACGATGGTGTGGAGACGAGGCCGACCACATCCAAACCGGCCACGCCGGGATCGTGCGAAAAATCCTCGTTGACAGATGGTCTCGGTTGTGAGATTACACAACTTGCCCGGAAAGCTAGACAACCGCGTCGCCGAACGCGCGCATTTGACAGACGCTTGGGTCAATGCTACACTGCTTGTGTAACTCAATGACATGCAGGGGAGCCGGGGTGCGCCCGGCTGAGAGGGTGAGCCGCTCTGCTCACCGACCCTTCGAACCTGACCTGGGTAATGCCGGCGTAGGGATGCACCGATCCAGCACGAGCAAGGCCGTCTGCCGTAACCAGGCAGGCGGCCTTTTCTGTTGGCAAAGAGGATGAGACATGCGCGCATTTGTAGTGGCCAGCAGTCCCCAATCTGCACCGCCCGCTGACCATTGTCCGCAGCCGGGCGATCTGGTTATTGCCGCCGATGGCGGAGCCAACTTGTGTCGCGCCTGGGGATGGCCGGTGGACTTGGTGGTGGGCGATATGGACTCGGTGGACGCCGAGGTCAAAGCCGAGCTGCACAGCCAAGGTGTGCCATTTCATGTCTACCCGGCCGACAAGGACGAGACCGATCTGGAACTGAGTTTGCGCCTGGCCCTGGCGGCCCAGCCGGCCGAGATCCTCATTGCCGGCGCTCTGGGCGCGCGCATCGATCACACTCTCGGTAATCTGGCGTTGCTGGCCCTGCCGGAGCTCGCGGCTGCGCGCGCTAGCATCGTGGATGGTAACCAAACCATCTGGCTGACGCGTGGCCGCCTCGAGGTCAACGGCAGGCCGGGCGACACGCTGTCGCTGCTGCCGTTCGGCGGCGATGCCTGTGGCGTCAACATCCGCGGTGTGCGCTGGCCGTTGCAAGGGGCCAACCTGCCGCTGGGGCCTTCGCTGGGCATCAGCAACCGGCTCACCCATGACTGCGCCGAGGTCGGTGTGCAAGAGGGGACTCTCCTGGTCATTCATATTCGCAAGAGCGGAAAGGAGAAGGAACCATGACCAAGCGAATACACTTACTGCTGGCCCTGGCGCTGATTGGAGCAGCCTTGGCGGCATGTGGGCCGCAATATGCGGGAGCGCCGGCTGCGCAGCCGCTGCGTGGGGCGACGCCGCAGCCGGTGGTGTTGATGTCGCACGACAGCTTTGCCGTCAGTGAAGAAGTGATACGCCAGTTCGAGACTGCCAACAACGCCAAGGTGGAATTCCTGAAGGCTGGCGACGCCGGCGAAGCGCTCAACAAAGCTTGCCTGAGCAAGGACAACCCCCTGGCCGACGTCTTCTTCGGCGTGGACAACACCTTCCTCAGCCGCGCCATCCAGTGCGACATCTTTGCGCCGTATCAGTCGCCGGCCTTGGCGGACATCCCCGATGAACTGGAGATCGATCCCAGCCATCGCTTGCTGCCGGTGGACTTCGGCTACGTCAACCTGAACTACGACCGGCGTTGGTTCGAGGAGAAGGGCTTGGCTGTGCCGCAGGCACTCGAGGATTTGACCAAACCCGAGTACAAGGGCTTGCTGGTCGTGCAAAATCCGGCCACATCCTCGCCTGGCCTGGCCTTTCTCTTGACCACCGTGGCCCACTTCGGCGAGGAAGGGCCCTACACCTACCTGGACTTCTGGCGCGATCTGCGCGCCAACGACGTTCTAGTCACCGACGGCTGGAGCGAGGCTTATTTCAGCCACTTCACCGTGGGCAGCGGCGGTGAGGGCGATCGGCCCTTGGTTGTGAGCTACGCCACCAGCCCGCCCGCCGATGTCTACTACAGCGAAGGCGCCAAGAGCGAGCCAGACAGCGGCAACATCTCGCCTGCCAACGGCGTGTTCCGCCAGGTGGAGTTCGTCGGAATTCTCAAGGGTACGTCGCAACGCAGCCTGGCCGAGAAGCTGGTTGATTTCATGCTCGGTCAGACTTTCCAGGAGGACATTCCCCTCCAGATGTTCGTCTATCCGGCCAACCAGCGGGCCGCGCTGCCCGATCTTTTCACCCAGTTCGCCCAGGTGCCGACCCAGCCGGTGCAGATAAACCCTGAGGAAATCGAGGCCAACCGCGAGCGCTGGATCGAGGCATGGCTGGAGACGGTCGTGCGCTAAATCCGCTGCCGCCGACCAACCCGCTCAGGCAGGTCTGCGGAATGCGCCCACCACAAGCAAGCATCCCAAGCCAAGCCGGCGACTGCTCGTCGCCGGCTTGGCTGCCAGTCGTCGTTTGACTAGAGCAACAACGATTGCCTCTCGATCTGTCATGACCCCTGCGTCGCATCGCGTCAACCCACTCACCTATCTGCTCTACGCCCTGCCGCTGGCCTTTATGGCCATCTTCTACTTTTACCCTTTGCTGAGCATCCTGGGCTTGGGGCTGGCGCCAGAAGGGAAGGTGGACCTGAGCGGTTTTGCGGCGTTGGTGGAGCGACCCTACCTCGGTCGCGTCCTGTGGTTCACCGCGTGGCAAGCGCTGCTTTCCACGGCGCTCACGCTTCTGCTGGGCTTGCCCGCGGCATACGTGTTTGCCCACTACGAGTTTCCCGGCAAGAACTTGCTGCGCGCGCTGACGACCATCCCTTTCGTCATGCCTACAGTGGTCGTGGCTGCGGCCTTTGCCACGCTGCTGGGGCCACGCGGCCTGCTCAACCAGTGGCTCATGGCTGCGTTCGGCCTGGCCCGTCCCCCCATCGACCTCCTGTACACGATCTGGATTATCCTCCTGGCGCACGTGTTCTACAACACCACGGTGATCGTGCGCATCGTTGGCGACTTCTGGGCCAACCTAGATCCACACCTCGGCGAGGCGGCTGCCATCCTGGGTGCCCATCGTGGCCGCGTGCTGCGCGAGATAACCTTGCCGCTGTTGCTCCCCTCGATCATCGCCGCGGGTCTGCTGGTGTTCCTCTTCTGCTTCACCAGCTTTGGCGTGATCCTGATCCTAGGGGGGCCGCGCTACGCCACGCTGGAGGTAGAGATCTACTACCAGGCAGTGAACCTCTTCAACCTGCCGCTGGCGGCGGCGCTGTCGTTGGTGCAACTGGCGATAACCTTCAGCGTCATGGTGGTCTACACACGTCTGCAGGCGCGCGCCTCGCTGCCGCTCAACTTGCGGCCGCGCGCCAGCATTGCACGACGACCGGCCAACTGGCGGGAATGGCTGGCCGTGGGCGCGGTCATCACCCTGCTCTCGGCCGTCCTGCTGACGCCGCTCTTCGCCCTGGCCTGGCGCTCCGTGACCCTGGGGGCAGGTCCGCCCTCGCTGCGCTACTACCAGGCACTTACCGTCAACCGCAGTCAGGACATCTTCTTCGTGCCGCCGGTACAGGCCATCCGCAACTCGCTGGCGTTTTCTGTGCTGGCCACGGCGCTGGCCCTGGTCCTGGGGCTGATCAGCAGCTACATGCTCATCGCGCCGGGCCGCGTGGCCGGCCGGCTGGCGCGCTGGTTGGACCCGATCCTGCTGCTGCCGCTGGGCACCTCAGCGGTCACCCTTGGCCTGGGCTATATCGTCGCCCTCGACGCGCCACCGCTGAACTTGCGCACCTCGCTGGCCCTCATCCCGCTGGCCTATACGCTGATTGCTATGCCCTTCGTGGTGCGCTCGCTGCTGCCGGCCCTGCGCAGCCTCGATCCCGGCTTGCGCGAGGCAGCTGCAGTGCTAGGCGCTGCACCGACGCGCGTCATCCGCGAGGTCGATCTGCCGATTGTTGGCCGCGCGGTGCTGGTGGCCGGCGTGTTTGCCTTCACGATCAGCCTGGGCGAGTTCGGCGCCACGCTGCTGCTCTATCAGCCGCGCTTTCCGACCATGTCGGTGGTGATCTATCGCGCCTTGAGCCAGCCCGGACTGCTCAACTACGGCCAGGCTCTGGCCATGAGCACGCTGCTGATGCTGGTGTGCATTGGTGGCCTATTGGTCATTGAGCGCTTTCGCGTCGGCGGTGTGGGAGAGTTCTAATGCCTTTGCTAGAAGTTCGCGGCGTAACCAAGTCCTTTGGCTCGACGCCGGTGTTGCACGCCATTTCATTCGCCGTAGAGGCGGGCGAGATCTTGTGTCTGCTCGGTCCGTCGGGATGCGGCAAGACCACCCTGTTGCGCATTGTCGCCGGGCTAGAACATGCCGATGCTGGCGCGGTGTTGTGCGACGGGCGGGACTTGGCGGCCACGCCGGCGCACCGCCGGGGCTTCGGTCTGATGTTCCAGGACTACGCGCTTTTCCCGCACAAGAGCGTGGCCGAGAACATCGCCTTTGGACTGCGCATGGCCGGGCAGGATCGGCCAACCATTCAGCAACGCGTTGCCGCCATGCTCGACCTCGTCAATCTGACAGGATACGACGAGCGCCGCGTGCACGAGCTTTCCGGCGGCGAGCAACAACGGGTGGCCCTGGCGCGCAGCCTGGCGCCTAGCCCGCGGCTGCTGATGCTCGATGAGCCGCTGGGCTCGCTGGACCGCACTCTGCGCGAGGAACTGATGACCGAGCTGCGGCGCATCCTCAAACAGATCGGCATGACGGCGCTTTACGTCACCCACGACCAACAAGAGGCCTTTGCCATCGCCGATCGGGTGTTGATCCTCAACGCCGGCCGCATCGAGCAGCAAGGAACGCCCCTTGCGGTCTACCGGCGACCGGCCAGCCGCTTCGTCGCGCACTTCTTAGGCATGCACAATCTCTTGCCCGGGGTGCTGCTGACGGATGCCCCGCAACCGGCGGTTGCCACGCCCATTGGAACGCTGGCTTGCGCCGGCTGCAGCGAGCCGATCGCAGCCGGCGCTGCGGTCACCGTGCTGGTGCGGCCGGATGCTGCGGCGCTCTTGCCGGCCGCCAGCCAATCCTCTGGGCCCAACTGTGTACAAGGCGCGCTGGCAGACTTCTCCTTTCGCGGCAGCCAGGTCAAGCTAACGGTTGACTGCGGCTTGCACACTCGCCTGACCTTCGAGCTGCCAGGCGCCAGCGCCAGCGCACTGCCGGCGCTCGGCCAGCCTGTAGCGCTCTTCCTTGATCAAGAAGGGGTTACGCTGCTGCCGGCTGATGAGCCACAGGCCTCGACCATTCAGCAATAGAAGCCGGGCGCTTGGATCCGCGCTTGCAACGGCGTCTGTCAAGCCGATACAGGCTCCACGGCTGCCAGCGCCTGCTGTCTGAGCCGCAACGGCTAAAGCTGCTTGGGGAGTGCTGTTCTTGGCTCGGTAAGTTAGCAAATATACGAACAGGTGTTCGTCTAGTTTGACAAATTGCGCCTGTTGCACTATACTCCTTGCGCAGGAACCGGACAACTCCGATGATGACGGTTCCTCTTCGCAGCGGTCTGGATTGTTTACGCACGAACGCCAAGGATCAATTGCACAGAAGACAAGGCCGTTGCGGCGCCCCCTATCTCTGGGCGGATCTCCGCAACCTCTCATACCGCCCTCGCCGGCACCCTCCCCTTGCACGGTTCACTGCGTAGCTCCTGCCGCCATCTTACACCACAAGGAGCACTGCCATGTACAGCAAAACCATCGTCGTCGGGCACTTAGGGCGTGACCCTGAGCTACGCTACACCGCAAGCGGACAGGCCGTCTCGTCCTTTTCCGTCGCCACCACCCGGCGCTGGACCAGCCAGGACGGCACACAGCAAGAGAAGACCACATGGTTCCGCGTCACGGCCTGGGGCAAGCTGGGCGAGCTCTGCCATCAATACCTGGCCAAGGGGCGGCTGGTACTGGTGGAAGGGGACATCGACGCCTCGGCCTGGCGGTCGTCGGACGGTGAACCGCGAGCCAGCCTCGAGCTGACGGCGCGCAACGTGCGCTTTTTGGGCGGCCGTGACATGATGGGGCCGGTGCCCGCCATGACGGGCGCAGGGGGCCACATGGACGCCGAGCCGCCGATGATCGAAGAGGAAGAGATTCCCTTCTGAACGGTGAAGCTCCGTCCCCATCGCAAGAGATGGCGCGCTCTCTGTTTCCATCAATTTTTGCATGCCATGCAGAAAACGGCAGGGTTCTGCTTGACGCCGCGCGCCAGTTGTGGTAAGATCGAAGCGTGCTGCTGACATAAGCTTGCACGCTCGGGCACCTTTCCCTGCTAGCAGGTGTTTCCCATCGAGTATTGCGCCGAGCCAAACCGACGCAACTGCGATACAGATGGCCCTTGCACTGACCTGCTTGTGACAACTACCGTGCGATGCAAAACAGCGATGTAGGATTGCGGTCGTATGCTGTCTCGCCGCCATGCCCAGGGGATAGGAGTGTGTTATGAAGCCAATCATCCACCGTTACACGATCGCCGTGGTTTTGTTGTTGCTCGTGGCCCTGCTGTCGACCGCATGCCAACGTGAGCGACCAGCGCCGCAAGCAACTGAGAGTTGGAGTGTCTCACCGGTCGCTCAGCCCACAGGCGCAGCTACTTCTGCTACGCCCGCTGCTCAGCCCAGCCCCAATACCACAACGGTAGCGATTGAGGGTAGCCAGCCTGGGTCCACTGCGCCGGCAATTATCACCCTGCCCACGAGTCCCTCCGCTGCAACCCCCTCCGGTGTTGTGGTTGTGCCTGCTGTCCCCACCAAAAGCTACACGGTTCAAGCCGGCGACACCCTGTTCGGCCTCGCCTTGGAGTTTGGCACTGACGTCGAGACGCTGCGGCGCCTGAACAACCTGCCCGATGACAGCCTGCAGGTCGGGCAAGTGCTGCAGGTACCGGACACCGGGCAGCAGGCCGACGCGCAAGCCACGCCGGCAGCTACCGGCCAGCAGGTCGTCTATGTCGTCACGACCGGAGACACGCTCAGTGCCATTGCCGAGCGCTTCAATGTCAAATGGACCGATATTGCGGCGGCTAACAACATCGCTGCGCCCTACACAATTTACCGTGGGCAAAAGCTGATAATCCCCGGCGTCACGGCTACGGCTACGCCGGCTGTCCCCACGCGTACGCACAAGGTGCAAGCCGGCGAAACGCTTTACAGCATCGCCGTGCAGTACGGCGTGACGGTGCGATCGATCATGGAGGCCAACAACCTGACGAATCCTGATCTGATCAGGACGGGGCAGGAGCTGGTCATCCCAGGTCAGTGAGAACAGCCTCCACGCGGAGATTAGGGACCTCGGACCTCGTAGCGGCGACTTCAGTTGCTCTGTGAAGGCCAGATGACTGAAGTCGTTACCACGAAAGGCATCATGCGTAGGGGATGGCGCGCCGCCTAGGGCGGTGAACTGCATTGCCGGGGCCCATTCCCGCCCAAACGTATAGGGCACTCCCAACAAAACAAACAGCCTCGACCGTCCAATGGTCGAGGCTGTTGCCTTTCATACGACAGGTTGCTTAGCGAGGGCGGACGCCAATACCTACCACCAACAGATCGACGACTTCTTCCAGGCGCTCGCCCAGGTCGAAAGCGAAGTCCTCCTGGCACCAAAGTGCCAACTGTTGATAATACAAGCCCTCCAGCACCTGGGCTACCAAATCGGGGTCGAGCGCGGCGTGGAACTCGCCTGTTCGCTGCCCACGGCTGATCAGAATGGCGACCAAGCCGCGGAAGCCAAAGCGGCCGCTGTGGGTGGGCGTGAGATGGCTGATGCGCATTGCCTTGTCCACGGCCAAACGCACCAAGTCCTTATCTTCGGCCAGGCTATCGGCCAGGGTGCGCATAAACGTCTTGAGCGCAGTGAGGGCGCTATCCGACTGTGAGATGCGCTTGCCGGTACCATTGGCCATCGCCGCACTCAAGCGCGCGATATGGCGTTCGCCGATGTAGAGCAGCACATCTTCTTTGGTGGGGAAATAGTTGAAGAAGGTGCCCTTGGCTACACCGGCAGCTTGGGTGATCTCTTCAACGCGCGTCTCCTCAAATCCCTGGCGCCGAAACAGCTCCATGGCGACAGAGTAAATGTTCTCCTTGCGCTCGCGCTTGTTGTTTTCGCGTTTGTTCCAGACTTTGCGTGCCGCTGACATAGTCGTCCTGGCTCCCTTGTCGATCGGTGAACAACGATGCTGCGTGGATCGCGGGTGTCCACGTTCTTGACGATGTCGCTGACGCTGAGCGCTGCGCCGCATCCATCAAGTCTACATCTATGTTGACGCATCCATGCAGCAAAAGTCGCGCGCTTTTTGGCTTACAGCAAAAATACATAGCCAAAAATTCACTACCACCTATGCAGGTGGTGGGCACGTACGACCCGTCTACGGTGGGCAGCAGCTTTGCAGGCGCTGCTGTCAACGCCGATTACCCACCACGAGCCAAAGCACCTACTCCTGAACGTTGTCTTTCAAGCCAGATGGTGGGCTCGGTATGCAGTTCTTGTCAGATGGAGAAGCCACCGGGGTGCAATGAGGGAAGGTCGAGAAGTGGCTTACGCCAAGTATAGCACAGCCAGCGCCGACAGGCAAGAGAAAGGGCAAACTTGCCGGCGCCTTAGCGGGCACGCGCCGCGCTGCGCGCCACCAGCAAGATGCCGGCACAGATGACCAGGATACCCAGCCAGCGCAGCAGCGGCACCGTCTCGCCCAGAATCAGCCACGACGACAAAGCGATCAGAACGAAGTTCAGCGCCAAAAAAGGATAGGCTACGCTCAAGTCCAAGCGCGTCAACGCCGCAATCCAGGTCAGCGCGGCGAGCACGTAGCAAGCCAGCCCCAGGAGTACCAGCGGCTCGGTCACGATCATGCCGATGAAACCAGCCAGGCCACCGTCGCCTGCCGGCGCAACGGCGTGATTCACTCCCAGTTTGAGCAGCGTCTGGCCGACAACACCGGCCGTAATCGACAAACCGACGAGGGTGAATGCCTTCCAGTGTGATCGTTGCATAGTTCAGTCTGCTGTGCTAGGTGCATCGACCATCGGTTGTGCGCCGGCCGACACGGCTCGATAGGCCAACGTCCATGCGCTGGCATCGAATACCAGATAGATGCCTTGCAGAACCAGCGAGGGTATAGCCACGATGAGCAACAGCAGTGGCAGGCCGAACAACAGGGCCCAACCCACCGAGTCGGTCAACCAGTAGACTGCGTAGCCCAAGCCGCCCCCGATGGCCAACCCCACGGCGCCGGCTGCCAGCAGCACGGGGATGAGCGCCAGCGCAAACACGACGCCGATCGCCGCCATCAACAGCCAGAAGACTGCCACATCGCCGGCCTTCCGCCGCGCTAGCCGCACACCCATCGCCAGCGCCTCACCCACGCTGCGGTCGGCAAGGACAATTGCGCGACGCCAAAACTGCAGCAAGACACTGACGATGACGCCGGCGAGAATCAGCAGCAAGACCACGAAGATCTCTAGCCCAACCGTTGCTGCAACGCCCATGGCCCGCAGCGCTTCGCTGTCGAAGAGGAGCAGCAGCAAAGGCGCTGCGCCCAGGGCCAACAGCAGCAGCGCTGCCAGGCTGCCGACGATCCCCACCACCAGATCGAGCAAAAACATGCGCGCTGCGCGGCGATCCCAGCCCAGGCGCAAGCCGGCGCGCCACGTGGGCGCGACGCCGCTTTCGGCAGTGGCGTCTGTGGCGCGGTAGAGGCCGGTGCGGGCCACGTATTGCACGACGGTCAACACCACGACCAGCACGAGGCCCACGCCACAGATCAGCAGCAGAACACTGGTGATGACCACGGGTGCGACCCTGGGTAGCCGGTCAAGGGCAGGGAACGCCATGCTGACGTCGTTGCTGTTGAAGGTGTAGGTGAAGGTATTGCCGCCGCCGCTGGCGCTACTGAGAGCCAGCAGAATACCTAGAATCCACAGAACTTTGTGGCGCCACGTGATCGCAGCGGCCTTCTTGATGATGCTAACGTAATCCATCGGAACCTCCTGTCGCCGCGTTGCGCCTGCTACTCAGCGCCCGCTTGATGCGTTCCCAAATCGATTTGACCAGCCGGGCCTCGTCAGAGCTGATCTCGGCCACATCGTAACGGGCCACCACAAAGGCCTCGGTCAAGGCTTCCACGTCCAGCTCAGTTTCAGGCCACGTGCTTTCCAGGTCTCGCACGAATTCCAACGGCGTCTGCGCCGGCCGCCGCGCCACACCTTGATCTGCAGCCCGGCGGAGCGTGCTCAGGTAGAAGTAGCGCACCTGCTCGCGCGGGGGCAGCGCACCCAGCCGAATGAAGCGCCACGGCTGCGCCGGCGCTGCCTTACGGGCTGCCTGGCTACGCCGGCCCGGCAGACTCACTTGCGCAGCTTGAGCCAGCCGGCCCAGCCCCTGCCACCGCGATCGGAAATAGGCCAGGAGCCTAGTCAGGGCGCTCTGCAGCTTGCCTCTTGTCACAGCAAGCCCACTCTCGCCCAGCAGGAAGCGCAGAGACAACAACAGCGCAACGACTACCACCAGCCACAGGCTGGCCCCGCCCAGCCAGGGCGGCAGGGCCAGCCAGGGCAGAGAGGGCGCCATAGCGGCCGGTCCTATCTCCTGTGGCATCTCTGGCATGGGCGCATCCTGGCCTGCCAGGCGTAAGAGCAAAGCAAAGAGCGTGGTCACCAAGAAAATGACCCACAGCACAACCTGCACAACAGCCATCAGAACGGCGTTGAGAACGGCGCCGATTTGCCAGGTGGAGCCCAACGGGAGCAGAGCTGCCAGCAGGCCGATGCCGACGATGATCAAGAGACTGAAGCGGCTCCAACGGCCAGGCAAATGCTCAGGCATCTCCACGCCGTCTTGCAGCCACTGTGCGCGCAGCACGGCGAGCCGCGCCTGGCTGATCAACACCAGGCCGATCCAAAAATAGACCACGCTTGCGACAACAATCTGAGGAGGAATGCCCATGATGAGCACGTTCAGGCTCCATCCCGGGCCGAACCGCACCCGCGTAACGGCTGCACAGAAGGCGAGGAAGATGCCGCCCAGGAGCCACTGGCTGGTGTATTGATCCACCAGCTCAGAGCGCGACACGTAGGCACGTTCTGGCATGCGACCAAGTCGCCACAAATTGCCGGCCCGTCGCTCAGCGTCATAGGCCAGCTCGCCAGGCGTCAGCGCCAGCCAATAGAAGATCGTTGCCACTACGCCGGCTCGGTGCCACGCCAGCGCGCAACACAAGCTGACAGCGACAAAAAATCCATCGAAAAACGTCCACGGTTCTAGAATCCAGCCGCGCATGGCGCCTAGGGTGGGCCACTGGCCGGACCAGGCCCAAGTAAGTAACCGCAACAGAGCCAGCATCACCAGGAATTCGGCCAGCAGGAAAGCGGTCTTTCCGGTGAGGCGTTGTGTGGGCTGGGCCAGCCACTGCGCGCTGTAAGTTCCCACCAGGGCGGCAACGAAAATCGGCAACGGCGCCCAGCGCAGCGCCGGATTAGCGCTAATGACCAGCGCGACGAGCCAGGGCCCCATGGCCAGGCACGTCGCTTGCAGGGCAATCAGCCATGGGCGAGCAACCTGGCTTTGCCAAGCCGAGTCCTGCAGGCTATCCGCACGGCCGAGGGGCGATAACTCATCGGTTTGACTCGTCATAGCGCAACACCGCGATAGGCAAACACACGCGCGCCGCTTGATGCCTGTAAACGGTTCAGGTCTGCTTCCGACGCCACTTGATACGCATGGAAACCCAAGCGCCGCGCGCGCTCCTGCACGAAATCGAAACGCCCATAAGGCTCGACAACCAACATCACCGCGTTCAAGCCGGCGCGCACCAAGCCATGCAACCCCTGGCAAGCCGTCTCATCGCCGCTAGGTGTGATGGTGATCACGGTGGTGCCCCAGGGCAAGGACGCAGCGATGCGGGGCAACCAACTGACAAAAGGCTCTTCTTCGTCCAGCAACTCGACGCGCGCCAGTTGCTCCAGGACCTTCATCAAATGCGCGCGACCCGGCCGCGGCGGGAGGGGGGGCGGTCGCCTGCTTGTGCTCTCGACCGGTGCTTGCTCCTGTTCCAGTGTCGAGATGACGCCGTGCACCGCCAGACCGACGGCCTGTCGCCGGCTTTCCAGGTACGCAGCCACCGAGGCCGCCACAACGATCGCCCACTCGCTGGCGTCGTAACGTCGCTGGCGCTCGTAGTCGCCGGCGCGCAGGTTGAGCAAGATCATGCTCTCTAAGGAGATGGCGGGCGAGAACTGCTTGACCAGCAGTGCATCGCCGTGAGCGCTAGCTTTCCAGTTGATGCGACGTAACGAGTCGCCGGCCTGGTAGTCGCGCACGCCGCGCAAGCGCGCAGGGTCTTCGAACATGCGCTGCGGGCTGTGCAACACACCGAAAGGCAGCCGCGAGGGCAAGCCCAGCCCTGCCAAGGGAATGATGCGCGGATAGACGGTTAGGAACTGCTGCGCTTCCTCGCGGCCCTGAACATCGGCGAAGCCAAACAAATCGCCGCTGTTCAGGCGCAGAGGGCCGACAGCGTAGTAGCCGCGGCGCACGCAGCGCAGGCTATAGCTGATGGTCACTGCCTCGCGCGGTCGCAAGGTGTAAACACGACGAATATGAGTGGCTGTGGCCAACTGCAGCGGCAGAGACTCGCTCACCCGCAGCCAAGGAATGGGCAGCCGCGTTTGGTTGCGCAGCTCCAGAGTGACCGGAACGACTTCGCCGAGGAAGGCGTGGTCAACAAAGGACCGGCGAATGGTCAGGGCGCGTAGACTACGGGGCGTTGCCCAACGCGCCAGCAGCCAGATGCCGCCCACCACGTAAAGCACGTAGAAGACGAAATTCAGCCGCAGCAACAGGGCGATGACAAGCAAGGCGCCCAGCAGGTAGGGCAGCTCGCGCATGATAGCTCACGCACAGCAACAAGATGGGCAAACAGACGATGCTGGGTAACTCTATCCAGGTGCCGGCCATAGGGAGCCATCCGGGAGGGACGTGCGACCGGTTTGCTGCCCGAGTCGGCTCTGCGGACACCCTAGCAAACCCAGACTCACGTGCCCGACACCATTGGCTGAATGGTTACGCTGTTTGCCAAACGCTAACTGAACAATGCGCACAGAACGCTGACAACGGCTCAAGCCATGCCATCCGAGGGCTAGCCCAGGCGGCCAATATCGAGCGGCGTTTCGGCCAGGATCTCTTGCACCACCGAAGCAGCAGTGCGCCCGCGCAAGGCGCTTTCGGGGCGCACCAAGCAGCGATGCGCCAGCGCAAGCGGCGCCAAGAGCTTGACGTCGTCAGGCAGCACATAAGAGCGACCGCGCAGCGCAGCCAATGCCTGGCTAGCCTTGAACAGCGCCAGCGACCCGCGTGGGCTGGCGCCCAGCATCAGGTCGGGGTGCTGACGCGTCGCCTGCACCAGCCGCACGATGTAATCGCGCACGGTGTCGTCCACATGCACTTCCCAAACCTGCGCAGCCAACGGCACAACCTGGCCACCATCGACAACGGGGGACAAAGTTTCGATGGGGTGCTGGCGCCGCAGGTGCAACAACAACTCTTTCTCCTCCTCCAACGCCAGATAACCCAGGCTAAGTTTGAGCAGGAAGCGGTCAAGCTGCGCTTCCGGCAAAGGAAACGTGCCCTCGTACTCCACAGGGTTCTGCGTGGCCAAGACCATGAACGGCCTGGCCAGCGGCCGCGTTACCCCATCCACGGTGACCTGTCGCTCGCCCATGGCCTCTAACAACGCCGACTGCGTGCGCGGCGTGGCGCGGTTGATCTCGTCCGCCAGCAGAATATTGGCAAAAACCGGGCCGGGGATGAACTCGAACTGGCGCGTTTGCTGATTGAACACCGACACGCCGGTCACGTCGTTGGGCAACAGATCGGGCGTGCATTGCAGACGCTTGAACGACATCCCCAGGCTGACGGCCAGCGCACGCGCCAACATGGTCTTACCCACACCAGGCACGTCCTCCAGCAGCACATGCCCATCGCACAAGAGCGCCACCAGCAACAGCTCGATGACGTTGCTCCTGCCAACGATCACGCGCTCGACGTTGTCGATCACCAGGCGAGAGAAGGAGAGGA
This sequence comes from Anaerolineales bacterium, assembly GCA_034432445.1. Lineage (GTDB taxonomy): Bacteria > Chloroflexota > Anaerolineae > JAAEKA01 > JAAEKA01 > JANWYQ01. The sequence goes on from DAOUBX010000204.1 coordinate 17,863, forward strand.
TGGCGCTGGTCATATGATAGCTCACAGAATCTGCAAGAAAGCGCAAGACCCGCCGGCATTCGACTTCCTCTGCGGGCCGGCCATGGGGTTGCGCTACAGCCGTCAATGGATTGTACCCCAACGCCAGCGCAATAGCAAAGCCCGGCGGCCGGGGCCGCGGGTTGGTTGTCCGAGACACAGCGCGGCGGCCGATTGCGCTTGACGCCGCCTGTCTAGCACGTTATAATCGTTGCTGCGCCCCAGCTCCTGCGGATGAGAAGCTCCGCAGTGACGGCTTCAGTCGTCCGGGCGCCGCAGAGCGACTGCAGTCGCCAGTACGCAGAGCTGGGCTGCTTTCAGGACAAGCATCCTCAAGCGGGAGTTTGCAGGCAAACTGACGTGTTTCACGTGAAACAATGAATTCACTACACCCAAATAAAACCGAGCTGTCTAGCCCTGCAGTGATCGATTACGAGGGGTCTGACTATCAAGAGCGTTTTTGGGAGCAAGGCGGTCGCGCCTACGAGGATCTGGCGGAGCGCATTGCCCTGCGCAAGCTGCTGCCGGCCAAGGGACGCCGCCTGGTCGAGTTCGGCGCTGCCTTTGGCCGCCTGGCCGACCTATACGACGGATACGATCAAGTGGTGCTCCTGGACTACTCGCGCTCTCTACTGCGCCAAGCGCAGGCGCGCCTAGGCGTGGGAGGGCGCTTCGTTTATGTGGCGGCAAACCTCTATCGGCTGCCTTTGGCCGAGGGCGTGGTCGACACGGCGGTGATGGTGCGCGTCATGCACCACCTAGCGGACGTGCCAGCCGCGCTGGCGCAGATTCGCCGCGCCGTGGCGCCAGGCGGCGTGTTCGTCGCCGAGTACGCCAGCAAGCGCCACCTGAAAGCCATTGTACGCTACGCCCTGCGCCGGCAGGCGTGGAGCCCCTTCACCCACACGCCCTACGAGTTTGTCCCCTTGAACTTCGACTTTCACCCTGCTTGGATGACTGAGCAACTGCGCCAGGCCGGCTTTCGCATCGACCGCGAGCGGGCTGTATCGCACTTCCGCCTGCCGTTGCTCAAGCGCCTGTTCTCTCCCCAGGCGCTGGCCGCGGCGGACGGAGCCGTTCAGGGGATCGGAGCGCTGTGGAAGCTGACTCCCAGCGTCTTCGTGCGTTGCACAGTCCTCGGTACCCGACCAGACAGCCTGCCGGCAGAGCTGTTTCAGTGCCCTGAGTGCGCCGGCCGGCTGACAACGGGCGTCGACAGCCTGGACTGCACGCGCTGCGGCCGGCGTTGGTCGACCCGCGACGCACTGTACGACTTCAAGGAACCGCTGTAACTGCTTGGGTGCCGGGCACTTGTGAGCGCATTGCGCCGCCGCAGGATGGGCCAAAGCGACGAACTTTATGCCCGTCATGCTGAGGCTCGGCGCAGCAATCTCCTGCTGGCCATGTTGCGATTGCTTCGCTGCAGACGGCTTGCAATGACAGTTGACAGGAGAAGACCGCCGATACCGTAGCATCCCACAGCCCAGCGAAGTGGACGAAGCGATGAGGTTGCAAGATGAGTTGGCGTCGCAGCAGTCTCGCTCAGACAGTGTAGACGCCGCCTGCGTGCGCAGCGCATAACGGCGATGGATGCTAAGCGCGCGACCGACGCTCTTCCCAAAACGCCTGCAACGCAACGAAGGGCAGCGCCGGCGTTACATCCCCTTTGCGCCCGCTGTTCCAGGTGATGATCAGCTCGCGCTTGGCGCGCGTGATGCCGACATAGAGCAGGCGCAGGCGCTCACGCACGTAGTCCAACCGCGCCTGTTCGGTGGCCTCCCCCTCCACATACCGATCCCGCTTTCCGGCAACCGTGTCCAGCTGCGCCAGCGCTTCAGCCTCCAAGTTGAGGCTGTCACGCACGTACCACTTTTCGCTGATGTAGTGGTCGAAGGCCTGCCCCGAGGGGAAGTCGTAGCTGTTGGCCGACATCAGATAAACACGATCCCACTCCAATCCCTTGGCTTTGTGCATGGTAGCAACGACCACCTTGCCCTTGTACTTCTCGGGGTTGAAGCCCAGATCATCGTCGCTGAAGCCTAAAAAGCGTCGTTGGTTGTTGGCGATCACCAGCAGCTCGGCGTTGAGCTGCGGCAGCCGCCAATCGGGGTGGGCATCGCTGGCTTGGCGCAGCAAGACCGCCAGCTTGTGCGCCATGGCCAGATCGGCCGGGGCCGTAAACAGGTCCTGCGCCAAGGTCAACACCGCCTGGTCGATGGGCAGCAAGATGGCCCCTTGCCAGCGCTGGACCAGGCTACGAAACTGCTCCAACGAGGCGCGACTGTCGTCATCTAGCTCCTGCTCTGCCAGCCAGTCGTGGTAGGGCCGCGGCCAGAGGTACTCCTCGACCTGCCGGCAACGCTTCAGCAGGCTAGCCAACGCCTCGACACGCTCCCACGCCTCTGGATCCTCACGCTCGCCGCGGCGCCAAACGCGATAGGCGGTAGCCAACCGGCCGGCCGACGCCGGTTCGGCCAGGCACTTCAACACGTTGACCAACGAGCCCGTGGCCAGGCGCGTTGCAGCTGCGCTGCGCAGCAGGCTGTCCACCACCTCTAGCTCGCGACGTCGCAGCTCATCGACAAGCTCGAAGCCGCGCGTGTTGCGCGGCACGAGCACAGCCACCGTCAGATCCTGATGCGCCGGCAGCCAGCGTGCCAGCGAATCGGCCACCGCCTTCAGCTCTGCGGCTGGGGTATACTTCGTCGCTACCAGGTGAATGGCTGCGGGATCGTCGGGCGGGTTAGGCTGGGGATCGTCGGGCTCGGTGGGCAGGATGTAAGGCGGGGTAAGCGCTCGCCGCGCCTCCGGCCGCGGGTGCTCGTGGATAGTCCACGCCATGAGGTGGTTGGCCAGGTCGATGATGCTCTGCGTAGAACGGCCGGAATGGGGCAACTCGCGGCGCACGACACCTTTCTCCACCAGAAAGTCAAGCAGAAACTGCGGACTGGCCGCGGTGAAGGTCTCGTAGATAGCCTGGTTAGGGTCGCCGACGCGCACCCAGTTGCCCTCGGCGCCGACCAACAAGCGCAAGATCTGCTCCTGCAAGCGGCTGCTGTCCTGCGCCTCGTCTTCCAAGATGTAGGGCCAGCGTTGACGCAGCCGCGCCAGCAACTGATCATCGAGGGTCAAAGCTCGCAGCGCCAGACGGATCAAGTCGTCGAAGTCCACCGCGCCGCGGTAAGCCAGCGCACGTTGGTAGTCGGCGTACACGGCGCCGGCCATAGCCGCCAGGGGCAGCGGCGCATGCAGTGCGGCCAAATGTTCGCCCAGGGCTTCCGGGGTCAACTGGTTGTCCTTGGCGTAGCGGACAGCGCTCAGCGCAATCTCCTTCACCAGCTCCGGCAACACATCGCGGCGCACCCAATCTAGGCGCTTGGGCTCGAGCGCCTGGTCGAGGAAGTCGTCCAAGGCGCCAGGATGGCCCTTTAGCCAGGCGCCGGCCACATCGTTGCGAATCTCATCGGCTAGGTGCTCGTCGACGATCTGAAAATCGTCGGCCAGGCCCACCAGCGCTGGACGCTCGCGCACGATGTCGTGCGCCAGGCCATGCAGCGTGCGCACACGATAACCCAGGTAGGGCAGCAGCCCGCGGCGCTTCACCAAAGCGCCGATGCGCTCGGCAAAGTTGTCTACGGCCGAGTTGACCAGGGTAACCACCAACACTTCTTGGTCGTTGGCCAGCTCGCCGCGCGCGATGATCTGCGCCGCCAGCAAGGAGAGCGTCAAGGTCTTGCCGCTGCCGGGCACAGCCGAGATGCCCATCTTGCCGTGGGTGTAGGTGAGGATGTCGGCCTGGCTGGGTCGTGGCTGGAACATGATAGGATCGGCGAATTGTGTTAACTGCCTAGCGAAGCTTCGCCTCGCACCGACAAGTCACTCGGACGCAGATGAAGGCGTATGAGGGCTGACTGTTCCTTTAGCCTGCCGCAATGTCCGCATTCATCGGCGTCCTAACTCTTGCCTGTCTGCAAGGAATTTGGGCCGGCAAGGATTTCAGGTGTCCGGCACCTATAGCTGGCCAAACAAACCTTAAAAATGACCCAAGTCATCGTTGAGGCGCTTCCGCGGTGGACGGCAGTCGCTGCAACAGGTTGTGCAAAGCTAGCAGGAGCGGGCCGCGCAGCTCGAAGCCCTGCTCGTTGAGCTCGCTGAGGCCCAGGTAGACGCCTTGTCGGCAGCGACGCAACAGGCCCACAATCAGCCGCCGCAAGCGCTCCTGGTTGGCCGCAAACTCCTCGTTGTCGGTCCAAAGCTGCCCCTCCGACCACTGTCGGCTGAGCACGTAGGGATGGGTCAACGGTTGCAGCAGACGCTCGAACCAACCGCGGCCGCCGACGTCCAGCCAAAACTGGTAGCTCACCGGCCGGTTGCTCAGCAGGAAGGTGTGCGCTGGCGCCAAGAGCACGGCGTTCTCGCGCTCAGCAGCGGCTTGCTTCCAACTGCGCACGTACTGGGCCGCAATCACGCCGTCGCGCACCATCGCCACGTACTCGCGGCCGAGCTGCCAAGCCGCGTCCACAAAAGCAAACGCTTCCTCGGCTACCCAGCGGAACTTCTGCGCCGACTCGACCAACATTGCTGCGACCTCGGCGGCGTCGTAGTTGTTGTGGAAGCCGTAGCCGGGTTGCGACAAGATCTCACCGAAAAGCCGGGCCAGAAAGTGATCGAGTTTGTCCTGCGGCCTTTGCGCTGCGTCCGTCAGCCAAATGCGCAGCCCCTCGTAGCGGCCACCCAACACATAGGTGATGCGCTCGTGCATGTCGGGGATGATCTGGTCGAAGGGCACCAGCGCGGGCGCCCCGTCTTTGAAGCGGTAGACGATCTCGGCCAGCAGCTGTGCGCGCACCAGGTCCATGTCGGCAATGGCCTGCATCAGCGTATAGGCGAAGTCGTACTTGGTCGGGTGCATGCCCCACTGCGGATGCGCCAAGGCGGCCAAGGTGAGCAAGCAGTCGCTGGCCGCTTGGTCGCGCAGGGCGCGCGAGGGACGGTGCGAGCGCGCGGGCACGTCCAGCCGCTCCAGCCGGTTCATCAACGAAAAACGCAGCGCGTCGGACAGAAAAGGCGCCAGCACCACGATCTCGCGCGGGGGCACGCCGGCCTGGTGCACCAGGGTAGCCACCTCTGTCGCCACCCAGTCCAGCATCTGAGGATAGTAGCGTTGATACTCGAAGGTTATGACCTCCCGCACAACGGGGTCAGGCGTCAAGCCGCGCGGCAGGGCGTTGTGCGTAATCACGACGCCGAGTTGGTCGCCGAGCGTCTGCAGTGCTGGCGAGGACACCAAGGTGCCGGCAAAGGCGATTTGCTCCGTACATAGCCCGCCGAGCAGCTGGCCGCTTTGCGGATCAGCGCCCAGAAACTGGCGATAGCCGGCGTCGTGGTCGTAGACCAACAGCGCCGAGGCGAAGTGCGGCAGCCACTCGCGCACCAGATCGTGCGCAAAGGGAGTGTCCTCCTCGACGTTGTCGTAGATCAGGTGGTGGTAGGTGGTGGTCAGGTGGCGGCGGCACTCGACCAGCGGCCACACAAAGCGCCGGAAGACCTCGACTTGCAAGGAAAAATCCAGCAGGTTGTGCGCCAGGCAGTGCTGCCGAAACAAGGTGGCGCAGCGTTGGGCGTCGGCGAAGACGTTGACCTGCGCCGGCTCGCCCATGGCCGCAGCCTGCAAGCGCTGACCGATCTCCGTGTGTGGAAAGCCGACCACAGCCGCCTTGTTGAGGTTGTCGATGATCTGGCTGTAGAGGCGGTTGCGGTCGATGGTCAACGATTTGAACAGCCCTTCCTGCTCCAACAAGGGCCTGACCAGCCGCGCCATGGTGTACTGGGCCGTTTCCAGGGTCAGGAACACAGGCGGCCGATCAGGCTGGGCAAAGCCGGCCTGTTCGGCGACCAGCGGCCAGAACAGATCCACCATGCGCTGCGCCAGGCCGCCGGCGGTGAGCACAGAGACGGCCAGGCCGCCGCGCGGCTTATGGCTGCGCAACGCGTCGCTGTAGGGCGCGGCCAGCGTGCGTTGCGGCAATAGGACCAGGATGGCACTAGGGGGGACGCCCCTCTGGAGCAGATGCAACAGCCGTTGGACAGCCGCTGTGGTCTTGCCCGCGCCCGCAGGGCCGTGCAGAAAAAGCTTGGCGTCAAGAGCTGCTTGGGCAACGGCAAGCTGCTCAGCGCCTAAGGGGAGACGCGGAACGAACGGCGGCGACCCGCGCGTTGCGCGCAGGAAGGGTTGGGTGGTCATGGCGCAGTTCCGGTTGCGAGCAGGGCCCGGGCGCGGCGAATGCCCTCAGCGCGCTGGGGCTCGCCAATGCTGTCGTACCAGTATTCCCGACCCATCAGCACCGCTCGCGCCAGCCAATCCTCTTCCCACCACAGTCTGGAACTTGTGGTGCGCCACAAGTTCGCCGCCTCGGCCACCTGGCCGGCAATGGCGTAGCTCTCTCCCAGTAAGTAACGATTGACCTGGCGCTCAGGCGCCCCCCGATAAGCTGTCTCCAGACGTCGACGAGCAGCGTCATACAGACCTTGCGACATCTCGATCTGACCCAGGCGGCGGTTGGCGCTGGGTTGCTGGGGGTCGATGGCCAACGCCGCCTGATAGCGCGCGATCGCAGGCGCCAGATCAACCTGGGGTGAGCGACGCAGCGCATCCTGGATCGGCCACTCCGGCCAGGTGTAGACACCTAACTCGGCGCGCGTCTGCGCCACGGCGCCCAGGTTGGTCTGCAGAGCAGCTTGGCCGGGCCGCAAAAAGAGCACCGCAGCCATCGACGCGGTTATCAGGAGGACCAATATGGCCACCAGGGTCGCGGGGGAAAAGCGAGACGCAACGCCGCGCGCCTGGGCTGAGCGCGGTCGCCCTGTGAGGCCCAGCGCGAAACCCAAGGGCAGGAAGGTTATGGACACCAAACTTGAGTAATAGGGCACCGAGTCGAACACACCATGCACCAGCAAGGCTGTCAGAGAGGCTGTTGCACCGGCGATCAGCCATAGGTTGCCGCGGCGGCGATAGGCGACAATCAAATTGGCAAGCGCTAACGCCAGGAGAACGAGAAAGGACGCCATGCCGGGGATGCCCTGTTCGACGCCAATCTGCAGGGGGAGGTTGTGCATGTGGCTGATGAAGCCAACGTGGATGATCAGCTGATAGGAAGCATGCACCATCATGGTAGCGCCTAGACCGCTACCTGTGAAGGGATAGTCGGCGATGAGGTCGCGAGCCCAGCGCCAGAGCTGCGGACGGCTGGCCGTCGATTGGTCGATCAACAGCGGGCGACTGAGGAGGAATGCCGTCCCCAGGACTGCCCCCAGGACGAAGACAACGAACAACGCATCACCGGCAACACGCCAACGCTGTGTCAGGCGATCTTGCCGACGCCAAGCCAAGAAGCCGGCCACCACGGCGCCAACGCCGACACCCAGCAGCGCGCCGCGCGACATTGTGAGCACAAGGGTGAAGGCGCTGAGCAGGACTGCCAGGAGCGCGGGCCAGGCCAAGAGTCGAAAGCGCCGGCGGTACAGACACCATCCCACGCTGCCGGCGGCCAGGGGCATGGTGAGGCCCAGCGCGCTGCCCGCGACGTTGCGGTGGATATCCTCCGGCACAGGCAGCTGAGGCCGGTGCGCCTGAAGCCACAGTCCGAGACGGTAGAACAGGTCAAAACCTGCCTTGCTTTCGCCCAGCGCCTGCCAATCGAAAGTGAGGATGAAATAGGCCGCCACACCGGCCGCGATCAGTGCGCAGCCCAAACCGAACAAAGCCAGCGCCGGCTCGCCGCCCAACTGTCCTAGCCAGGCAATGAGCAACGCAGCCACCACACCTGCGGCGATAAGGGCAAAGCGCTGCCAGGCTGCGTCGCGGTCGTAGGCGGCCCACACGCCCAGCAGCGCCGTGAGCAGATAAATCACCCCCAGCAGCGTGCCTAAGGCCAGGATGCTGGGGGTGCGAGCGGGCGTCGCAGCAGAGGGAGCGGGATCGTGACTCGCCATGACGAAGAAGACGCCTTTAGCTCCAAACGAACTTCAAGGTTTGCACGCCGACGCTGACCGCGCTCTTGAAGCCTTCCCACGTGTTCAACCCTTTGACAAAGGTCAGCATGGGCCCGGGGCGGAAGGACCACTCGCGCGTGGCGCGCTTCTGCCAGTATTCGAGCTGCTCGGCGGTTAGACCGGTCTCGTGGTAATCCAGCACTGTCGATTGGTCCATGTCCACCTCTTCCCACTTGGTGCCGGGGCGGAACCAGCCGTTCTCCACCACCTCGAAGAAGAAGGGGGTGCCGGGGTAAGGCGCGGCGATGTGGAAGAGGGCGATGTCCAGCGGCAGCGACTTGCTGTATGCGATGGTCTCCTGGATGGTTTCCACGGTTTCGCCGGGCAAGCCGATGATGAAGTAACCCCAGTTCTTGATGCCGGCGGCCTTGGCCCAGCGCAGCGCGTCGTAGGCCTGCTGCTTGCGATAGCCCTTGTGTGCGCGCTTGAGGATCTGCTCGTTGGCGCTCTCGATGCCCCAGGAGATCAAGTAGCAGCCGGCCTGGCCCATCAACTGCAGCATCTCCTCGTCTACGTAGTCCACGCGGCTGTTACATGTCCAGCGCACCTTGAGGTTGTTCTGGATGATCAACTTGCATAGCCCGACCACCTGGTCGCGGTTGACGGTGAAAAGATCAGCATACATGTGGACGTTGTGAATGCCCAAACCGGCCAGCACTTGCAGCTCCTCGAAGATGTTCTCCGGCGAGCGCAGACGCACGCTGTTTTGGTAGCTCACATGCTTGATGCAGTACTTGCAGCCGGCCGGGCAGCCGCGGCTGGTGACGATGAAGGTAAACGGCCCCTTGATCATGGGCATGCGCTGCTTGTCGAGGGGCAAGAGATGATGCAAGGGGATGGGCAGGTCGTTCAGATCGGGGAAGAAGGGGCGGTCGCGGTTGATGATGATCTCGTCGTCGTACCGCCACGCCAGCCCGGGGATGTTGGCCAGGGGCAACTGGGCCGCCTTTGCCAGCGTTTCTGCCGGCACCCGCTCTACCGTCGAGACGGCGAAAGGGGAGAGGGATTGGTGAACGGTGAACGGTGACTCTGGCTCCTCGGTTCTGAGGATAGGCGCGCGGTTGGCCGTTAGCAGTATTGGCTCAGCGGTCAACGCCAGCTCGTTGCCCTGTTCCGACCTTTGTCGATTTTCCCGCGTTGCCTTGCCTTCCCTCACTCTCCCCCCTTCCGCCAGCGCCAGCCGGGTGTCGGCCACGATTTTAGCCACGCGCGGGTCGCTGGGCGTCTTGCCTTCAAAGGTGTCCAGCAGCTCGCGCAGTGTCGCCTCTGGTTCCCCGCGCAGCACGAGGTCTAGAGCAGGAAAGGGGCGCATGGTTTCCAGAGTCATGGGGGTGACGTGGGTGCCGAAGGCCATGGTCTTGGCGCCCAGCGACTTGGCCAAGAAGACGCCGTACATATCGTTGCGCAGCGTGGGCGCTGTGACCTGGGTGAGGTAGTACTTGGGCCGTTTTTCGTCCAACAGCCGCTCGAACTCCGGCCAAGTCATACGGGTGGCGATGCAGTCCACCACCTCCACGGTGTAGTCGGGCACGAGCAGCGCGGCTAGCTGTGCCAGGCTGACCTGCGGCCAAATCATGTTCTCGCGGCTGCGCCGGCCCACGCGGTGTTGGCTGCGGATCCAGATCCCGCCGTCGGGTGAGGGCGGGTTGACCAGCATCACGTCTACACTGCCGGCCGGCCGCGTGGACGAGGTGAGGGTTTGCACGGCCGCGCCGGCGTCCGGAAAGCTCGACGGTCGCAGCGGCGGCACCCGCCGCGTGCCCAGGTTGCGCTTCAGTTGTTCACCGCGATCATTGCTGCTATGATTCTCGTTGCTCATCTCTGATGGTCCTTTCCTGGGATTATCCAACTCGTAACTGCTTAGGTGGCGGACACTCGTGAGCGATGCCTAGCCCACGTTGGCTGTGCAGACACGTTCGCAAACCTCACTCCAAGTGTCCGCACCTATGGCTGAGAACTTACTCCAAGTCGTTGTTTACAGAGGCCTCAGACACGTTTGCCGTTCAAATCGTCTGCGGCCAGCGCGTCGCGCCGGCTCAGTTCTTCCAACACGCGCATCAATACCCACGACACTAGGAACTGCAACCCGGTCAGACAGAACATGGCGCTGAGCAAGTACCAAAACCACATGCGGCTGGCGGGCCCGCCGTTGAGCGCCCCGATCAGGCTAAAAGCGGCCACTGCCAGCCCCAGCAGGCCTAACACGATCCCCATCCAGCCGAAGTGGCGGTCCAGCGGCGGGTCGAAGATGGGCTTGCCGAACAGCCCTTGCTTCACCGGACGGCGATGGAACAGCGCCACCAGGTAGTTGAAGGTGGCGCCTAAGTTGAAGAGGCTGATGCCGGTCACGGCGAGCACCACCATGGCGAAGACGCCGAAAGCGCCCAACGGCCCTAGGGACGTGATGCCCAGTAGCCGTGCCAGGAAGACGCCCAAGGCAATCGCGGCGGCGACCGCCGCCGCGGCCAGCCCTATCCCGCCCAAGATGCGCACCGGGTTGTAGTTCAGTGCGGTCCAGGTGATGGTTTGCAGGTAGCGTGTGCCATCGCGCACCACGCTCAACTTGGAGCGGCCCAACCGCTCATGGTAGGGGATCGGCACCTCCACCATGCGCACCTCCTCATGCAGGGCGCGGGTGGTCATGATAGGCGTGAAGTTCAGCCCGTCAGGCAGCGGGTAGAGTTTCTCGAGGACCTCGCGCCGCATGACGCGCATGCCGCTGGCGCTGTCGGTGATGCGTTGGCGGCTGATCAAGCTGATCATTCCGGCGAACAGGGTGTTGCCAAGGCGACGAGTCAGGGGCATGTGACTTTCGGCGCCGGCCATGCGCGAGCCGACTACGATGTGGATGCCATCGCGCAACAGCACCTGGCATAGCTGCGGAAAGTGCTCCGGCGGGTAGGTGCCATCGGCGTCGAGAAACGCCAGCAGCTCGCCGTGGGCTGCGCGAAAGCCGGTCTTCAGTGCGGCGCCATAGCCGCGGTTGACCGGGTGCTGCACGAGTGTCGCACCCGGCGTGCTGCGCACGATCTCGGCGGTGCGGTCGCGCGAGCCATCGTCTACCACAATCAACTCCAGATCGTCCACGCCTGCTTCCGACAACTGCGGCTTGACCGCCAACACGCGGTGCATGATGTCAGCAATGCCATCTTCTTCATTCAGAGCCGGAATGACGACAGACAGTGTAGTCATCAACTTCCTCCTTGCCTCACCCAACTGGCTGAGCTCGCAGGCTGAGCGCAGAGCACGTGCGAGTTCAGCGGATTGACTTGAGCACCCGCGCCGGCACGCCGCCCACCACGGTGTACGCCGGCACGTCTGCCGTCACAACGGCGCCCGCTGCCACGACCGCGCCTTGGCCGATGTGCACGCCATCGGTGATGATGGCCCCGGCGCCGATCCACACATCGTCGGCAATCACAATGCCTTCGGCCGTAATCCCTTGATCCACCATGGGCCGGCCGGGATCAGCGAAGTTGTGGTTGACGGCCAGGACCTGCACCAGCGGCGCCGTGTACACCCGATCGCCGATCGTGATGCCGCCCTGGCCGCGCAGCACGTTGTACTCGCCGATCAAGCTATCGCGCCCGATTTTGATGAAAGCATGGGGCAGGTCGCGAAAGTTGTAGACATGCAACACTGCGCCATGCATCACGAAGCTACCGTCGCCGATGGCGATTCCGCCAGGGGTCGCATGGAGATACACGCCCTGATCCAGGTAGACGCCCGCGCCCAAGCGAATTTGGCTGGCATAGCGCAAGCGCACGCCGTTCTCAATGGCCGCCACGCCCTCCATGTGCAAGATCAAGCGATACAGAACCGCTCGCAACGCAATCCCCACGACGGTGGGTATCCAGCCGGCCAGCACCAGAATCAGTTGCTCCCAGGCATAGCGCCATGGACTGGCTGCCTGCCGTTGCACATACAGGCTCAGGTTTGCCAGCGCGCCGCCGCTGGCGCGCATCTGCCCTGCCGGTTGCTGAGAGGTGATCGGATGTTTGGCCATGCACTCCCAGTGTTTCCGCGTCAGTCGGCCGAAGAAATGGTGCGGCGCAGCCAATCCTAGCTTGCGCTCCATGGCTGCGCCGTGATTTTAGACGGAAGGAAGAGGTTTGTCAAGACGCTGAGTGGCCCGGCCTTCATCCCGGACCTCTCCTGGAGGGAGAGGGGGGAAGGGAGGTCACTGGCTCACCAGCGCATACTCGAACTCGCCGACACGGTTGGAATTGGCAGAGACAGCGCCGCAGCTTTTGGCTGCGCGCACCAGATAGGTGGCGTTGGCGCCGGAGTCGCCCAGCACAGGATCGGTGAAGCTGGTGCCGGTTACTGCTTCACAGCCGGCCTCGAGCGTGCAACTGGCGTCCGGCGCCGGGGCGAAGTAGGGCGCGTCCAGCGCTTTCCACACCTGATACTGATCGGCGGCGCTGACTGCGCTCCAGGTCAGGACAATGGTGTTGCCAAGACCTGCGGCGATGCTCAGGTCGGCGACAGCGTCAGGCGCTTGGCAGGGAGCAGCCTCCACGGTCAGAAAAACGGCGCTGAACGCGCCCCAGTTGTTGGCCGCATCGCGGCCGCGCACGAAGAGGATGTGGCGGCCCGCGCTCAGACCGGTGGTGTCTACTGCGGCGGTCACGTTCTCTACGGTGCTGTTGAAGGTGCCGTCGGTTGCGGCCATGGGCAGCGGTGTCCCGCCTTGCCACGGCGGCGTGTCCACGTAGTACTCGGCTGCGGCGATGGACTGCGTTGGCTCGGCGCCGTTCATGTTGTTGTAGCGGGTGTCGTTGATCACCGCTGTCAGGTTCACCGGCGTGCCGGCGGTCACAGGGCTGGCAGACACGGCCACGTTGAGTGCGTCGGGGCCGGCCGGGGTCAGGTAAGGCGTGCGCGCCACCTTGGCCGCGTAGATCAAGGCCGGCATGTTGGCGGGCACGATGGTGTTCTCGAAGGTGCTGCACTGCTCGAAGAAGGCCGTGCCTAGTTCGAAAGTGTAGGCCGCCAGACCCAGCTCGCCGTAGGCGAAATCGTCGGTGGTGCCATCAGTAGGGTAGAGGTCGATGGCCTGTTGCGGCTCGTAGCCGTTGAAGTAAGCGAATTTGCGGCCCAGGGTCTGCAGGGCTGTGCCGTTGGGCGCAACGGTGCTGGTGAAGCCCCACGGCCACAGCACCAGTTGGCTGTAGCTGTGGATGTCCAGGTACACGCCCGTGGCGTCGGCGGGCGCAGCCGCGTTGAGGTCAGGCAAGCGCTGATCGGGGAACTGGGCCAGCATGTAATTCTGGATAGCCTGCGTCTCCGGCTCGGAGGCAGGGCTGGGGCCGCGGTAGGTCAAGTCGCACTGGAACGAGCTTGATCCGCCGCAGCAGCCCCACTGGAAGGAGAAGTTGCGGTTGAGGTCGGCTCCGCGGTTGTTGCTGTTTGGCCCACAGTAGTTCTCATTCGTGTTCTTGCGCCACGACTTACCGGCCTCGGCTTCTTTGCGGCCATCGGGGTTGGCGTGCAGCATCAGATGGATCTCGTGGTGATCCAACAACCAGGTGGCGTCGGGATCCCCGTTGTAGTTGTTCACCAGGTACTCGGCGAAGCGGGTGGTGAGCTCGGCCGGCGTGTACTCGCGTGCGTGAATCGAGGCCGTGATGAACAGCTTGGGCTTAGAGCCGGCAATAGCCGAGTTGGTGAGCTTGAGCACTAACATGTCATAGCCATCAGGCTGGCCGACACTTTTCTCCCACGAATCGCCGACGTCAGTCCAAGTGGCCAGGGTCGGATGAGCGGTCACAATGGCTTGCGCCGCAGCGTAGGTTTCCTCGACGGTGCGATAACAGGGGTAGCCGGGAATGCCGTTGACCTGGCTGGGCAACGCCTTGTTCGGTGTGTTCAGTTGGGCGGTCAACGCGTCGTCGATCTCCAGACGATACCCAAGCTGCTCCAGATAGGCATAGGTGTAGGCGTCCATGGCGATCACCACGTAGCCGCCCTCTTTGTTGCGCTCCCAGATGTCGTAGCGCGCCAGGTCTCTGAGTTGGGCGACATTCTCGTAGTACACGTGTACCACCAGGTTATCGGGGACGATGGGGTCGTCGAGCGCCTCTAAGCCGTAAGCGACGGGGACCGGCGCCAGCAGCAGGGCGATCAGCAGGCAGGCCAAAGCAAGGGTGAGCCAGGAGTAAAGTCTTGAGATCATCGAGGGGGTCTCCTAGGGGTAAGCGGTGAAGAGTTGCTAACTTGCCGAAAAGTTGGCAACTCTCCGGTCGGCTATCGCACCTCTCAGGGTGCGCCGGGGGCCAAGTCAAACTCGAACTCGCCGCTGCGGTTGGACAGGGCGGTTGCGTTGCCGCAGGGATTGGCGGCGCGCACGACGTAGGTGCGATTGGCCGCCGCGCTGCCCAGCACCGCTTGACTGAAGGTCATAGCAGTGACGACGGCGCAGTTGCCGCTGCACGTGCCGCCGGGGGTGAAGGTGGGATCGTTGTCGGCCCACCACACCTCGTAGCTGGCCGCGCTGGGTACGGCGGCCCAGGCGAGCTGCACCGTGGTGGCCGAAACCTGGCTGATGGCCACGGCCGGCGCAGCCGCCGGCGCGCGGCAACCGATGCTATAGGCCTGCCAGGCGTCGATGCGGCCCCAGCCATAGACGTTGTTGGGCACGACGCCGGGCGTCTCGCTGCCGCAGGCCTGGGTAGATGGGCGCGGCAGGGCCGAGTCGGCGATGATATCCTCGATCTGGTCCACGTCACCGGCCAGCCACGGATAGGCGGAGATGAGCAAGGCCACCTGGCCGGCGACGTGCGGACCGGCCATGCTGGTGCCGCTCCAGCCGCTCTGATACCCTCCGCCGCGCACGCTAGAACGGATGTTGACGCCGGGCGCCGAGACGTCGGGCTTGCGCCGGCCGCTGCCATCCACGGTGACGGGGCCACGGCTGCTGAAGCTGGCAATGTTGTCGCTGCTGTCGGTAGCGCCCACGGTGAAGGACTCGTCGTAGATGGCGGCCGGATCGCGCACCGTGGCGCAGGACGAGCCGCTGTTGCCGGCCGAGTGCACGGTAACGATGCCGGCCGCGCGCACGTTTTGCACCACGGTGAGCAGCACGTTGGGATCGGTGCAGCCTTCGCTGGGCGGGCAGCCCCACGAGTTGTTGATCACGTCGGGCGCCAGGTCGGGCCGGGGGTCGCTGCCGTTCACGCGCGTGGGTGCGATGAACCACTGGTAGCACTCGCTGTAGGTGGCCGGCGTGCCCACGCCCGCGTTCATGTTGCGGCAGCCGATCCACTTGGCGCCGGGCGCCATGCCGATCTGGTTGCCAAGGCCGTCGTCGCCTACCATAGTGCCCATCGTGTGGGTGCCGTGGTTGTGGTCGTCGCAGGGCACAGGCGAGTCGGCGCCGCAGATGCTGCCGCCTGCGTGGATGGCGTCGTGCCAGTTGTAGTCGTGGTTGGCGCTGCTGCCGTCCCAGCCGCGGTATTTGCCTTTGAGCGCGGGATGGTCCCACTGGTAGCCGGTGTCTTGCCCGGCAACGACTGCACCTTGGCCGGTGTAGCCGGCGGCCCAGACGGCGGGCGCTTGCACTTTGGCGATGTTCCACTCGACGGTTTCGGGGGAGAGACCCTCAGCCAATTCGTTGCCTGGCAGGGAAAGGGCTTCTGCAGGAGGTTGCAGCGCTTGCACGTGGGGGTTGGCGTAGATGCGGGCGACGTCGCTGCGCCGAGCCATGGCCTCGACCACGCTGCGGTCGCCGCGCACCCAGATCATGTTGGCCACCCAGAAGGGGCGATAAGCGACGCCCAGCCGCTCCAGTGCCCGTCGCACCGGCCCCTGTGTGCGTTCGGCGATTGCGGTCAGGGTCTCATAGACGTACTGACCTTTTGCGCGCTTGGTGGTCAGCGCATCGGCGCGGCTCAAGTCGGCCTGAGCTGTCAAGAAGACAAGGAACTCGGTCTCACCCTGTGCTGATGTCTCGAGCACCCAGGGATCGACCTTGGCCTGCCACGGCGCAGAGGCCGACAAGGAGCCGGCTCTGGCCGGCTCTCCCCAACTCTGGATCAGCAAAGCTACGGCGAGCAAAAGCGATAGAGCAGCGAACCATCGACGCATAATAGCCTCCGCAAGAAGCGCTGGGCGCGCTACAGGCGCTGCGCATAGGTGGCCTGCAGTGCAGTTACCAGTTCTACCAACACGTTGTTCACCGGCGTGGGCACACCCCAGCGATGACCCAGGCGAGCCACTGCGCCGTTGATGACGTCGACCTCGGTGGGCGCCTGGCGCAGCACGTCCTGCAACATCGAGGAACGATTAGCAGCCGTGGCCCGCGCCACCTGTTCCACCCGCGCCACGGGATCGGCAAAGGGGAGTGTGATGCCTTGGGCTGCGGCTACTGCCGCGGCCTCTTGCGCCGCGGCCGCCATCAGGGAGCGAGCAGCCGGCTGGTCCAGCAACACGCCGTTGGGCACGCGCAACAGCGCAGTCAGGGCATTGATGCCGGCGTTGACGACGAGCTTGCCCCACACCAGGCCGGCCACGTCAGCGGTGCAATACGTCTCGAAACCTGCCTGCCGGAAGATGTGGGCTACGGCGTCGAGGCGAGCGGCCTGTTCGGCGCTGCCGGCGAGGTGCGTAGGGCCGGCGCCGGCGAAGCGCACTCGGCCCGGGCCCAGCAGCGTGGCGCCCATGGCGGTAACGCCTTGCGCGGCGCGCGCGGGGCCCACCACCTGGGCGATCACCTCCAGGTTGCCCAGGCCGTTCTGCAAGGTCAGCGCCAGGCCGTCCGGAGCCAGCACCTGAGCCGCCTTCTGCGCCGCGCGGGGTGTGTCATGGGACTTGACGGCGATGAGGGCCAGATCAACAGCAACAGGCAAGTCCTCTGTCCGTTCCGCCACTTGCATGGCCGTTTGCGTCTCGCTGCCGTCCAGTTCGATCAAGGTGAGGCCGCTGCGACGAATTGCGGCCGCCTGCTCAGCCCAGCCGGTGATCAGCCACAGGTCCAGCAACGGCGCCAGCTTGGCTGCCAGCAGGGAACCTAATGCGCCGCCGCCAACCACCGCCGCTCGCATGGCTAGACCTCCGGCGAGCTGCCGGCGTCGCGCATTGCAAGAAAGGCCAGAAACTTGTCGATTTCCCCGTCATCCATGGCGTAGGTGTGCTCGTCGGCTGGGAAACGCCGAGCTACAACGTCATCTTTGTATTCCAGCAGCGCACGTTCGATCTCGGCCGCAGCGTTGGCATACTTCCTAACGAACTTGGGCACGAACCTGTCAAACAGGCCGACCAGATCATGAAAGACCAGCACCTGGCCATCGCACCCGGCGCCGGCGCCGATGCCGATGGTGGGAATGCGCAGGCGCTGCGAGATCGCTTCGGCCACAGGCGCCGGCACAGCCTCCAGCACGATCGAGAAACAGCCCGCCTCCTGCAAAGCTAGGGCGTCATCCAAGAGCTTCTGCGCTGCGGCGGCGGTCTTGCCCTGCACGCGATACCCGCCCAGCGCTGAGATGGACTGCGGCGTTAGGCCAATATGTCCCTGCACCGGGATGCCAGCCGCTACGATGGCGCGAATGACGGCGGTCACCTCCCGGCCGCCCTCCAGCTTGACCGCGTCCATGCCACCTTCTTTGAGGAATCGGACAGCGTTGCGCACAGCCTCTTGCGGCGAGAGCTCGTAGCTGCCAAACGGCATGTCGCCGATCAGAAAAGGAGACTTGGCACCGCGAGCAACGGCCTGACAGTGATGGATCATGGCGTCCATGGTGACAGGCACCGTGCTCTCGTAGCCAAGCACCACCATGCCCAGCGAGTCGCCAACCAACAGCACATCGATGCCGG
Source organism: Anaerolineales bacterium (assembly GCA_034432445.1). Lineage (GTDB taxonomy): Bacteria > Chloroflexota > Anaerolineae > JAAEKA01 > JAAEKA01 > JANWYQ01. The sequence goes on from DAOUBX010000204.1 coordinate 35,746, forward strand.
CGCGTTCGACCAGAAGCGCGCCGGGGTAATCGTAGGCTGTGACCATCGTGATCGGCTCGCCCCGCTCTTTCTTGCTTTGCAACGCGTGGATTGTGACTTTCTTAGCCATCGGTTGCATCCTTCTGCGCCCAGACAACAAGCGTGTTCAATTGCCAATTGCGGCAACCCACCGAACGGGTAGCCTCAGGTTCAGGGGCTGCATTGTATGTCAGGCCAGGAGCCATGTCAACCTGAGCATACTGAGCACGAATCCCGCAGTCCCTTTGGCCCGGAGAATTGCCAAAGCCATGCGCGGTGAACGTAGGATTCAGCCGCAGGTGCCGGGCACTTGAGCCTGCGTTTGCCAGGGTGTCCGCAGAGCCGACTCAAGCAGCAACCCGGTCGCAAGTTCCTCTGGGGCAGTCCCCATGCCCGGCCCCTGAATAGGACGCTAGGGCGGCGAAACGAGTCACACTCAGGTGCGATAATGCGCGTTCAGAGAGACGTAGTCGTGGGTGAGATCGCTGGTCCAGACCGTGGCCTCGGCTGCGCCAGCGCCCAGGTCGAGGTGGATCAGCAAGTCGCGGCAGCTAAAGATGCGGGCAGCTTCGGTCTCGTCATAGGCCAGCGGCGCGCCGGCAGACACCACCTGGTACTCAGCGCCGCCGTCGCCAGCGAACCAGAGCGCCGCGCGGGCAGGCTCTAGCTCGATGCCGCTGCGGCCGGCCGCGGCGAGCACACGGCCCCAGTTGGGGTCGCCGCCGTAGACTGCAGTCTTGACCAGCAGCGAGGTAGCGATGGTTTGCGCCACTTGGCGCGCGTCCGCCTCGCTGGCCGCGCCGGTAACGCGCACCGCGACAAACTTGCTGGCGCCCTCGGCGTCGCGCACGATCTGCTGCGCCAGGTCAGTGCAGACGGCGGTCAGCGCAGCCTCGAACGCAGCAAGGTTAACCGGCCCGGCCAACCCGTTGGCCAGCACCAGGACGGTGTCGTTGGTGCTGGTGTCGCCGTCCACGCTGATGGCGTTGAAGCTGTGGTGCACGGCGCGGCGCAGCATGGCGTGCAGCGCGGCCGGCTCGACAGCGGCGTCGCTCACCACCACCGCCAGCATCGTCGCCATGTTGGGATGGATCATGGCCGCGCCCTTGGCCATGCCCAACAGGCGCGCTCCGCCGACTTGCCGGGCAGCTAGTTTGGGCTTGGTGTCGGTGGTCATGATGGCCTGCGCCGCCAGCATTTTTGCCTCGCTGCTCTGGCCGCCGTCCGACCGCGCCAGTGCGGCGGCGGCGCGAATGCCGGTCATCACCTTGTCCATTGGCAGCGGCAGGCCGATCACGCCGGTAGACATGACCAACGCCGAGCCGGCCGGCAAATCCAGCGCAGCCTCGACCGCCGCGGCCATGGCGGCGGTCGAGGCCAAGCCCTGCTGGCCCGTGCAGGCGTTGGCGTTGCCCGCGTTGATCACTACAGCGCGCATGGCCGCCGGATTGACCTGCAGGGCCTGTCGGTCGTAGAGCACCGGCGCGGCCGGGAAGCGGTTTTGCGTGAAGACGCCGGCGGCCGCGCAGGGCGCCTCGCTAACGACCAACGCCAGGTCCAGCGCGCGGCCGCCATAGGCTGCGGTTGGCGGCTTGAGGCCGCAGGAGACGCCGGCAAAGCGAAATCCTGTAATTTGCATCTCTGTCACGGTTCACCTCTCGGGCCGACAACACGACGTCTGGTCGGCCCAGCCGAGAATTCAACTTGGCGGTGCCGCAGCAGACGCCTGTCCGGCCAGCAGCTCGGCCAGATGCACCGCCCGGCACGCGCTGCCGCTGCGGTTGAGCGCGGCGTTCATCTGTAAGACACAGCCGGTTTCAACCGCCACCACAAGGTCAGCGCTGCTCTTGGCGATAGCCCTGGCTTTGCGCTCGGCAATAGCGTTGGCAATCTGGGGCATTTGTGCGCTGAACAGACCGCCAAAGCCACAACAGGCATCGGCGTCGGCTAAGGGCGTTGGCTCGGCGCCCTGCACCGCGGCCAACAGCGCTCGCGGCTGGCGATCGATTTGCAGCATGCGCAGCGCTTGGCAGGCCGGTTGGTAAGCGACCTTGCCGTCGAACCGCGCAGCCAGGTCGGTAACGCCCAGCACGTCGACCAGATACTCGCTCAACTCATAGGTGCGCGCTGCCACAGCCTCGGCGCGGGCGCGCCAGCGCTCGTCGCCCGCCAGCAGCCGCGGGTATTCGTCACGCACCATCGCGACGCAGACCGGCGAGGGGGAAACAACGGCGGCAAAGGGCTCGAAGACTTCAATCCAGCGCTGCGCCAGCGTCACGGCGTCGCTGCGCCAGCCGACGTGCAAGGCCGGCGCACCGCAGCAGGTTTGCTCCGGCGGAAACTCCACGCGCAGACCCTGTCTTTCGAGCAGGCTCACCGTCGCCTCGCCCACCTCCGGGCGGAACAGGTCGACGAGACAGGTGACGAAGAGGGCAATAGGGGTGGACGGATCGGTAGAGTGGGACATGGGTAGGTGGGAAGGTTGGTTGGTAGATTGGTCGCGCGCGACCGATCTACCAATTTGCCAATGCTACAATCTCCCGCTGCAACGGCAAGGTTGTAATTTCGATACCAGTCTGGTGCACCAGCACGTCGATCTCCAGGCGCACGCCGAAGTCGCCGGGCAGGTAAATGCCCGGCTCGATGGTGAAGGCGGTGTTGGGCAACAGGCGGCGGGTGTCGTTGGTCTCCAGGTTGTCCAGGTGCGCGCCGTTGCCGTGGCCGGCCGAGCCCAGCGAATGGCCCGTGCGGTGGATGAAGTAGCGGCCATAGCCGGCGCGCTCGATCACCCCGCGGCACACGTCGTCGGCGTCGCAGCCGCGCACGGGGCGGCCGGCCGCCATTTCACCCTGGATATAGGCCACGCACGCGTTGCGCGCCTGTGCCACCACGTCGCAGATGTGCTGGTAGCGCTGCGGCACCTGGTCACTACACAGGGCTACCCAGGTGATGTCGCCCATGATGGCATCGGGCGGTGTTTCCCTGGCCCACAGGTCGATTAGTAGGAAGTCGCCGCGTTGGATGGCCGCGTGGCGCTGGGCGGTGGGGATGTAGTGGGGGTCGGCGGCATGCGCGTTGACCGCCACGATCGGGTCATGGTCGGCCACCAGCCCGGCCTCGGCGATGCGACCGGCCATCCACTGCTGCACGCTGTATTCGCTGATTGCTTGGCCGTTGCGCAGGGCCACGGCGACATAGGCGAAGGTCTCGTCCTTGATGCGCAGCAGCGCGGCGGCCGCGCGGCGGTGGCCGTCGATTTGGGCTGGCGTCAGCCGCGCCTCCACGGCTTGCACCAGATCGGCCGAGCTGACGACCTCCACACCCAGGCCGCGTATCATCTCCAGCGTGCCGGCGTCGACGCGGCTGACGTAGGGGATGGCGCAGCGCGGCGAGTACTCCATGGCGATGCGCTGCGCGCCGCCCAGCATGGCGACGAGTTGCTGCTCCAGCTCCTGCCAGCGCACGTAGCTGCGCGGCTGCACCGGCCAGTCGCGGAAAGGCGCCAGCTCGATGGCGTGCACCAGCCACTGGGGCTCGCCCTGGGCCGGAATCCAGTAGGCCCAGCGCCGGCTGAACATGGCCTGGGGCGGCAGCGGGGCGATGCTGGCCGCGATGGGGTTCATGCCGCGGAAGTCGAACAGCAACCAGCCGTCGAGGCCGGCTTCGGCGAGCAATGTTTGGATAACCGATAGATCGTTCATAGGCGCCTTTGCAACTGTAGAAAGCTGACGTAACTACTCAGCCCGGTGAATGGAACACCTGCACTTGCATCGCAGGTGCAAGTGTTCACCGTCTGACAGCACGACACCTTCGCCTGCGCCGACGAAGCCTTAAGGAGCGCAGCGACTGGTGGGCCGCAGGCGAGGTGCAGGTGAGCGGCCACAGCCGCTGGGAACACGCTCCGCCAGGCCCTAAGGGGCCTTCGTACTGTCAGCCAGGGATTTCCAATCCTGGGTTAGGGGCACGCCTGAGCAGTTACAAGTTGACTTAGCTAAGCACGTTAGCTAGAATAAAGGTATGCAAGTAACCATTCACGAAGCAAAAACCAATCTTTCTCGGCTGATCCAGGCGGCTTTGGCCGGCGAAGAAGTCGTCATTGCCAAGGGCAAACAACCCCTGGTCAAGCTAGTCGTTGTGCCTGAAGCGCGCCAGCAGCGCAGAGTCGGCGGCGCCGAAGGTGTGGTGCTGTTCATGGCTGATGACTTCAACGCGCCACCGGAGGATTTCGGAGAGTACATGCCGTGAAGCTGCTCTTGGACACGCAAGTCTTTCTCTGGGTGATCAACAACCGGAAGCTCAGCCAGCGCGCCAGAGCCGCATTTCTCGACACTAGCAACCAACTCTTTCTGAGCGCAGCCAGCTATTGGGAGATCTGTATCAAGCAAAATATCGGTAAGCTGGTTTTGGCTGAGGACTGGCAACAGAGCTTTGAGCGTGAGATGCGAGCCAATGACATTCGCTGGTTGCCCATTGAGAAGTCGCACTGCCAGGCCATTGTCGAGCTGCCCTGGCTTCATCGCGATCCCTTCGACCGCTTGTTGATCGGCCAGGCGCTGCAAGAAGGTATGACGATCTTGACTGCTGACGAGCAGATTCAGCAATATGACGTTGCGACCATCTGGTAGCCTACTCGATTTGACCACACAGTCCTTCACCGAACGCGCAGTCCTGCAAGCTCCTTTCAGTTCCTACCACTACGGCCATTCCCACGGCAGCGTGTTCTGGTAGATCCAGGCCATTGTATGCATGGCGCTGACCGCGGTCAACATCAGCCCAGCCTCGGCCAACTGGCCGCGATCCGGTAGAACGCGGGGGAGCAAACGGGCGAGCCACAACGTGCTGGGGATGGCCGCCAGGCTGAACAGATCCCAATCGCGCTGGCCGCCGTAGTCAGGGTTCCACACCCAGGTGAACAACCAGTAGAGCCCTGTGCAAAGCGCCAGAAACGCTAACGCGCGGCCTTCGCGGCCTGCTGCGACACGCTCTGTCTTAACGGAGCGGGACTCCGCCAGCAGCGCCACACCAACGATCAGCAAACCGCCCAGCGTCACCGGCGCCGTCAACATCTGCATGTTCAGCCAATCTAGCAGGTGCGCCCAGGAGAACATGGTGTAGCGTTCCCAACGTGTGGTGACCGCGGTCAACGGCACGAACCACCGCGCATCGCCGCCGCCTGGCCGGTCCGTCGTGACCAAGGTGGCCAGCCCATGCCCACTGAGCTCCATCAACAGGATTACACCGCCGGCCACCACCGCCATCGGCCAAGCCACCTGCCCCACCGCCAACCACCACACCCTCCCCCCTTTTCCTTTCTCGTCTTGTGCCCACGCCCACGCCACGTACAACAGCGCCGGCGCCAATACGATCGTCGAAGGGTGCAGCCCGTGGGTGATGGCCAGAGCCAGCGCCGGCTGCCACAACGCCCGTCGTCCGGCAAGCGTCTCCAGGGCCAGCCAGAGGAAGATCAGGACACCCGCAGCGGCCAGGCTGTAGTTCTCGGCATAGCCGAAGAAGAGCTGCATCACGCCCAACGTGCCCATCAGTCCGACGATCAGCCCCTTCTCGGTACGGTTGCGGCCGATGCTGTCGGCCAGACGCAGCAAACCATAGACGTACACCGCGCCGGCCAGTGGGCTGAGGATGCGATACACGGGCCAGGCGTCGGCCCAGCCAAAGGCCGCGTTGCCCAATGCCCACAGCCGTGCGTGCAGCCACACATCGAGCGGCGCCTGCCACGTGGCTGTGATGCGCAGGGCAGGATCGGGATAGGCGATGCCGTTAACCAGAATGTAGGCGTCGCCCCAGCGGGTGTGGACGATGCGCAAGAGGTAGAAGGGAATGAGGGACAGCAGGGAAAGGAGAGCAAAGAAGCGAGGGCGAGCGTGCGGCGGAATGCGGAAGCGGTCGGCGCGTCGGCGCAGCCGACGCAACATGCGGGAGGCAAGCGGGCGAGCGCAGGTCAAGGCAGTCGCAATGGCCAGCAACCAGCGCCACAGCGGAGGGAGATAGGTGAACGACCAAAGGCCCCAAGCGTCAGCCTCAGACAACAGCGGCGCTACCAAATGCAGGCCAACGATGGCCAGACACATCACGCGCAGGGCGGTCAACATGCGCTCGCCATAGGACGGTGAAAAGGACATAGGCTGTCTAGCAGGCTCGGCCAGACCTTCAAGCCGCCCGGAGCTGGCGGATAGCCTGCGGCAGGCGGCTGAGCAAATCGCCGGCTGTGACGCCGGCCTCACCGAGGTCGCGGCGGGCCAGCTCGCCAGCCAAGCCGTGCAGATAGCCGCCGAGCACTGCGGCCTCGAACGGCGCAACGCCCTGCGCCAACACGCCGACGATAGCGCCGGCCAGCACATCGCCGCTGCCGGCCGTGGCCAGGGCCGGGTTGGCGAAGGGCAGCACCACCGCCTGCCCGTCGGGCGCGGCGATCACGGTGTAGGCGCCCTTGAGCAGCACGATCTGGCGCCATTCGGCCGCCTTGCGCCGAGCCAAGCCCAGCCGGTCGCGGCGCACCTCGGCCGTGGAGCAGCCGCACAGCCGCGCCATCTCGCCCGGGTGGGGCGTGAGGATGCTGCCGGCCGTTGCTTGTTCGTGCCAGCGCTCCACCTGCGCCAACGCGTTGAGCGCGTCGGCGTCGATCACCAGCGGCAGGCGCAGCTCGGCCAGGGTGGTCGGGGCCAGCGAGGCGCCGCGGTTGCTGCTCATGATGCCAAAGCCTTGTTCGCGGTGACCCTGTTCAGCAACGGGGGCGGCCGCAGGCTGCGCCGCAACGCCGCTCAGAAAACCGGCCCCTTTCTTGCGCTCGCTGCCGACTCCTAACAGCCGATGAACAAACTGCACGGCCTCCTTTTCTTGGGTCAGGCCGGGGCCCACCAACAGCGCAGCATAGCCGGCTGCGTTTTCCAGCAAGACCTTGACGGCGTCCGGGCTGAGCACGCCCATCGTCTCGGGCAGGAGCAGCCACGTGGACTCCACCAGCCCGGCGGCTAGAATCGGGTGCAACGAGCCGGCCACGCCCAGCGTGACCAGTCCTGCGCCCACGCGGTAGGCCGCGGCCGCAGCCAGATGCGCCGCGCCGGTGTAGTTGGCCGAGCCGGCCACGATCATGGCCTTGCCAAAAGTGCCCTTGTGCGCGTCGAGCGGCCGCGGCGGCAGCAAGGTCTTCGCCCATGCCGGTGTGGCCAGTTGCACCACAACGTCTTCGGCCAGGGCGGGGTCGGTGCCGATGTCAGCCACCTCTAGCCGGCCGCAGGCTGCCGGCCCGTCGCCAACAAAATGCCCCACCTTGGGGTTGGCAAAGGTCACGGTCAGGTCAGCGCGCAGCGCAGCCGGGTCTAGCCAACCCGTATCGCAGTTCAGCCCGCTGGGGCAGTCCACGGCCACCACCTGCGGCAACGCTCGTTCGGTATACAGCGGCAGATGAAGAAAGTCGAAATCCGCCACAGGCTGCAACGCCAAGGCTGCGCTGTGCGAGTTAATCGGTTCGGCCTCCGCCGCGTCCAGTTCATCGAGCGCTGCTTCCTGCTGCGCGACACGGTCGGCCAGCCCGTGTCGCACGGCTGCTAGCAGCTCGGCCAGCGCCCCGCTGATGGGCCGGGAGACGCCGGTGCCCAGCAACGCGTCGATCACCACGTCGGCGTCCAGCAGCAGCTCTTGCAGCTGGGCCAGCTCGGGGTCTTGCTCGGCGTGAACGATGGGAATCCGCAGCCGGCGCAGCGCGTCGTAGTTGGCGTCGCCCTCGGCGTTGCGCTTCCAGCAGTAGACCGTCACTGACCGCTTGGGATCCCACTGATGCAGATAGCGCGCCGCAACGAGGCCATCGCCGCCGTTGTTGCCCGGCCCGGCCAACACCAGCACGCCGCCCTCGCTGTCCCACGGGTGCATGTGGCGCAGCACGGCAGCGGCCACAGCCCGACCGGCCAGCTCCATCATGGCGTCGTAAGAATGTCCGGCCGCATCGGACGCCCGCTCGATGCGCACCATCTCGGCCACAGTTACGATTTTCATTGCAATGTTGGGTGAGTGATCTTTGGATGCAGTTCCGCTAACCGTAATAGGCAGCGATCTAGGCTGGCGGCGCGTCGTCTGGCAGCTTCAATGTTCCAGCGTTGTGCTACGAAGGCTTGCATCTCGCTGACATAACCTGGCCCCACGACAGCCGAAATCCCTTGCTGGGGAACAAGTGCTTGTGCAGCCTTACGGCGGCTGCGCCGGGCGAGATTGACAAGGGTCTGCTTGGGATCGGCCAGGCGCTCCGGGTCATCAGGCACAACTGCGCCTGAGATGCCAAGAAGACTCCCGATTCCTAGGTGGTCGGCTAACAGCCAGCTTTCGATCTCGTTGACGACCACGCGTAGCAGGAGTTTTGAACTCCGATTGGGCAACCAGGCCGGTAGCACCGCCGGTGGGCAATCGAGGCCGGTATCCATGAAGTCCACCAGCATCAGCATGGGATTGCCGTAGCTGGCTCGAACATTGAACCCGGCCACTTTCTGACGGAGATACGACACGCCTTGCTTGCCGAACGTTGTACCCGCTTGATGGCCCGTGTGGTGGATCAAGCGCCGTGCAACAGCTTCGTCCAGCGGTCCTTCGACCAGAATATCGATAACCATCAGCCGAACTCAAGGGCAAGCTGTTCGACGTTCTGGGGAGCCGCCTTGGGCATCAGCACATCGGCCACCGTTAGCCCAGCTCGTAATGCCTGGCGGTCTGCCTCATCGACTGGTGCAAACACCGTGCCATCGGAGCTTGGTTCCAGACGCAGAACTTCCTCGCTGCCGATGCTCGGATCTGACAGCAAGTCTTCGGAATGGGTCGAGATGATCATCTGTCGGGGTGCCTTGAGTTGACGGTTCATGCGGTGGAGCACTGCCGGTAGGCGACGCACAATCTCCGGATGTAGCGAGATCTCTGGCTCCTCTAGCAACAGGGGACCTGATCCATCGAAAGCTGTCCAAAGCAGCCCCAGTAGTCTGAGTGTGCCATCTGAGAATTGGCTCTCGTTTTGTCTGGCTGCGTGGGGGCGCCAATGGGAGTAACCGCCTTCCAAGTGAGGCACGCCTGCGTCATCCATGACCGCTCTCAACTCTGTGAGTTGCGGCACAGCAATCCGAAGCGCTTGAGAAATCTTGCGTAGACGAGCATCGCGCGTCTTGACAGGTGTTTGCCATAATCGCAGCAGCAGGTCGCGGCCGTAAGGATCATTCGACACTGGCAGAGGCGAAAACCCGCGCGGATCACGTACGACCTGCGGCAGCAGGTGCTGGTAGGAAATCGACTTGAAGAAGTCAGCCAGTTCCCGAAAGTCCTGGTTGGCGGAAATCTGCTGCAATGCTGTTTGGGTCAAACGAACTGGATCGCGCTGATCCTGCTGATCAGGCCGATCAAGGATTTTGATGCTGTTCCTCCATACTGTTTCGCTCTTAACCGTGGCACGCCGCTGTTGGTCCTGGTTGAATACCAGTCGGTATTTCCAATCAGCGATTCCTGGATCCGCCACGTCGACTTCGATCAAGATGTCGCTGTGGCGCGTGGCCGACAGACAGCGAACTGTCGAAACGCCGCCGCGTCCATCGATAGCCTTTTCCAAACCATCCAAGGCCACATCGCGCAAAAAGCGAAAAGCATCCAGCAAATTGGACTTCCCCGAGGCGTTGGGGCCGATGATAAATACCCGAAGTTGTAAGGGAGCCTCGACGTTCTTGAAGTTCTTCCAGTTGCGCAATTTGATGCGGCTAAAATGCATAGCTCCCTCCTCCAAAGGTTGTCAGATAACAGGCGGAGTCGCTTGCTTGTCTTGTGCAAGCCACCACGCCAAGAGACCCGTCAGCGCGGCGCAGGCCAGCAGGATGCCGGCGTAATAGAGCTGAATGGCCGACGACGTGGACTCGCCGATGGGGTTGAGGGGATGGCGCAGGACGCCGGTGCGCAGGTTGAGCAGCAGCACGGCCGCGCCGAGGGCGAAGTTGGCCAGGGCATGCAGCCGGTCATCGTCAATCAGACGACGCACAAGGATGATCAGCAAGCCCACACCGATGATCTGCAAGCTCATGCGCGTGCGCGGCTCGTCGAAGGCGATCCAGACACCCCAGGTTTCGTGGGTGGGGATGACGCTGAGCGCAAAATGAACCACAAAAACGATCATACCTGCGACTTGAACCGCGTTGGACCAGCGCATCAGCGCCGGCCGCGGTTGGATCAGGTAGACCAGCGCGGGCAAGGCGGCCAGCATCAGCGCGTACAGCCCGACCCGGGCCAGCGCGCCGTGCAGATAGATGACCTTAATCAGGTTACCCAGTTGGGCCTCGGCCGGCGACAGGATCAGCAGCACAGCCAGCAGCGCCAGCAGGACCATTGCCACGACCAGCGCTCGTTTGGGAGTCAACAGAGGCGATCTTTGGGGGTGAATGAACACGTCAGTCATGGCGAGAGTATACCACAGCCGCAACCATGCAGCCAAGCACCCGCCGCGTCCGCACAAAAAGCCGCCGTGGTTTGACCATAAGCGCGGCGTAGACTATACTCTGCTTTAGCCCATTACCCGTGCCTGGCGACTAACCACCAATCTACCAATCTACCAGTTCCCCTTTTTTTTAAGTCTGCTTCCCGCCCATGCTACGCACAGTTCCAGAGACGATCAACGAAGAAGTCGACCTCTACATTCGCACCTACTACTCACTGTTGCGCAGCACGCAAGCCATCCGGGTGCGTTCGCTGGAGGAAACGCACGCCGGCATGCGCGCCAGCTTGCACCCCAACGCCGACGACCCAGAGCCCGACATCTCGGCGTTCACCTATGCTGCGGCGCGACTGCCGTCCTGCATGCCGCAGGTCAAGCTCGTGCTACTGGGGCAGTCGGACGAGGTGTTCCTGCGCCGCGGCCGCGTGGACATCAGCCGCTGGCAGCGGGTCTATGCTGCGGCGCGGCGGCGCAAGATGTTCTTCGACGGCCAGGATCGGCTGGCCTGTTACATCTCCAGCGTCAGCGACATCGACGACCTGATCCCCATCTTGACAGCCTATCAGATCGAGTGGAACAAGCTGCACTATCGCTTCAGCACATCAGATGCTGCTGCACGGCTGCGGAGGTTGGCTGGGCCGGTCGAGCTGGCAGCGCAAGACCTGGAGGCGATCCGCGCCGCACTCGGCTTGGAAGTGGAGCCATTCCAGCGGTTGTGCCAGGCCTGGCGCAAAGACTTGAGCGATAGCTTCCGCCACCTGGCCGAGCACCCCAGCGATCTGAGCCTGAACCTGTTGGCGGGCTCGGTGGCCGACTATCGCCAGGCGGTACAGGCCTGGTGGAGCAGCGTGGCCGAGCAGGCCAACCTGGGGCCGCTCTATGATCGCTCGATCTACTTCGTCTCCAGCAATCCCCACGCCATCCCAAACCTGCTCAGCGGCTTTGCGCGGCTGCACCGTGATGCCCTGCTCACTTTTCTGTATCAGCACAATCCGGAGGGTTTGTGGGATGAGTGGCAGCGGCTGGCAGATGAAGGCAACGCGGCGGCGCAAGAAAACCTGCTGTACTACGTCCAGCGCAACTTTCTGCAGGCCGACCCTGCGCGCCAGCAGGAGTGGCTGGCCCACGAGGCGGCCCTAGGAATCCACCGCATCGACAACCCCCACTACCTGGACGTGGGCGCGCAAGTCATCGAGCTGGGGCGGCTGGACCCAGCCCTTTTCGACCCGCGTCTGCGCATGCCGGGCTTGGAAAAGCTGCGCCGCAGCCAAGACTTGTTGGTCAACGTCGATTACCCGCTGGGCATGGCGGCTTACCACCTCTTCTCGCAGATCTCCGCCGCCGTGCCCGACCTGCTGGGGGTGTACATCATGGGCAAGGCCGCCACGCTCAACGGCCGCGTGGGCGACGTGATGATCCCCAACGTGATCTACGACGAGCATTCCAAGAACACCTTTTTGTTCAAGAACTGCTTCGAGGCGGCAGACGTGGCGCCGTATCTGCAATACAGCACGGTCTTTGACAACCAGAAAGGCGTCACTGTGCGCGGCACCTTCCTGCAGAACCGCCAGTTCATGGCCGTCTTCTACAAAGAGGGCTACACCGACATCGAGATGGAGGCCGGGCCGTACCTGAGCGGTATCTACGAGGACATTTACCCGCAGCGCTACCCGATTAACGAGATCGTCAACCTGTTCATCAACGCGCCCTACGACATCGGCGTGCTGCACTACGCCTCGGACACGCCCTACAGCCGGCGGCAGAGCCTGCTCAGCAAGAGCTTGAGCTACTTCGGCGTCGACGCCACCTACGCTGCCAGCATCGCGATCATGCGGCGGATTTTGCAGGTGGAACTGGCGCGATTGGGTGGATGAAATGCTGCTCCTGCTTGTTAGCGTCTCTGTGCTCTTTATCGGTTCTGGCCTGCTCGCTCACTGGCTGCACCGCCGCGGCCGGCCGGACTGGCGCCAGGATGTGCTGGCGGCCGGGCTGTTGGCGCTGGCCTGCCTCGGCTACTTCTGGCGCATTCTCCTCGGCGACGCCTGGATGCCGGCCGACGGCGGCGACCTGATCTCCTTCCTCTGGCCAACGTATCGCTTTGCGGCGGAGAGTCTGCGCAACGGCCAGCTACCTCTCTGGAACACGCACCTCTACGGCGGCGCGCCACACGTCGCCGACATCCAGGCCGGCTTCCTCTACCCGGTCAACCTGCTGCTGTTCTTCCTCCTGCCCGATTTCAGCACCAAGGCCATGCAGACGCTCAGCATCCTGCACTTCTGGTGGGCCGGGCTAGGCATGTACGTCTTCTTGCGCAGCCTGCGCTGGGGGGCGGAGCGGCAGGAGCAGGTGAGCCGGCCGGCCAGCCTGCTGGCTGGGATCGCCTTCGCCTTCTCTGACCCGTTCTGGGTGCACTTCGGCAACCTGAACTTCATCGCCGTGGCCAGCTGGCTGCCATGGGTGATGGCGTGCTACATGCGGGCGTTGGAAGAGGGAAAGGAAGGAAAAGAGGGAAAGGAGGGAAAGAAGGGGGAGGATAGACAAGTAGATAAGGGAGCGGGTAGACAAGTGGACAAGGAGGCAAGTAGACAAGGCGAGGGTGCAGAGAACGACGAAGAGCGTTCACCGATCACCGTTCACCGATCACCGATCACCGTTCACCGTTCCCTGGCCTGGGCTGCGCTGGCTGGGCTGTTGCTCGGTATCGGCACCCTCGCCGGACACATCCAGGCCACGTTGTTCATCGGCATGGCCGCTGCGATCTACGGCGCGTTCTGGGTGTTGGGTGGAGCGAGCGCGCCCTACTCCCGAGCAGGGGGAGGTCGAGAGAGAGTCGTGCGCTATCTCGCCAGGCTGGCCGTCCTGGCCGCTGTCGCTTTCTTGATCGCCGCGCCGGTGCTCTTGCCCGCGCTGCAGTTGACGCAGTACACCACGCGCGCCAACTGGAGCTATCAGGAGACCGTCGGCTATTCCCTGTCGCCGGCGCAGTGGATCGGCTTTGTCGTCCCCGGCTTCTTCGGCCGCGGGCCGCAGCTACACTGGGGCCTTTGGCCGCGCGTGGAAGTGGGCTATCTGGGCATTCTGCCGCTCGCGCTGGCCGCGCTGGCGCTCCTGGCGCGGCGAGAGCGCCACATGTGGGCGCTGACCGGGTTGAGCGGAGTGGCTTTTCTCCTCTCCTTGGGCATCTACAGCATCGTGCACGGCTGGTTGACACTGCTGCCCGGCTTTGATCTGTTGCGCGCGCCGGCGCGCTTTGCCCTGCTGGTGGACTTCGGCCTGGCTGCGCTGGCCGGCGTGGGCTTGCACGTGCTGCTCAGCTCGCTCAGCGACGGCGCCGCCTGGAAAGCTGTTACCCGACTGGCCGATGGCCTAGGCTGGCTGGCCAAGGCCGTTGTGGCTATTGTCGTACCGTTGACCTTTGCTGCGCTGCTCTTGGCCCAAGACAAGGACCCCACGGTCTACCTGCGGGTGGCCGTGGCCGCCATTGCCGTCATGCTGTTCGTAGGCTTTCTGCTGGCGAGCTGGGCGTTGGTTGCGGCGCGCCGCAACGGCTGGGCGCAGCCGGGCACGCTGGCTGTGCTGGCCATTAGCCTGGTCTTTCTGGACCTCGCCAGCACCGGCGCCTACAACGACCTGGGCGGCCAAGACCCCGCGCGCACCTTCGACCAGCCGGCGATCGCAGCCTTCTTGGCGCAAGAGAACGAGCCCTTCCGCATCGATGCCCGCACCGACATCGATCAGCTCTGGCAGCCCAACACGGGGCTGCTTTACGGCTTTGATGACGTGTGGGGCGTGGTCAACCCCTCGATCCTCGCCGCCTACGAGCGCTATTGGGAGGGCATGGGCAGCCGCTCCAGCCGGCTCTACGACTTCCTCAACGCCAAGTACGTCATCGCGCGCAAGGATGTCGTGCTGGACTGGGAGAAGTTCGAGCTGGCCTTCGACGGCGACCCTGACCTGAACGTCTATCGCAACCGCGCCGCCTTGCCGCGCGGCCAGATCATCCACGAGGTACTGGCGGTGGACACGCCCGAGGCGGCGTGGGACGCCGTGCACGCCACAGGCTTCGATCCTGGCCGCCAGGTTGTGGTGGAAGACACCGGCCAGGGCGCGCTATGGATGCCGCCGACGGGCGCGCCCAGCCCTGGCGCCGACGAACACGTCACCTGGCTTAAGCGCACGCCCACGCAACTGGTGTTGGAGGTGACGGCGGCCGCGCCAGGCTATCTCGTGCTGAGCGAGGCCTGGTATCCCGGTTGGCAGGTCCAGATCGGCGCCGATGGCCGGTGGAGCGACCTACCTGACGCCGTCGTTCGCGCCAACACGGCCTTCCAAGCTGTGCCCTTGACCCGCGCCGGCGCGTATCAGGTGCGTCTGCGCTTTGCCCCTCTGCCCTGGCGCGTGGGTTTGTCTCTTAGCGTTGTCAGCGTGCTCGGCCTTGTCATTGTGGCCGGCGCGCTGCGGCGGCGGCGCCCTCTACACCGTCTGGACGTATGACATGGCGCGCGGCGTGGCCGAGCTCAACGCCTGCCTTTGAGCTGACCAGCCAGCGAGGCCGCCACGTTACCCGATATCCTGCTATGCTGGCGGGTGGCGCAGGCCATCGCGCAGATCTCGCCCCGGAAATACTCGTGCTTGACGTCGCTCTGCCGGCCGAAGGCCAGGTACTCGGCTGGTGTCGAATAGGTTTTGGCACTGCGCTCTTGGGCTGTTCCTTACTGCTTGTCCAGGACCGACGGTGCTGATCTGCCGCAGCCGCTTGCCCAACGCGTCGAAACTGACCTCAGCCTGGGCCAACACCGTCAGTTCTACCGCCGCTACATCCTGAACACCCCGTACCGCGTCTCGTTCACCGGCGCATTCAGGCAGGCCGACAGCGCCAGCCCCAGCACCTGCCGCGTCTCGGGTGGGTCGAGAATACCGTCGTCCCACAGGCGCGCCGTGGAATAGTAGGGGCTGCCCTCCCGTTCGTATTTCTCCAGCGTGGGGCGCTTGAACGCCTCCTGTTCCTCGGGGGTCATTAGTGGCTGACCGCGGCGGGCCAGTTGCTCCTGCTTGACCGTGAGCAGCACGTTGGCGGCCTGCTCGCCTCCCATGACGCTGATGCGGCTGTTGGGCCACATCCACAGGAACCTGGGCCCGTAGGCGCGGCCGCACATGCCGTAGTTGCCTGCCCCGAAAGAACCGCCGATGATCACCGTCAGCTTGGGCACCTGGGCATTGGCCACGGCGTGCACCATTTTGGCGCCGTCCTTGGCGATGCCGCCTTGCTCGTACTGCTTGCCCACCATGAAGCCGGTGATGTTCTGCAAGAAGAGCAACGGGATGCGCCGGGCCGTGCACAGTTCCACGAAGTGCGCGCCCTTCAGGGCCGACTCGCTGAACAGGATGCCGTTGTTGGCCACGATCCCCACCGGATAGCCCCAGATGCGTGCGAAACCGCACACCAGCGTCGTGCCGTAGAGCGCCTTGAACTCGCGGAGGCGGCTGCCGTCCACCAGCCGCGCGATCACCTCGCGCACGTCGTAGACCTCGCGAAAGGTGCGCGGGATGACGCCGTACAGCTCGGCCGGGTCGTACAACGGGTCCTCCGGCGGCGCGATGTCCAGATCCACCTGCTTGCGCGTGTTCAGCGTGGCCACAATGCTGCGCACGATCTCCAGCGCGTGCTCATCGTCCAGCGCCAGGTGGTCGGCCACGCCGGAGATGCGGGTGTGTACGTCCGCGCCGCCCAGCTCCTCGGCCGTCACCTCCTCACCCGTTGCGGCCTTCACCAGCGGCGGCCCGCCCAGGAAGATGGTGCCCGTGCCCTTGACGATCACCGTCTCATCGCTCATGGCCGGCACGTAGGCACCGCCCGCCGTGCAGGAGCCCATCACCGCTGCAATCTGCGGAATGCCGGCCGCGCTCATGGTGGCCTGGTTGTAGAAGATGCGACCGAAGTCGTCCACGTCAGGGAAGACCTCGTCCTGCATAGGCAAGAACGCGCCGCCCGAGTCCACCAGGTAGATGCAGGGCAGGCGGTTCTCCAGCGCCACCTGCTGGGCGCGCAGGTGCTTCTTGACGGTCATGGGATAGTACGTGCCCCCCTTGACCGTGGCGTCGTTGGCCACGATCAGGCACTCATGACCGGCGACGGAGCCGATGCCGGTGACGATGCCGGCGCAGGGCGCGTCACCGTCATACAGCTCCCACGCGGCCAGGGGCGACAGCTCCAGGAAGGGGGAGCCGGGGTCCAGCAGCCGGTCGATGCGCTCGCGGACGAAAAGCTTGCCCTGCTCGGCGTGGCGTTGCTGGGCCAACTCGCCGCCACCCTTGCGCACCAGCGCCAGCCGGCTGCGCAGCTCCTCGGCTAGTCGACGATTGTGGGCTACATTGGCTTGAAATTGGGGGTCCTGCGGGTCGAGGTGTGAGTCGAGGACTTCCATAGTCCGGCTCCCTTCAGGGTGCAAAATGGCAACTGCTCAGGCGCCTAGCATTGGAAACCATGGGCAATTGGCGCCTGAGTTGGTTTTGCAGACACGTTTGCAAACGAGAATCCAAGCGCCCAGCACCTGTGGCGCTTGTGCAGAGAACAAGCGCCGCCATTATAACACAGCACTCCCGACGTTGTCCACGAAAAAAGGGCTGCGGCCCGCAGGTTCCGTGGCGGAACCTAACGGGGCCGCAGCCCTTGTAGGCTTGTTTTGGGTAACTCTTCAGGTGCCGGGCATTGGAGACCGACCCGGAGGGGCTAGCGCCCGGTTGGCTGCTTAAGTCGGCTCTGCAAACACCATAGCAAAGGCAGACGCACGTGCCCGGCACCTATGGTTGAACAGTTAGTCCGTTGTTACGCTGAGGCGGCTTGCCGTGCTACACGGCCCTGAACTCACCCTCGACCACATCGTCCGTGTCGGGCGTGCCGCTGCCGCGCGCGTGGCCATTGCCGGCGTGATAGCCGTTGCCGTAGCCTGCGCCACCCGTAGAAGCGCTGCCGTAGGCCTGCGTGCTGACGCGGTAGCTGGCCTGCTGCACGCGCTCCATGGCGCTGCGAATGGCGGTCACATCCTCACCCTTGAGCGTCTGGCGCAGGTCGTTGATCAACTGCTCGAGCGCCTGGCGATCGGCCTGGCTGATCTTGCCGTCTAGATCACGCAGCGTGCGCTCCACGGTGTGGGCCAGTGCATCGCCTTCGTTGCGAGCCTCGATCAACTTCTTGCGCCGCTCGTCGGCCGCCTTGTTGATCTCGGCCTCGCGCACCATGCGCTCCACCTCGGCCTTGCTCAAGTTGGTCGAAGCGGTGATGGTCACGCTCTGCTGCTTGCCGGTGGCCTTATCCTGGGCGCTGACATGCAGAATGCCGTTGGCGTCGATGTCGAAGGTCACCTCGATCTGCGGCAGGCCGCGCGGGGCCGGCGGAATACCCTCCAGGTTGAACTGGCCCAGGCTCACGTTGTCGGCGGCCATCGGTCGCTCGCCTTGCAGCACATGGATCGTCACCGCCGTTTGGTTGTCTTCGGCCGTGCTGAAGATCTGGCTCTTGCGCACGGGCACCGTCGTATTGCGCTCGATCAACGGCGTCATCACGCCACCCAGGGTCTCCACACCCAGGGTCAACGGCGTCACGTCTAGCAGCAGCACATCTCTCACTTCACCGCCGAGCACGCCGGCCTGCAGCGCCGCGCCGACCGCCACCACCTCATCCGGGTTAACGCCCTTGTGCGGCTCCTTGCCGCCGCTGAGCTGACGCACCAGCTCCTGCACCATCGGCATGCGTGTGGCGCCGCCGACCAACACCACCTCGTCGATCTGGCTGGCCGAGAGCCGGGCGTCGCGCAGCGCGGCCTCGAACGGCCCGCGCAGCCGCTGAGTCAGATGCGCGCTGATCTGCTCGAACTTGCTGCGGGTCAGCCGCATCTGCAAATGCTTAGGCCCGCTGGCGTCGGCCGTGATAAAGGGCAGGTTGATCTCAGTCTCCAAGATGCTGGACAGCTCAATCTTGGCCTTCTCGGCTGCCTCCTTGAGCCGCTGCAGAGCCTGCCGGTCGTTGCGCAGATCGATGCCTTCCTGCCGCTTGAACTCCTCAGCGATCCAATCCATGATCACCTGGTCGTAGTCGTCGCCGCCCAGGTGGGTGTCGCCGGCCGTGGCCTTGACCTCGATCACGCCGTCGCCCACCTCCAGCACCGAGACGTCGAAGGTGCCGCCACCCAGGTCGAAGACCAGGATCGTCTCGTTGTTCTTCTTGTCCAGTCCGTAGGCTAGCGCTGCCGCCGTAGGCTCGTTGATGATGCGCAGCACCTCGAGGCCGGCGATCTTGCCGGCGTCCTTGGTGGCCTGGCGCTGGCTGTCGTTGAAATACGCAGGTACTGTGATCACAGCCTGTGTGACCGGTTCACCGAGATAGGCCTCGGCGTCGGCCTTCAGCTTACCCAGGATCATGGCGCTGATCTCCTGGGGCGTGTAGGTCTTGTTCTTCACCGGGATGCGCACACGCGCGTCGCCAGAGGGCCCTTCGACCACGCTGAACGGCACACGCTGGCGCTCCTCGCTCACCTCGTGAAAGTGGCGGCCCATGAAGCGCTTGATGCTGAAAATGGTGTTTTCCGGGTTGACAACCGCCTGCCGTCGCGCCGTCTGGCCGACCAAGCGCTCGCCGTTCTTGGTGAACGCCACCACGGACGGGGTCGTGCGCCCGCCCTCGGCGTTCGGGATCACCACGGGGTCGCCGCCCTCCATGACAGCTACCACCGAGTTCGTTGTTCCTAAGTCAATACCAACAATCTTGCTCATTGCTTACCTCTCCTTTTTGCACTAATAGCCCAAATTTCTTCCCCACTTTAGCAGGAGAGTGTTAGAGCAGCGTCGGCGGTGTGTTGGAGTTGTGTTAGAGATGAGAGCACTTAGGCAGGGTGGTGCGCTGCTGTACCGGCTTCGTGCTCCGCCGCCAGCAGGGCTACAGCCACTGCAGTGCCCCACAAGGCCCAAACCAGGAAGGCTGGCCGCGTGTTCCAAGTCACGGCGTCGAGCAGGCCGTGGATCAGCGCCGCGCACAGCCCGGCTACTGCGCCGCGCTGCAGCCAGATTAGCTCCGATGCAGCCGAGTGGGACAGGGAGCGCAGGGAGCGATCGGCCAGCGCCACGGTGATCAAGCTCATGCTGACGAAAGCGATCAACCCTGGTAAACCCAAGTCAACCGCCACTTGCAGCCAGAGGTTGTGCGCGTGGGGAATGGTCGTGTCGGGCCCAAACAGAAAGTAAGGGTAGAGCAAGGGGATGACGCTTTGGAATGTGCCCATCCCGATGCCGGTGAAAGCAAAGTCCTGAATGGCATAGAGTGCGCGCGACCACACTTCCAACCGGCCATCCAACCCGCTCAGCGCATCAGCGGAGGTAGTCGATGTCAGCATCGTGTCGAGCCGACCTTGCCACACGAGCACGGCCAGCGCCAAGACGACCAGTGGCGCCAGCAGCCATAGCCAACGCCACCGCAGCACAAGCAGGACGAATAAGGCGCCGGCGGCAGCAATCCAGGCCCCGCGCGACTGGGTTAGCGCTAGCACGGCCAGCACTCCTACCGCCGCCCCTGCGCCCAGGAGGCGCAGTAACCAACGGCGGCGTGGCCATGGCGCCGCGGCCCAGGCAAGCGTGAGCGGCCACAAGGCCACCAGGATGCCCGCCAGCACGTTCTCGTTCACGGCCATGCGCAGAGACATGGCACGGCTTTCACTGGCGCCGCGCAGTACTGCCGGGACAGCAAAGGGTAGGGTGCTCCCCCGCAACCAGAGCACAGCCAGGCCGGCCAAAGTGACGCCGGCCACAGCCAACCCGGCCCACGCCCAGCGGGCTCGGCTGGCTGACCGCGTCCACGTCACCAACGTCCAAAAAGCCACCACTTGCGCAGCAAACAAGGCGAGAGCTGTGCGCGTCAACTGGGGTGCAGCGGTGGCCCACAGCGTGATGGGCGCCATCGCCAGCCAGATCAGCCAGGGCCACGCCAAGGGCGTGCGCCGCAGCCAGATGCCGCTGGCCCAGCCAGCCCAGATCCACAAGACCAACAGCACGGCCAGCCCCACCGGCCAGTACCGGCCGTCTGACCACACGAACGGTAGCAACGCCAGGCCCGCCCACAGGGGGCGCAGACGTTCCAGCGTACAACCGATGGCGCGCAGCATGACCCAGGATACCTTCAGTATGTAGGGATAGAGAGGATGGAGAAAGAGGTACTACGGCAGCACATGGTCGATAGCCCGGCGCAGAGGGGGCAAAACAACAAGCGCGCCTGCGCGGGAGTCGAGTCACGTCAAGGCGCGCCTGTTGTGTCAGGGTCGACAGATGCAGTCGTGGCTCGCTCAGGTGGCCTGGCTGGTGGCCTTAGGCGACCGTGCGCGTCGCAGTCTGCCGGCGCCAGACCCCTTATCGCTGGGGCCATCCTGCTCGTCGCCTTCGTTGTAGCGGCTGGCGTAGTAGTAGTAATAGTAGTAGTACTGGCCGCTCTTGCGTTCCGTCAGTTTGTTCAGCACAATGCCCAAAGGACGAGTGCCAACGCTGTCCAGTCGTTCAATGGCGCGGATTAGCATGTCGAAGCGGGTCTCGCCAGCGCTGGCAACGAGAATGAGGCCATCGACCTGGCTGGAAAGTATGGCTGCGTCGGCCACGGCCAGCACAGGGGGGCTGTCGATCAGAAGGATATCGTAACGCTCCCGCAGGATGTGGAGCATCTCCCGCATGCGTTCGGATCCTAGCAACTCAGCCGGGTTGGGTGGAATGGGACCGGTGGTGAGCACGTACAGGTTGTTGTGGCCAGCGTCCTGAATGAAATCGTCCAGGTGGTCGCCGTGCTGCAGCAGGGCATTGGTCAATCCGATGCTATTGGGCAGTTGGAAGAGCTTGTGAAGGTTTGGCCGCCGCAGGTCGGCATCCAACAGCAGGACGCGATTGCCGGCTTGGGCCAGGACCATGGCCAGGTTGGCGATCGTGGTGCTTTTGCCCTCGCCGGGGCCGGGACTGGTGACCATCAGTGTGCGCAACGGTTTGTCTAGCGACGAGAACTGCAAGTTCGTCCGCAACACGCGGTAGGCTTCCGCAGCGGGTGAGCGCGGGGCAGTCACCGCCACCAGGCGCTTCTGCGGCGAGTCGCCATCCAACGCAACAACGGCCGCCAGGGTCGGCAAGTTAGTGACGTCGCGCACGTCGTCAGGGCTCTTAATCGTGTCGTCGAGGTATTCGATAAGGAATGCCGCTCCGATCGCCAGCATGGCTCCCACGATGGCTGCCAGCAGGGCGTTGAACAACGGACGGGGGCGAATGGGGTTGATCGGCGTCAGGGCCGGCGTGGCCAAAACGATGTTGTCAAGGGTCTGGGCTTCGGATAAGCGCAGCTCGGCCAGGCTGTTGAGCAATGAGCTGTAAGCGGCTTCGTAGCGCTTGAGCGCGCTTTGCAGCCTGTTCAGCTCGGCCTGTTCCTCGGGCGTCTGGGCGTTGGCCAGGCTGCTTATCGCTTCTTGCGTCGCCGTCATATCACTCTCGACAGACTGCAGCTCTGCCTGCAGTTCTCGGCGGGTCACCTCGTAGCGCTCGCGTTGGCGCTCTTGATTGAGGCTCTTGAACACCTCCGGCATGACGTTGGCTAAACGCGCTGCTACTTCGGGGCTGTTGGATTGGACCTGTAGATCGACCAGCTGCGTGTCGCGAATCGGGTTGACGGTGATCTCAATCTGGTATTGCTTTTGCAACGTGCGGAAGTCACCGCCGAATCCCAGCTGATCGGCGGCTTTCTCCAGGGTTGGCCAGTCCTGCAATAACTCGGCATAAGTGCGCGCCACGCGTTCGCTGGTCAGGATGTCGGCGTACTCGGTACCGCGCACCGGAGAGCGCGCCTGGTTGATGAGCACGGTGGCGGTGGCCTGGTAGATCGGCGTCTGTTGGCGGCTGATGACGTAGGCGGTTACACCGGCGATCACCGTGCACGCAAAGATGAGGCGCAGCCATTTGCGCAGCAGGGTCACATATTGTCGCAATTCCATGACGGGTCCTTTGACTGTCCGAATATCTGAAGAAGAGCTGAGAGTAGTCGCCTGAGGTAAGCCCAGGCGTCGCTACGCGGTAGCCTATTATCTCTACAATTGCCCTTGTTGCCAAGCTAGCTGTGCCGCCAATCCATCGGCAAGGGCGACCGCAGGCTGCCAACCGAGCAGGAGACGAGCCTTGCTGGTGTCACCGGCCGTGTGACGTGCATCGCCGAGTTGTCGGGCCTCCCGGCGCACGTGCGCCGGCCGATCAGCCAGATGAGCCAGCAGATCAAGCACCTGGTTGACCGACGCCTGACTGCCGCCGCCGATGTTGAAGACTTGGCCGACCACCGGCTGTTGAACTGCCAGTAAGTTAGCTGCGACGACATCGGCCACAAAGGTGAAATCGCGCGTCTGCTCGCCGTCGCCGTAGACAGTAATGGTCTTGCCGGCCAACAGCGCACGAATGAAGCGGTGAAAAGCCATGTCTGGTCGCTGTCGCGGTCCGTACACCGTGAAATAACGCAGGCTCACCGTCGGCACGCCGGCCGTGCGCCAGTACAGCCAGCAAAGATGCTCGCCAGCCAACTTGGTCACGCCATAGGGAGAAATCGGCTGCGGCAGCACATCCTCGGGCGTAGGAAGGGTTTCGGCATCGCCGTAGATGGATGAAGATGACGCATAGACAAAGCGCCGCACCGTCACGGTGCGGCAAGCTTCCAGCAAGCGCTGAGTGGCCAACACATTGTTTTGCGTGTAAACCTGGAACGTTGCGCCCCAGCTAGTGCGCACACCCGGCTGCGCTGCGCTGTGAAAAATGATCTCGCAGCCCTGCTCGCGCAGCAACTTGGGTATGTCCAGCGTCAGCAGATCACCGACAACCAACGTGAAGCTGGGCTGATGGAGCAGGCCAGCCAGGTTGTGCTCTTTGACGGCGCGAGAATAGTAGTCGGTGAACGCATCGACGCCAACCACGCGATGGCCTTCCTGCAGCAAGCGTTCCGCCAGATGAGAGCCGATGAAGCCGGCGACGCCGGTGACGAGACAAACAGCCATAACAGCATTATAGCACACAGGCCGCGGTCTCGGCGAGCGCGATCCCCTGTTTAGGGCGCAGTTGAAAGGGGGTAAAGGTTGCGTAACGCCGGATCGCCGAGCAGGTTAAAGGTGCGGATCATATCCGGATTGCCGCCGGCCTGGGCCAGATCACGCTTTGTGGCCTGGATCACCTCGCCCAAGGTGGTGAACTGCCCCCCCAGAAGATGCTCATAGAAGCTGATGGCCACTGGGGTCTGTTCATAAGTTACCCCTTCGCTGGATGGCATGAACGCGGCGACTGCGCCGCCTTCCGCCCACAGAAAAGCCTCGGCCAGCGATTGCGTTGTCGGATGCTGAAAGAAGCCGGTCAAGCAGGTGAGAGCCGTGACAATCGGCAGCCGATCGCTGTTGCGCAGGCCGGCAGCGTCTTCGCTGCTCAGCAATTGACCGGCCCACCAACGCGGGCTGCCGTGGCCCACGTAGTTCACTAACCCCACACCGCGGGCCAGAGCGTTGAACAACTGACTGCGGGCAGCCTCGGGGTTGGCCATGGCCGGGTCTGCCAAGTCCATGCTCTCCACCCGATAGCCAGCCGGCGTCAAAACCTCGTCGGCAATGCGTTGGGAAGCTGTGGCAAACTCGGCCTCCTTGTCGGCTATCAACAGGGCATCGTGCAGCCAAGGAGCATCACGCGTCACCTTCTCGTAAGCGATGATCTTGGTCGTAATCGCAGCGATTTCCTGCGCTGTGCGCGCCGGCAGCCGGCCCACCGCCAACTCCGGTGAGAGGTCATCGTCGAGATCGGCGTAGCAGTGGTCGCTGGCCGTCTCACCGACGAAGTGGGTTTCCACCAG
Source organism: Anaerolineales bacterium (assembly GCA_034432445.1). Classification (GTDB taxonomy): domain Bacteria; phylum Chloroflexota; class Anaerolineae; order JAAEKA01; family JAAEKA01; genus JANWYQ01. Next base: position 60,108 of record DAOUBX010000204.1, read on the forward strand.
ACACGTAGGCGTTAGGTCAGCGTCGCGCACGGCCGGACCGCTGTAGCCGCGCGGGTCGTAAGTGGCGTCGCCGACCAACAACACAAAACGCGGGGGCGTTGACCACTGTTCGCTGGCAAAACGCAGGAAGTTGCGTATGGCCTCTGGTCCGCGCTGGCCGCCTGCGAACTGTTCATAGATGGCTTCCACGTCGGCTGTGACAGGTGTTAGGCCGTTTGCTTGGCGCCAGTCGCGCAGAGATTGCGTCGCCGCCAACAGCTGTGATGGCCCGATGACCACGTAGTCGCCGCCGACCATCTGACGCAGGTCGTCTGGCTGCGGCGCCACGACGCGCGCCGGTCGCCGCAGGCCCTCCATGCTCGCCACCGCATAGCGGCGCAGCGTATCGCCTGTGGCTGTCGCATCGGCAAACGCCAGCCCCGTGGCATCAGCCTTGAGTAGTTGCTGATCGCGCAAGAGCTGCACCGGATGTAGCGCGTCGCTGACATCCCACAAGAGCACCGTGCTTCCTGCCTTGAAACCACCGAGCACGAAGCTGCCAGGCGCAGCGCTGAACTCAAGTGCGTTGTCTTGGGCGGTCAGCCCTTGTGGATAGATAAGCTGCAACCAATCGGGGTAGTTTTGCTCGATGCGCGCGCCGGTATCCCCTGGCGCACGCAGCACGAGTGCGTTTTCGCCGGGCTTGAGCAGCCCTGCCGGCGCCTCAGCCTGGATCGACCAAAATCCCTGCCCTTCGTGGAAACCCTCGCCCAGCGTCTGGCCGTTCAACGCCAACACGACATGATGATCGGGGTCGGCCTCCAGCGAGGCCGTGTTGGCCCACAGGCGGATATGCAATTCGGCCGGCCCGTTGGCCGGGTTGGTTACCACCAAGGGCAGCGTGAGCTCGCGGCCGCCCAAGAGGACATCGCCCAGCCACTTGTCGCTGGCAGGGGCCGCCAGCAGCGCAGCGCCGTCGTCTGTGGGCACATCGACGGGCAGTCGCGAGCTGTAGGTTTGGTGCCACTCCACCGTTTGTACAGCAGCAGCGACGGTCTGCGCCTCGCCCGAGGCCGGGCCGACAGCCCGCGCCGTGGGGCGCAAGCCTCCTTCCGGCGCTACATCGAGCCAGTAGACCTGCTCGGCGCTGTAAGGATTGTCGCTGGCCTCGGCGTAGAACACCAGGTGCAAGTCTTGACCCTCGCCCAGCGGCAGGAGCGGCACCGGCCGCTCTCCCCGGCGCAGTTGCCAAAGGTCCGGGGGTGTTTGGCGCACATCGACGCCTGCCTGCCGCAGGTTTTCGGCGGTGATTGCCGTCAGCCCAGACTCACGGGTGATGATTTTCAACGGCAAGGCGGCAGCCATTGCCGGCTGCGCCGCATCCCGTGGGGTGGTGCCGGTCGGCGAGAGCCCAGCCAGGGCCGCCGCGCCCACAGCCACAACCAGCAAGACTAGCGCTGCTAGGGCTAGCCAGCGCAAAGGTGGGGGGGAGAGAGACATACGGTCGGCTCTAGCTCCGGCTGTTGCGCGTGCGCAGCCACAAGACGACGATGACTGCCAGGAGCAGTGCGGCAGCGCCCAGAGCCAGGACGGCGATCACCGCCAACAGAGCGCCTGTGTTGCTGTACGGCTCGGCAGCGGCAGGGCGGGGGGTGGGCCGCGGCGCGCGCGTGGGCAGCGTGCCGGCTGCGGCCACCGGCTGCGGCGTGGCAGTTGGCGCTAGAGCCTGAGCGCTCGGTGCAGGGGTGGTCTCCAGGCGTTCAAACACCGCGGTAGGCAAGGGCGACTCGCCCGGCACCGTCACAGCGCCAAGATCGCCTTGCTGCGGCGATGCAGTCGGGACGTCTGTCGGCGGCGGCGCGCTGATTGGGGCCAGGCTTTCCGCAAGGGGGACGGGCGTCGCCGTGGGCGCGGCCGGCGGCGGGACTGTTGGCACAGGCGTGGCGGTAGGGGCAACGGTCGGCTGGCTGGGCGGCGGCGGCACCGGCGTCGCCGTCGCCGCAACCGGGCCCGACGGGTTGGACGTCGGCGTGGGCGCAGGCGGTGTGTTAGTGGGCGGCGCAGCGGTAGGTGGCGGTGTGTTGGTGGGCAACACGGCCGTGGGCGACGGGGTGTTTGTGGGCGGCACGCCGGCCGCTTGGGTAGGCGTGGCGGTTGCCGTCGGCGTACTGGTCGGCTGGACTTGACCGGGTGTTACTGCCGGCGGGTCCGACCGGTACACGGTCTGCGATCCGCGCAGGTCGAAGGACACGAGGGTGTAGTAATACGTGGTGCCAACTTGCACGCTGGTGTCGGTGTAGGAATAGTAGCCGCCGGAGAACTCGTCTTGCGGCGGAAAATCGCCGGATAGAAGGATGCCGCGCGTGGGGTCGTTGGCAATCTCGCTGCGATAGAGTTGGAACCCGCCGTGATCGACCTCGGTTCCAGTCTCCCACTCCAGGAAAACACTGGTCGCCTGCGCTTGGGCGCGGAAATAGCGTAGCGTAACCGCATTGGGCGAGTCGGCCAGCGCTGACGGCAGGCCGCTGAGCCACATCAGCAAGCAGATGACAATCACCGCCAAACCGTTGCGCCGGGCACTAGGTTGCCCAAGCCAGCTAGAAAAAACCACTCTGATCATAAGAGCCGGATCATTCACCTATTGATTGCGGGCAGCACGAGTCATCAACGGCAAGTACGCCGTCCACTGCCCAAATTGCAGCTTGAGCGCAGGATCGCCAAAGACGGTCATGGTGTGGATCAACGCCGTGTTGTAAGGCGAGCTGCCGCCCATTAGAGCGTATTGGTAGGCCTTGGCCTGCATGGTGGCCTTGCCCAGCCGGCGCTGACCGCTCACGAAGATGGCGTCGAGCAGTCCTCGGTTCAGGACGGTTTCGACATAGGTCGTGCCCAGTCCCGCCGGCGACCAGGCAGCCACGGACCCGCCACCGGGGTGACGCAGCATCTCCTCGGCCACCGCTTGCAGCGATGCCGTGCCGTGCAGGAAATAGCCATCCAGGCAGTTGAGGGTGACGACAACGGGCAGCCGGTCGGCGTTGGTGAGACGTCCCGTCTGATCGGCGCGCCAAATGAACTCGTGAGCCCAGGAGTTGACCGTGCCATGGCCCATGTAGGTCACCATACCCACCCCCTCGTTGATCGTGTCAACCATCAAGTCGGTGATCTGGGCCGGCTGTGTTTCCGGGTAGGTGACGCCCAGATAGGCGCGCACCGGCCGCATGAAAGCGGGCAGGGCCGAAGTGATCATGGCGTCGGCCACCTGCGGGTAGTTGCCGGTGCTGTCGGCGTTGTCGGCTACGAACAGGGCGCGATTCTGCCACGCAACCGGCCGGCCCGCTTGCCCTTCGTAAGCGATGATCTTGTCCACCATGGCGGCGGCTTCTGAGAGCGTGCGCGCGGGCAGCCGGCCGATCGCCAGCTCGGGCAGAGGGTCTTCGTCGAAGTTGACGTAGGCGTTGTCGCTGCCTACCTCCCCTTGCCATGGATCCTCCCACACTAGGTACGGAGGGATCCAGTTGGGATCGGGCGCGCCGTACAGGTCGATCCCTTCGCCTTTGAAGTTCCAGTTGCCGTCCCCCATGAGCAGGATGTACTGCGGCGCCGGCGGTTGCCAGTTCTGCACGGCGTAGGCGATGAACTGGCGGATGGCCTCCGGGTGGAAGATGCCGGCGTTGAACTGCTCGTACAGCTCTGCCACATCGATCACGGCGGTGCGGAAGCCGTCGTGGCTGGCGCGATAGTCGGCCAGGCGCTGCGCTTGCGGCAAGAAGTCATGGTGGCTGATGATGATCCAGTCCGCGCCGTTGGCAGTCGAACGCACGGTGGAGGCCAGCGGCGCGACGACTTGCCGGGGACGCCGCGTCTGTGCAGCCGTTAGCGCAAGATAGCGACTGGCAGCGTCCGGGTCTAGCTGCGCTTGCACGCGATAAGCGCCAACGTTGCCAAGGTCAGGGCTGGCAGAGGCGCCGGTTAGGAAGATCGGGCGCAGGGGGTCGCTGATATCGTACAGGAGAACGCTGCTGGCGCCGAAGCCGTCCAAGGTGAAAGTTTGCGGGCCTGTCTGATCGGCCGTGAAAGTCAATTGATCGTCCACCGCCCGGTAAAGCCGGCGGTAGCGCAACAGATAATAGTTGGCGTACAGCTCATCGTAGGTGTTGACTTTGGTGTTCTCCGGCGCCTGTTCCGCTGTTTGTGGGTCCCAGAGCTGCGCGAGCGCGGCTTCGTGCGCTTGCTCCCATGGGTCCACGCGCTGCTTGGCGGCAGTGCCCTGATCGTTGATGACGCGGACAACTGCTTTGTTCAAGCCATCGACCAGTGCAGCGCCAGGCAGAGCGCCCTCCGCCTGTGTGACAGTGTGGCCGAGGAAGACATTGTCGATGACCGGCGCAGCCGTTGTGTCGTTCCAAAACACCTGGAAATGGTGCGCGCCGTACTTGCGGCGTGTGGCGATCTCAATCTGCAAGGTGGCGGTGTAAACCTCGGCAGCCGGCGCAGGTAGCATGGTCGGCAGATCCCAATCTTTTTGCGCCGGGTTGGTTGTCACATACATGCGGGTCCACCACCAGGTGTCGCGCGTCGGCCAGTCCAACACCTGGTGAGTGAACCAATGATGGTTTTCCTCAGCACGGTGGACATTCCAAAAGCTGGCAGGCGCGGGCGGCGCGCCTTGCGGCGCTGCGCTGGCGGTAGTCATGCGCAGGCCAGGGGGGCCTCCGGCTGCTAGCCAATAGACGTTGGCGTTGGTGTATTTCTCGGCCATTTGATCGCCCCGAAAGCGCTGGCCGTAGAACTCGGCGAAGTCGCCGCCGTCCAGTCGGCCGTCGGCCTCTCCCTCCACGCGCAAAGCAACGGGTTGGCCCTGGCTGGTCAAGCTCAGACTGCGAGGGTCTAGCGCAGACAAGTCCCACCCGGCGGCGACAAAGTCGCCAAGGGTCAAGCGATAAAGGCCGTCCTCGTCGACCACGAGCTTGAGACAGTACGGCGCCGGCGTCACCGGACAGCCAACTGCCTGCGCTGCGCCTGGCGACGCCGCTTCCACGGTGCCCGGCGTCAGCGGAGCCAAGAGAAAAACCAGACCGAGCAACAGACGCAGCACGCGATGCCTTCTCATACGACTACCTCAATCAGCCCCGCAGCCAGCAAGTCCTCGGCGAACGCCAGCACATCAGCGGCTGCCAGCTCCGGCGTCACCTCGTACTCCTCAACCAGGCTATCGGCCAACTCTTGCAAGGTGCGGCTACCATCGGCCAACGCCCACAGCCGGCTACCCGACTCGTTGAGCATGCGCACGCGCGCCTGGCTGGGGGTGACCAACACCGCTTCCTCGCCAACTGTGCCCGCGACGACATCGGGGCAGTGTTTGATGCGACTACCTAAGGACAGAGGGGTGAATGCACTCATCGATCACACTCCAGAAACTTGCGTCCGGACGAAAGTGCAGCTGACCGGTAGCCACGGCTCGACTGATCTGCTGCAAACGCGCCAATGCTGTGGCAACGCGACCAGGGTCCAAGGGCACAATCGGCAGATCGCTGAGCAAGCCGGCCACGATTTGAGCCGGGCTGACTGCCTGGATGCGCACCTCGGTGTCCTGGGCCAAGCGCAAAATAGCTGCCAGTGGGCCGGACTGGGTTTGGCCGTTGCGCCAGGCCAACGGCGTCTCGTGGTTCCAAAAGGGCGTGCCACAGGCGCGCCAGCCGATGGTCGCAGGCAGCAAAAGGATCAGGTCGTCGCCCAGGGCCACAGTGTCCGGCTGTCCCACGGACACCCGCACCGAGGTGGACTTGCCGATGCCGGAGCGGCCGCTGAGCAACACAGCTTGGCCGCGACGCACGAAACCGGCTGCGTGCACCAGCAGACCGCCCTGCTTGTAGGCCAGCAGCGCCAACACCGCGCGCAGGAAATAGTCGATGTCCGCCACGTCGGGCGCCGCCAGTTCCAGGCTAGCGCTGCAGCCGTCGGCAGCAATGATGCCCAGGTAGCCGGGCGCAGCTACTCGACAGCGACGGTCTGCGTCGAAGGATGCTTCCGGGCTGGGCCGGCCGGGCATCCGGCGGCCCGATCCGCAGCGCACCGCCACGGCGCAATCGGCCGGGCCGGCGCTCAACCAGGGCTCGTAGCGCGCTCGCAATGCAGCACACAGGCGCAGATCGTCGCAGGCAACGCCAAGACGTAGCCCACCGATGGCCATGTGCAACACGACGCTGCTAGGGCCGCTGTCCGCATCGTGCCCGTTGTTGTGGCTGGGTTTCGCGTGTGTAGGCGTCACTTGTCACCTGGCCGATGGGCGCCCCTGGGCTGCGCAGCCTATAGACTCCCTGCGACAGCCGCCGGTTCCGCTGCAGTGATCCAGATTGCCCATCAATGCTGTTCTCCGGCGCAGATTGTAACCGTCCCCCGGCAAAGCAGCAAAAAAGCTGGCGCTGCTGGGGCTCGACAGGAGCCGGACCGGCCGACGGACGGGCGGGGCTGCAGCGAAATCCTGCCTGACAAGCCGCTAGTCAGCCACCAGGATCTCCGCATCGGCCGGCATGCCCGGCTTGAGCGCGGCGTCGGGGTTGTCCAGGGTGATCTCTACGGCAAAGACGGTGGCGGCGCGCTCGCTGGGCGCCTGGATGTTCTTGGGGGTGAACTCGGCGCGCGGGGAGATGTAGCTGACTGCGCCGGTGAAGACGCGGCCAGGGTAGGCGTCGACCCGCACGTGCGCCGTCTGCCCGACGTGTACCTGGCCGATGCGCGCCAACGGCATGTAAACCACCAGTGTCATCTGGCTCAGGTCCGCCACCTTGAGCAAGGGCGCGCCGGGCGCAGCAATCTCGCCCGGTTGGACGGCGCGCACGGCGACCAGGCCATCGATGGGGCTGACAAGGGTGGTCTTGGCGAGCTGGACGGCCAGCAGGTCGCGCGCAGCCTGGGCCTCGGCCACCTGGGCCTCGGCCACGTCCACGCTCTCCGGCCGCGGCCCGGCGGAGGCCAGCGCCAGCTCGGCCTGGGCCACGGTCAACGCCGCCTCGGCCAGGCGCACCTGCTCCTGCGCGGCGCGCACTTGCACGGCCAGGGCTGTCGGCTCGGCGCGCATCTGGCGCAGCAGGTTCAGG
>DAOUBX010000205.1:0-1815 GCA_034432445.1 Anaerolineales bacterium
ACAAGGTGCTGGCGGTGAACGGCGCGGGCAGGGCGTCGGTCGCCTCCAACCACGTGGGCGAGTTCGACTTCGGGCTGACGCCGGGGAACTAAGCGAATTTGTAACTGCTCGGCCCACCACCTCGCAAGTCGCCGCCTTGAGGGCGAACCTGGCCGTTGATCCGCAACGGCGCCTCTTCCAGCCCTGCGGCGACTTGCCGACTCTCTGGCTCTTGAGCGCCGATGATCGTAGACGCTCCCTGTAAGGTTCCATGCAGGGAGCGTCCTTTTTTGCCTCAAAACCTTTCCTCGCCGAACTTGTGAAAAACAAGTCGTTGACAAATCATCAAAAAGGGTGTACTGTGGACAGACTGCGCAGCAACAACAGTGCAGATACTTATGGAGGTCAGAAGACTGGAGGTCAGTATGTTCCACAGTGGTAGAGGATTACGTGTCGTGGTCAAAATCGTGGGGGCTATCGTACTCAGCGCAGCGCTGGCTGCGCCGGCCATGGCGGCGCCGCCCAACCCAGTTGGGGAGACGTTGAGCCGACTGGGCCAACAGGCGCGCTCGGCAGTCGCAGTGCAAGCTGCGCCGGCCAACGGCTCCTGGCAGGTGATTGCAAGTGGGCTGAACAACCCGCGCGGCCTGGGCTTCGACAGCGCCGGCGCGTTGTTCGTGGCCGAGGCCGGCGTCGGCGGCGCCGGTCCGTGTTTTGAAGGGCCGGAAGGCGAGGCGTGCTACGGCGAAAGTGGGTCCCTGACCAAGATCTTCGCCGGCGCGCAGCAGCGAGTCTTCAGCGGGCTGCCTTCGGTGGCCAGCCCAGACGGCTTCGCCGCCACCGGCGCGCACGATGTGCTGCCGCGGCAGGATGGCAGCGTGGAAATGGTTTTCGGGCTGGGCGGCACGCCGGACATGCGCGCGCAGCTTCCTGGTCTGGGGACGTTTCTCGGACAACTAAACCGCGTCTCGCCCAACGCCAACGTGCTCCGGACCGTCGGCGCCGACCTGGCTCAGTTTGAAGCTGACGCCGATCCGGACGGTGGCGGGGTTGACAGCAACCCCTACGGCGGCGCCGTGAGCGGCTCGCGCCGCGTGGTCGCCGACGCCGGCGGCAACTCGCTGGTCGAAGTGCGCTTGAACAGCAACCTACGCACGTTGGCGGTCTTCCCCCCGCGCGTGGTCAGCTCGCCCTTTGGCCCTATCCCCATGCAGGCGGTGCCGACTTCCGTGGCAATCGGCCCTGATGGCGCCTACTACGTTGGCCAGCTCACCGGCTTCCCCTTCCCCGTAGGTGGCGCCAACGTGTATCGCGTGCCGGCTGGCGGCGGGACGCCGACGGTCTTCCGCAGCGGCTTCACCAACATCATCGACATCGCCTTTGGCCCGGATGGCAGCCTCTACGTGCTGGAAATCACCACCAACGGCCTGCTCTCCAACGACCTCACCGGCGCGCTGATCCGGGTCTACCCCGACGGCAGCCGGGAAACCGTAGCCAGCGCCGGCCTGGTAGCCCCCGGCGGCGTGGCCGTCGGCCCCGACGGCGCGCTGTACGTGACCAACTTCAGCATCTTCCCCGGAGCCGGGCAAGTCGTGCGGATCATGCCGTAGACACGCAAAGATGGCAACTTGCGGCAAGTTGCCATCTTTGCTCATGCTTGCACAAGGCCCCGCATCGGATTGCACCGATGCGGGGCCTGCGTTTATCTAGGCAGCACGGTCACGACCGGCTGGCGTCACGGCGTGCCCGGCACCAGGCTGAAGTCGAACTCGCCCACGGGGGTCGAGTCGGCGTTGCTGCTGCCGGTGCAGTTGACCGTGCGCAACACGTAGAAGT
>DAOUBX010000206.1:0-1511 GCA_034432445.1 Anaerolineales bacterium
CACCACGCCGCCGGTCGGCGTCAGGATGCCGGTCAGGATCTTGATCGTGGTGGACTTGCCCGCGCCGTTCGGCCCCAGGTAGCCCACCAGCTCGCCGGCCGCGATGTCGAAGCTGACGCCATCCACCGCATGGACGATCCGGTGCTCCCGCGTCACCAGGTTCCGCACCGCGCCCCACGCGCCCCGGTGATGGCGGTAGACGCGGAACTCTTTGTGTAAGTCTGCAACGTGAATCATTCTTGAAATCTCGAAGCTAAGTAGGTAGTCAGAAGTCCTTAGCACTTTACAAATTGAGCGATGGCAGCTAGAATTGCGTCAGATTCTTGCGAGACGAGGTGTCTGCCATGCTCCATATCACGCTGACCGACGAGCAGCGGAAGGAACTCAGCCAAGCAGCGCGCCAGGCATCTGGCCGGGTGTGCGAGCGCATCCACTTTGTGCTCCTCTCCGATCAAGGGCACTCGCCGCCGGCGATCGGTCGGCTGCTGGGCTACGATGCGGCCACCGTGCGCACCTGGTTGACCGCCTATCAGGCCCGCGGGCTGGCGGGTCTGGACGATGCGCCGCGCAGTGGGCGGCCGCTGCGTGAAAAGCATCTGGTGGCGATTGCCCAAGCGCAGACGAGCCAGCCGCCCCCCAACTTTGGCTATCGGCAGGCCTGCTGGACCATCGCTCTGCTGGTGACGCATCTCTGGCAGCGCTTTCGCGTCCAGGTCAGTGCGGCGACCTTGCGGCGCGCCGTGCATGCCGCCGGGTTTACCTGGCATCGGCCGAAGTTGGCGTTGATTCGCAAAACCGACCCCCTGGCCGCCGCGAAGTTGGCGCACCTGCAGGCCGTCCTGGCCGATCCGCAGGCCACCGTCATTGCGGAAGACGAGTGTGATGCCCATCTGCTGGCCGTGCTGCGGGCCATGTGGCAACGCAAAGGTGAACAAGTGCGCATCCCGACCCCCGGCCAGAACGCCAAACGCGGCGTGTTCGGCGCCTGCGACCTGCGCACAGGGCGGTGGTTCTATCACCTCACCGAGCGCAAACGCAGTATCGAGTTCATGGCCTTTCTGGGCACCCTCCTGACCGCCTATCCCCTCGGCACGATCTACGTGATCGTGGATAACGCCAGCTTGCACACCAGCAAGGCCGTCCAGGCATGGTTGCAAGCCAATGCCCGGCTGCAGTTGGTCTATTTGCCGACTTATAGCGGCCATCAACTGAACCCGGTCGAAAAGATCTGGTGGGACCTCAAGGCTGATATTGCGTCGAATCGCAGCTTCAAGACCCTGGCGGACCTGGACCGGGCCATTCGCCAGCACTTCGCGCAGTTGTCTGCCACAGCTTTGTTGGCGCTGATCAACTGCGAAACCGTTCGTCAAGCGCAGGCCGCCGTGGCCCAAAAGTGCTAAAAACTTTTGGCAACCTACTTAGTATACTAAAGGTCAAATCTGTAGTATACTTACATTCTAACACGCAGCGCCGAAATTGTCAAGCAGGAGGAAGCGATGACCACCATCGAA
>DAOUBX010000207.1:0-15120 GCA_034432445.1 Anaerolineales bacterium
CGGGCACTTAAGGCTGCGCTGGCCAGGGCGTCTGCAGAGCCGGCTCAAGCTGGGAACCGGTCGCAAGTGCCCGGCACCTGAATAGTTACCAGGCGTAATCCTTTTTGACCCAGCACCGGCTGAGTTGCCAAGTTGTCTGATCATCCTATGGCTCAAGCTCGAGTTGCACCTACGGCAAAACCGATGACCCGGCAACAGCGCTCAGCGCGGCCCTCGTGGGGGTGGCGTCTGCTTCGGGCTGCGCTGATTTTCGCCACGTTGTTGGTGTGGTTGGCCGCTTTGGCGGGCATCTCCGGCATTCTGGCGTACCAGTACACTTACGAGGGCCGCGTGTTCGAGGGCGTGTCGGTGCGCGGTATCGATCTCAGCGGGCTAACCCTGCCAGAGGCGGAGGAACGGCTGAAGGTCGCCTTCGATCCTTATCCGCTGATGCCGATTGGCGTGCGCTACGGCGACCAGACCTGGAACCTTACCGCCGAGGACTTGGGGGTCAACTTTGACGCCGCCAGCGCCGCGCAGGCTGCCTATCGCGTGGGTCGGGCGGCATCGGGCGGCGCTCCCACGAACGCGCTGAGTGACATCTCCAGAGAGGTTGTGCTAGCGCGGCTTGCGCAAGTACAGGGTAATCTGCAAGAGCAGCTGGCCGCCTATCGCTTCGGTCACGAGGTGCTGGCTGAGGAGACGGTGGACCGCACGGCCGGGCTGCTCTGGCTGCAGGAGCGCGCACGGGAGATCGACCGGCCGGTGGTAGAAGCTAGCTTGCGCGTGGAGGGCTTGAACGTGACCGCCACGCGCAGCGCGCCCGGCTATGCCTTGGATGTCGACACTTCGTTGCGAGCCATCTACGATGCTTTGCTGGACAACGCAGGGGGTGTGGTCGAGCTGAAGGTCAATCAGACAAGGCCGCTGTTGGCCGACGTTAGCCAAGCCGAGGTGTTCGTGCGCCAGGTGTTCAACGGCCCAATTACCCTGGTGGCGCCCGATCCGGACCTGGACGCCGGCGCGCCGCCGCCGAGCTATACGATCTCGGCGGAGCAGTTGGCGCCTTTTGTCAGTCTGCAGACGCTGCCCCAGCTTGACGGCAGCCTGGAGATGAAGGCCACGCTGGATGTGCAGCCGCTGCGCAGCCAAGTGACGCAGTGGGCGCTGGAGCTACGACGCGAGCCTCGTGAGGCTCGACTGGACTTCGACCCCAAAACTGGCCAGGTCAACGTGATCACTCCTAGCCAAATTGGCCGGGAACTCGACGTGGATGCCACCATGGCTGCCATCTATCAAGCGGCGCTGAGCCCAACGCGCACGGCCGAGCTGCCGCTGCGGCTAATCGAGCCGGCAGTGAACATGCACCGCATCCCTGAGATGGGTATCAAGGAGGTGGTGGCCAAGGGCACGACGTCATTCAAGGGCTCCAGCGCCGATCGTGTGCACAACATCAAGACCGGCGCGGCAGCGGTGCAAGGCGTTGTGATCCCGCCTGACGGCATCTTCTCGTTCAACGAAGCGGTTGGCAGCGTCGATGCCGAGAACGGCTACAAGGACGCTCTCGTCATTTGGGGCGACCGTACGACCGTGGGGATCGGCGGCGGCATCTGCCAAGTGAGCACCACGGTGTTCCGCGCTGCTTACTACGGCGGCCTGCCGATTGTGGAGCGCTACAACCATGGCTACATCGTGGGGTGGTACGGCCAGCCTGGCCTCGACGCTACGATCTACACGCCGACGGTGGACTTCAAGTTCCGCAACAACACCGGCCATTACCTCCTGATCGAGTCCGAGATCGATGAGGCCAAAGGAACGCTAACCTTCATTTTCTACGGCACCAAGCCTGATTGGACGGTGGAGGTCACAGGGCCGCAGATCTCCAACGAGGTGCCGCCAGGCAAACCGATCTATCAGGAAGATCCCAGCTTGGCGGCCGGAACCATCAAGCAAGTGGAATGGTCCAATCGGGGAATGGACGTCGTCTGGAAGCGTGTGATCAAGGACGCGCAGGGTCAGGTGATCAGCAGCGACGATCTGAAGAGCAAGTATAGTCCCTGGTCGGCCTACTATTTGGTCGGCCCCGGCACGCCTATCCCCGAGGGCGCGGAGTTCCGTCCCGCTTCCCAGTCCTAGACCGATGGGGGCAACTGTTTCTTGCCGGAACGCCTGCCGCTGCACGGCGCAGGGTTTCCGTGCGAGCTGTGCATGACTTTGCCCAACGAGGCATCAACTGCCGGGGTAATCAGGCGGGGAATGAAGAAGCCCAACGCCGGCAGTGTCATCTCCATGCCGGTCGTGCGACTGCGATCGACGATGAAAAGCAGCCACAGGCAGACCACTGCGTAGAGCAGGCTTTCGCGTTGGGTGTCTTTGCCGCCGGTGTACACGTAAGCTGCGGGCAGGGAGAGTATGGCAGTGGCGGCGTAGAGAAAATGCACGATGGGACGCGCCAGTTGGCCGCCGGAAAAGTAGACTACTGCGCCCAAGACCACTTGGATGATCATCAGGGCTTCCAGAATGACCAGCGCGCCCCAGTAGCTACCGGTCATTGGCTGCTTACGCAGGAAGTTCAACAGCCCCCAGGCAACGCAGATGCCGGCAAAGAGCATACCTGTGGTGGCTAGGCGACCGTGGATCATGACGATGGACATGACAAGGCTCCTGTTTGTGGTGGCTAGCACGCCGAGTCTACTCCGCTGTCGACGGACTGTCAAACCCACGAGCTCGGCTCGGGGTGGGCCGGAATTCGCCGGCGTTCAAGCTGACACGCCCCCAGGCAGGCGTCGCTACCATTTTGCGATTCCTTTTGTCTTGCGCTAAGATAGCGCCATTCTGTTGCCCCATCCTGCGACTCTCTCGGAGGCTGCCATGCTCAATCTTGCGATGTTGCTGGAGTCCAGCGCCCAAAAGTATCCATCTCATGCAGCGGTGATCTTCAACGACACCAAATTGTCCTATGCCCAACTCAACGGTGCAGCCAATCAGTTGGCCAACGGTCTGCGCCAGTTGGGCGTCAAGCGCGGGGACAAGGTTGCGCTGTCCTGCCCCAACCTGCCCTTCTTCCCCATTGCTTACTACGCCATCCTCAAGGTCGGCGCCACGGTCGTGCCGTTCAACGTGCTCTTCAAGCCGCGCGAGGTGGCCTATCACCTGAAGGACAGCGATGCCGTCGCTATGATCGCCTTTGAGGGCACGCCGGAGCTGCCTCTGGCGCAGATGGCGCTCGGTGGCTTCCAGGAGGTGCCCACCTGCAAGCATTTGATCATTGCCACAGCTAACCCGGCCGCAGCGCCGCCGGTGGAGGGCGAGGGCGTCACTACCATGGGCCGGGTGATGGCCGGCCAGCCACCGGTCTTTGACACGGTGCAGACCATGCCCGACGAAACTGCAGTCATCCTCTACACTTCGGGCACGACGGGCAGCCCCAAGGGCGCGGAGCTGACCCACGCCAACATGGTGATGAACGCCATCGTGACACGCGATATGGTCGGTTTCAACAAGGACGACGTGGCGCTGGCCGTGCTGCCGCTTTTTCACTCCTTTGGCCAGACTGTGGTCATGAACACGGCGTTCACGTCGGGGGCCACGATCACCCTGCTGCCGCGCTTCACCCCCGATGCTGCCCTGGGCATCATGCAGCGCGACAATGTCACGATCTTCGCCGGCGTCCCCACCATGTATTGGGCGCTGATGAGCTATCCGGAGGCGGATAAGTTCGACCTGGCCAAGATCGCCGCTAACATGCGCGTCGCCGTCAGCGGCGGCTCGGCGCTGCCGTTGGAGGTGATCAAGGGCTTCGAGGCCAAGTTCGACGTGCCGATTCTGGAAGGGTACGGCTTGAGCGAGACCTCGCCGGTGGCTTGCTTCAACCAGCTCGACCGGCCGCGCAAGCCCGGCTCGATCGGCCAGCCGATCTGGCTCACCGAGATGCGCGTGGTCGACCCGGCCGACCCGGAGCACAAGCCCTTGCCGCCTGGCGAGGTCGGTGAGGTGATCATCCGTGGCCATCAACTGATGAAGGGCTACTACAAGCGGCCCGACGCCACGGCCGAGGTGATACGCAACGACTGGTTCCACTCCGGTGACATGGGCAAGACCGATGAGGACGGCTACTTCTACATCGTCGACCGGCTGAAGGAGATGATCATCCGCGGCGGCTTCAACGTCTATCCGCGCGAGCTGGAGGAGTACTTGATGACCCATCCCAAGGTCTCGCTGGTGGCCGTCAAAGGCGTGCCGGATGAAAAGCTGGGCGAGGAAGTCAAGGCCTACATCGTGCTCAAGCCGGGCCAGACCGCGACCGTGGACGAGATCATGGACTACGCCAAGCAGGGCCTGGCAGCCTACAAATACCCACGCTATATCGAGTTCCGCTCTTCCTTGCCGATGACCGCCACCGGCAAGATCCTCAAGCGCGAGTTAGTGGACGAACAGTAGAGCGGTGGTTGGTAGACTGGTAGATCGGTGGGCTGGTAGACAGGAAGGCTGGCGGCAGCTATAGGCGCCGGGCACTTGGCTTCTCGTTTGCAAACGTGGCTGCGAAGCCAACTCAGGCCGCAAATCATCCACAAGTGTCCGGCACCTGAGCAGTTACCACCGATCTACCAATCCCCAATCGCAACTATTCAGCCCTAGGTGCCGGGCACTTAAGGCTGCGCTGGCCAGGGTGTCTGCAGAGCCGGCTCAAGCTGTAAACCGGTCGCAGCTGCCCGGCACCTGAATAGTCACCCCCAATCTACCAATCCAGCCATTTCCCAATGTCCAGAAGGAGACCAAAATGACAAAGAACGTTACAGTGACGTGGTTGCAGAAACGACAGTTCGTTGGCGTTGGCCATTCCAAGCGTTCGGTTGTGATGTCGGGCCAGGATGAGGACAACGTGATCGGTGTGTCGCCATCAGAGATGCTGTTGCTCGGTCTGGCCGGTTGTTCAGCCTACGACGTGGTGGGCATTCTGGAGAAGAAGAAGTTCAAGCTGACCGGCTTGACGGTGAACGTCGCCGGCGACCAGGAGGCCGATCCGCCCTGGCCCTATCGTCGCATCCACATGGAGTACGTGCTGCGCGGCAAGGGGCTGACCGACAAGGCCGTGGCCGATGCCATCCATCTGTCGGAAACCAAGTATTGCTCGGTGGCGGCCACCATCCGGCCGACAGCCGAGATCACAACCAGCTATCGTATCGAAGAGGACGAATAGCCGGCGTTAGGCACCCACCTGGACGACGAGGTTGGCGTCAGTCGGTAGGCTGGCGTCAACCTCGTCGACTCTTTTACAGCGCCTACCAAGCGACTGCCAAGTTGGCTCGCTGGCGGCCAGTGTTGCGCCTAGCACAAGGCGGTTAAAGCCATGCATCAGATTCCCGTTGCGGTCAAAGAGGACTTTGGCCAGGTTGATCGCTTGCGCCGCCTCTTCGGCTTTGTGCTGGGCGCGCTGTCGGGATTCGTGTATTTCTTAGTTTCTCAGGGCATCAACGCGGTGTTCTTATCGGGCGTGCCCCTTTATCAGCCGCCTTTTGGCTTCTTGGGCAACGTGGCTTTGGGCGCGCTGTGGGGCGGTGTGCTGGGGCTGATCTGCGCCTGGCCCTACAGCACTGCGCTGGGCGTGGCCCTGGCCAGCATCGCCAGTGTGACGGTGACCATCGGCCGTGGGCTGGCCGGCATCGATGAGAGCCTGGGCCGGCTGGTCATCATCGGCCTGGTGCTGGGCGTGCCAACGGCGTTCTTGATGGTGCCGGCCATGATGGCGCTGCGCTGGTCGATCAACGGCTTCATCAACCTGCGTGACCACCCGACGTTGCGCCACCAGCGCTGGCGCGGGCCGTTGATCTTGCTGGCGCTGATCGCCGTGGTGGCAGCGTTTTCCCTGTACACCGCCAAGGCGCGCACGCTGCTGCTGCGCGCCAACGCAACCGTGCAGGCCGGGCTGGCTGCCAACAGTGTGGCCGAGCTGCCGGCCGAGCTGCAAGCCCTGCGCAGCGGCGACTTCCTGACCGGTGGCAGCGCCAGCTACACTCTGGAATGGACCGAGACCGATCTGGACCGCTTCATCGACCTGCGGCCGTCCAGCAACTACAACGAGCACTCGGCCGTGATCGTGCGCTTCGACAACGGCCGGAGCATGGTTTGTCTCTACCCCGGCGTCGACGTGCGCCCCAACTGCGCCTTTCGGCCGATCCCCAGCGCCGTACCGGTCAGGCGTTTCGTCTCGGAGGATTGGTGAGTGGCGCGCTGCCCCAGGAGAAAGAGCTCATGTCTTTGATGCAAGCCGTCAAGGCTAACAACGTTGCTCAGGTGCGCCAGATGATCCAAGCGGGTGTGGATGTGAACGCGGCCGACGCGGGCGGCGATATCCCGCTGATCATGGCTGCCTATCTGGGCCACACAGAGATCACGCGCCTTCTGCTGGAGGCCGGCGCCGACGTGCGCGCCGTCGACCCCGGCATGAAGGCCACGGCCCTGCACGCGGCCGCCTATGCTGGCCGCGCCGAGCCGGCCCGGCTGCTGATCCAGCACGGCATCGACATCGACGCGCAGGGGCCGTACAACGGCTACACCGCGCTGCACGACGCCATCTGGCAGAACAACGTCGAAACCGCGCGCGTCATTATCAATGCCGGCGCCGACCTGACGCTGCGCAACCACGAGGGCCAGACGCCGTTGGAGATGGCCAGAGCCCGCGGGCGCAAGCAGATCGTCGCCCTGATCGAGCAGCGGCAGGCCGGCGACTAGGCGAGGCCGCCAGCGATCGCGCTGGCAACACACGAAAGAAAAGAACAGAGAGATGTTGGCATGAACGAACAGACCCCAGCGCGCAAGGAGTGGATCAGGCTCTTCGAGGCGATGATCGCCATCAAGGAAATGGCGCCCTGGCAATGGATGAGCGAGGACGATCTCTTTGGGGTGCAAGACCCGGCGTCCGGCGAGGTCTACTACGTCAGCGTCATGGGGGAGCTAGGTGAGCACCTTGCCATAGCGGCTTATCCGGGCGCCGAAGGACTGGGCGGTTTTTTCGCCATGCATCAAGGCATTTTGGAAGTGAACCCGGATGCTTACTATTTGGTGCCGCAGCTCCAGGCATCCTTCGAGGACCGCGCCGATCTGAGCGACAAAGACCGCCAGCTCATCAAAGATTTAGGGTACAAGTTTCGCGGCAAGCAGGCCTGGCCCCTCTTTCGCAGCCACCGGCCCGGCTTCTTACCGTGGTATCTCGAAGCGGCAGAAGCCCGCTTGCTGGCCCTGATTCTGGAACAGGTGCTGGACGTGGCGCCACGCTTCAGGGAGGACCGCCGGCTGCTCAAGGTGACGCCCGACGGCGTCTACCTGGTGCGCGTGGCCCAACTGGTGGGCGGCTCCTTGGTGTGGGAGGACCGGCGCCTGAAGGTCGACGCTTCGCCGCCGTCCATCAAGATCGAGATGGACATGCGCCTCCTGAACCACCTCAAGGAGCTGCCGCGCAGCAACGACGCCGTCGAGATCGGCGTCACCATGTTGCCTGCGCCGGTTAGGGAGACAGGGTTCCGGCCGTTCTTCCTCTTCATCGTGTTAGTTGTGCACGCCCAGAGTGGCTTCATCCTGGGGCAGGAGATGTTGGACCCCCGTGAGGGTCTAGACGCCATGTGGGGCCAGGTCACACAGAGCGTGGCGAAAATCCTGGCCAGGTACCAAGCGATCCCGCGCACGATGCGCGTTGGCACCCCACTGCTAGAAGGGCTGTTGCAGCCGCTGGCCGCGGAGTTGAGCAGTCGCGTCAAGTTGGTGCGCCGCCTGCCCGCGCTGAGCGAGGCGCAAGAGGCGTTGCTGGCGTTCATGCAGCGCTGAGGTCGCGCGGATTCCCTCGTAATGGCGACTCATGAAAGTTAAGAAAATGTTCCGGCAATAGCCGCTTGCAGCGGGTCGCCCCTTATGTGAGCCCGTCCGGCGACACCTGCACTTGCAGCGCAGGTGCAAGTGTAAATCGACCGGGCTATCAAACGGCGCCCCGTCAACGGGGCTAAAAAACGGGCTTGACACGCGCGAGCCCGTTTCAACGGGCGCTGTTATGTAGCCGGGAAACTTCATTCCCCGGCGAGCTCGCACCTGGACGCGCTTCGCTCTGTTGCCGGAGTATTATCTTAAGGTTCATCAGTCGCTTCGCGGCCTGTGGACGACTGAAGTCGTCACTGCGAAGGTTTTGTGTAACTGCTCAGCCCGGTGAATGGAACACCTGCACTTGCATCGCAGGTGCAAGTGTTCGCCGTCTGACAGCACGACACCTGCGCCTGCGCCGACGAAGCCTTAAGGAGCGCAGCGACTGGTGGGCCGCAGGCGAGGTGCAGGTGAGCGGCCACAGCCGCTAGGAATACGCTCCGCCAGGCCCTGAGGGGCCTTCGTACTGTCAGCCAGGGATTTCCAATCCCTGGATAGGGGCACGCCTGAGCAGTTACGCTGTTTTGCAGAGGACTGACAGTCCTGCCGCAGGACTGTCAGTCTTTCGCCCGCTTTGCGAGTTTCACGCCATGTCCCAAGGCATCATCCAGGTCGAATACGTCGAAGCCAGTCCCAAAGACTGGGACGCCACAGCCGGCGCCTTGATCGAAGAGGCGCCGCTGGTGGTCGCGGTCAACGGCCGCGAGTGGGTGACGTTGATGTGCACCCCGCTGGACCAGGAGGAGCTGGCGCTGGGCTTCCTGCTGGGCGAGGGCATCATCCGCAGCCTGGACGACGTGGCGCTGCTGGAGATCTGTCACGGCGGCCGCATGGCCGACGTCTGGCTGGCGCACGATGTGACGCTGCCGCAGCGCCGGGTAATCACCAGCGGCTGCGTGGGTGGCGCAACTTTTGACGACAGTCCAGCTACGTTAGCGCCGGTAGCCGGCCAGAGGCGCGCCACGCCGGCTCAGTTGATCGACCTGATGCGCCAACTGCGCGAGGCCGGCGCGCTCTATCAGCAGAGCCGGGGCGTGCACACCTCGGCCTTCAGCGACGGAGAGCGGCTGTTAGTGGTGCGGGAGGACGTAGGCCGCCACAACACGCTGGACAAGATCCGGGGAGCCTGTCTGCGCCAGGGCATCGACACACGCGACGGCATCCTGCTGACTACCGGCCGCATCAGCTCAGAGATGCTGCGCAAGGCAGCGGCCATGGGCGCACCTATCGTCGTCTCGCGCACCTCAGCCACCAGCCTCTCTTTGCACCTGGCCCAGCAGTTGGGCATCACACTGGTCGGCTACGCCCGCACCGGCCGCCTGCGCATCTATGCCGACCCCGGCCGGCGCATCGACTTGCCCGCCTCGCCCTCTGAAGCAACTCCGTACTACTTCCTCATGCCGGTCAGTCAGCCAGAGCTGTTCCCGGCCGGAACGCCAGCGACGCCGGCAAGTCGGCAATCGTAGCACGATCTGCCTAGATCGCGTGTTAGGTCGCGGCGACGATTTGTTCCGCAACGATAGTGCTTGGGGGACGAGGACTCTTCTCGCTCCGGGGAAGCGCCCACCTCAAGAAGGTGGGTGCTTCCCCAGCCGGTCCATCTCCACAGTTCGGTGTGGAGTTCAACTGCAGCGTTGTGGTTCGAATACGCCCTCTTGTCAAAGGCATGAATCTGGGGCATAATTGGCTGCGGTGCAGCCATGAGCAACTCTTACCCGCCAGATCCGACCGCAACCGACCTGCTGGATAGCTTGCAGCCGCTGGACCGTACTGCGTTGCTGGCGTTGGCCGACGCCCTTGCGCGACGGCTGGCCCCCCCGGTGGTCTCGATCGTCGCCAAGTCGGGCACAGGCAAGACCACCTTCCTGGAACGGCTGATCCCGGAGCTTTGCGCGCGCGGGCTGCGCATCGGTGTGCTCAAGCACCACGGCCATCCCACCCCCTTCGATGCGCCGGGCAAGGACACCTACCGCCTGGCCCAGGCCGGCGCTGAGGTGGTCATCGGCGCCAGCGCCGCGCAGGTGGCCGTCTTCCGCCAAGAGGACGGCGCGGCCGACCTGGACGCGGTCATCGCCCGCCACGCGGCCGGGCTGGACCTGCTGCTGACCGAGGGCTACAAGCGTGGTCCCTACCCCAAGATCGAGATCAATCGAGCCGCGCGCAGCCTGGAGCTGCTCTGCCGGCCCGACGAGCTGCTGGCGCTGGTCAGTGACATGCGATGGGAGTTGGCCGTGCCCCAATTCGACCTGAACGACGCGGCCAGCGTAGCCGACTTCCTGGCCGGCTGGCTGGCGACTGGAGGCGCTGAATGAGCGGACGAGCTGCGCTCCTGCTGGTGGGGTTGGCCGCGCTGCTGGTGCTTGCCTCATGTGCGCCCAGCTCGGCTCAGCCGCTGCCCGCCGTCGATCTGAGTGTGCGCACAGCCTTGCCGCAGGCGGCCGCGGCCGAGATCACCCCCCTGCGCCTAGGCGTGGCAGCCATCATCTCGCCGGTCGGCACAGTCGAGAGCTACGATGCGCTGGCGCGTTACCTGGGCGACAGGCTAGGCCGGCCGGTGGAGCTGGTGCAGCGCCGCACCTACCGCGAGATGAACGACCTGATCGAGGACCAAGCGGTGGACGTGGCCTTTGTCTGCACCAGCGCCTACGTCGAAGGGCACGACAGCTTCGGTATGGAGCTGCTGGCGGCGCCGCAGATCGACGGCGATACGATCTACTATTCCGACCTGATCGTGCCGGCCCACAGCGACGCGCAGAGCATGGCCGACCTACGCGGCCGCGTGTTCGCCTTCACCGACCCCATCAGCTTCAGCGGCCGCGTCTATCCCACCTGGCTGTTGCAGCAGATGGGCCAGACGCCGGAGAGCTTTTTCAGCCGCACCTTCTTCACCTACAGCCATGAGAAGGCGATCCAGGCCGTGGCGGCCGGCGTGGCCGACGGCGCGGCCGTCGACAGCCTGGTGCTGGACTACGCCCTGGGCCGCGATCCCGATCTGGCCGGCAAGCTGCGCCTCATTCACCGCTCGCCCCCCTTTGGCATCCCGCCCGTGGTGATCCCGCCGCAGTTGCCCATCCACCAGAAGGCGCAGTTGCTGGACCTCCTGTTGAACATGGACCAGGACCCGCGCGGCCGCAGCGTGCTGGCCGGCCTGGGCATCGATCGGTTCGTGCTGATCGACGACGCCGTCTACAGCAGCGTGCGGGAACTCACCGCACAGGTAGGGCAGTTGCCATGAGAGCATCGGCCGTCTCAACCCCGGCAACGGTCGGCAGCGTGCGCAGCCACTCCCGGCTGGAGAAGCTCTGGGCGCTGGCCGGCAGCGTCAGCGTGCGCACCAAGATCCTGGGCATCGTGCTGGCGCTGACCATGGTGCTGGGCCTAGGCGTCACCTGGCAGGTGCGGGCGGTGATGGCGCAGGTCTTCATCGGCGAGCTGGAGAACCGCGGCCAGTCGGTGCTCAACGACCTGGCCGGCCGCAGCGTGGACCCGATCCTGCTCAACGACACCTTCGGCCTGTACGTGCTGCTTAACGAAACCATGGCCAACCACCCCGACGCGCTCTACGCCTTTGTGCTGGATCCGTCGGGCCAGGTGCTGGCGCACACCTTCGGCGAAGAGGGCTTTCCCGTGGCGTTGCTGGATCTCAATCCGGCGCCGGCCGGCGGGACCGGCCATGTGCGCTACGCCAGCGAGGCCGGCCGCGTCCACGACTTCAGCGCAGCTATTCTGGATGGTCGGGCCGGTTCGGTGCATCTGGGCCTCAGCGAGCGTCGCCTGCAGAGCGTGGTGGACGCAGTCACGGGCCAGATGCTGCTGACCACGTTGCTGGTAGCCATGACCGGCATCGCCGCGGCCATCTTGCTGACCAATCTACTCACCCAGCCGATTCGCGATCTGGTGCAGGCTACCAAGCAGGTGGGCCGCGGCGACCTGGCTGCGCGCGCGCCGCACCGGGCCGACGATGAGATCGGCGCGCTGGCCGACGCCTTCAACCAGATGGTGGCCGACCTAGACGCCAGCCAGCGGGCCATCGCCGAGAAGGACGCGGCCCGCACTCGCCTGCTGGAGCAGTTGATCAACGCCCAGGAGGAGGAGCGCAAGCGCATCGCTCGCGAGCTGCACGACAGCGTGGGCCAGGCCCTCAGCTCGCTGATGCTGGGCATGAAGGTGCTGGGCCAGTCGGACGACCCCGCAGCCGTGCAGCAGCGCAGCGAGCAACTGCGCGGCCAGGCCGTGGAAACGCTGGAGCAGGTGCGCCTGCTGAGCCGCCAGTTGCGGCCCAGCGTGCTGGACGACCTGGGATTGGCAGCCGCGCTGGAGCGCTACGTGGACGAGTTCGCCCAGCTCTATCCCCACATCGCCGCAGACCTGCACTGTGACCTGGCCGGGCGTCTGCCGCCCGTGGTCGAGACTGCGCTCTACCGCATCGTGCAGGAGGCCATGACCAACGCCGCCCGCCACAGTCGCTGTCGCACCATCAGCGTGTTGGTCACTCGCCGCGACGGCCACGTGCAGGCCATCGTAGAGGACGACGGCGTGGGCTTCGACCCCGAGGCTGCCCGCCGCGCCGGCCAATCCGTCGGCCTGCACGGCATGAGCGAGCGCGCCGAGCTGCTGGGCGGCCGGCTGGACATCGAAAGCGGCCAGGACGGCACGGCCGTGTACGTCGAGGTGCCGGTATAGGAAGTGGCAAGTTGCAGGTTGCACGTCGTCGTCTGCCACCTGTCACCTTTCACTCAGGAGAACCCATGTCCCATCTACCCTTACCCTACCAACGTTTTCAGGCCGAGCACGCTGCGGTGTGGGAGGCCTACAACCAACTGGGCGCGGCCGTACATGAGGCTGGCCCGCTGGACGACAAGGCGCGCGCCCTGGTCAAGCTGGGTCTGGCCGTCGCCGCGCAGACGGAAGGCGGCGTCCACAGCCACGTGCGCAAGGCGCGTGAGGCCGGCCTGAGCGCCGACGAGATCCGCCACGCCGTGCTGCTGGCTATTCCCTCCATCGGCTTCCCGGCCACCATGGCCGCGCTGACCTGGGTGGAGGATGTGCTGCAAGGCGAGGCGTAGCGCGTATGGCGGCAAGGACTGACAGTCCTGGTTTCGTCGCTAGAGTAGGTCTTGGCGAAAAGGACATGCCCTGACGCAGACTCAGGACTGTCAGTCCTTAGCGAGATCTCGTTCCCATGAAACCCATCCGCATCTTCCTGGCCGACGACCACGCGGTGCTGCGCGCCGGGCTGAAGGCGCTGCTCAACGGCGAGCCGGACATGACGGTGATCGGCGAGGCCGAGGACGGCGAGTCGTGCGTGCGCCAGGCCGTGGCGCTGCGGCCCGACATCGTGCTGTTGGACATCAACATGCCGCGCTGCAACGGGCTGGAGGCGTTGGCGCAGTTGCGGAGCGAGGCGCCCGACAGCCGCGTGCTGGTGCTGACCATGCACGACGACGCGAGCTATCTGCGTCAGGTGCTGGCGGCCGGCGGCGCGGGCTACGTGCTCAAGCAGGCCGCCAGTGAGGAACTGCTTTCGGCCATCCGCGCGGTGCAGGACGGCGGGCTGTACCTGCACCCGCGGCACACCAAGGTGCTGCTGGAAGGTACGCTGGAGCGAGAGCGCAGCCAGGCCGCCGGCCAGGGGGAGCAGGACCGTCTGGCGCTGCTCAGCGAGCGAGAGCGACAGGTGCTGAAACTGGTAGCCCTGGGCTACCGCAACAGCGAGATCGCCGACATGCTGTACCTAAGCGTCAAGACCGTGGAAACCTACAAAGCGCGGCTGATGGAGAAGCTCAACCTGCGCAGCCGCGCCGCGTTGGTAAGGTTCGCACTGGAGGAAGGGGTGTTGGAGGAGGAGGGGTAGTCCGGCGGTTTAACGTGTAACAGCCGCCATGTCGGTCGTGATTGGCCCGACAGCCACCTGCATGGCCTTCAGTGAGCGGGCGATCACCTCTTCTTCGCTCGCATACAGTCTCGTGCTGAGCAGATCACGCAGCGCTTCTTGAATGTCGGGCCGCAGCAGCACATTATGCGCAATACGTTCGGCGCGCTTTTCCAGCAAAGCTTCTCCAAGCGCTAACACATCATTGAACAGGTGATGGCGCGGCGGTTGATGCTGTGGTTGGAGACAGCGTTGACGACCCTGCTGGGCCGAGAGCCGCACGAGCGACGGGCACATGTGCGGCATTGGGTGGAGCAGGATGGTGAGTGTGCCAAGTGCCATGCGCACGAAAGCAGGCGTTTCAGCCGCAATGGCAGCCGACCTCGGACGCTGCACTATCTGGATTTCACCTTGTCTCTGCGTCTGCCACGAGTGGTGTGCGTTTGTGGTGGTAGTGTTCGGGTGGACTTCGGCGGCATCCTGCGTCCCTATCAGCGACTTGGTGATGATGTCGATAAGCAAGTCCAGCGCTGGGGCAAACTGGGACTGAGTTTGCGCCAGATGCAGTCAGAGCTAGCTCATCTGCATCTGGGGCCGCTGGCGCTTAGCACGTTGACCGAGCGTTTACACCGCTTGAAGGCCCTCAATCCGGCCAGAGACCCCATGGATGTACCACCTATCCTGTCGGTAGATGCCACTTGGGTTACCGAATTGCGGCCCAACGGCCACTACAAGCTGGACAAGAAAGGCCGACGCCGTGCGATCAAAGGGCGAGTGAAGCGCCCCATCTTCATTGCCATGGGCATCTGGCCCGACGAAGACCGCTGTGAAGTCCTGGACTGGCAATTGGGCGAGAACGAGGAGGCCGAAGCCTGGGTCACTTTCCTCGGTTCGCTGGAAGAACAGGGTATTCGCGGCGCCAATGGCTTACAACTGATCATTCATGATGGCGGCAGCGGCCTCTGTTCTGCCTTGCGTATGGTTCACTGCGATGCTGAACAGCAGCGTTGTCTCTTCCACAAACTGCAAAACATCTACAACGCCATCGAGGCACCGGAGCACCTCTCACCCAAACAGCGCCGACGTTACAAGAAGGCCATCTTCAAGGACTTCCATGACATCTGGGAAGCCAAACACTACCAGACCATGCTGCGCCGCTATCTCAAAGTGGTCCGTACCTACCGCTTATCTCAGCCCAAAGCTGTGGCTACCCTACGCCGAGACTTTCGCCACACCGTCACCTACTACCACTTCGAGCAACTCTTTCCTCACTGGTCGCGTCACCATCTGCGCACCACCAGCCGCCTGGAACGCTTCAACCGCACTATTCGGTTCCGGTTGAAAGCCGCCAATGCCTTTCA
>DAOUBX010000208.1:0-8246 GCA_034432445.1 Anaerolineales bacterium
ACTTGCGACCGGTTTCCAGCTTGAGCCGGCTCTGCAGACGCCCTGGCCAGCGCAGCCTTAAGTGCCCGGCACCTAGGGCTGAATAGTTGCAGCAAATCAGCCTTTGGCGCTTGCCATTCCGACACATCGAGGTACCTCATGCACGACGCAGTGATTATCGACGCAATACGCACGCCTGTGGGCCGCCACGGCGGCGCGCTGGCAGCAGTGCGGCCGGACGACCTGGCCGCAGTCCCTTTACAGGCGCTCATCCGGCGCACGGGTCTCGACCCCGCCCTGGTCGAAGAGGTCTATCTAGGCTGCGCCAACCAGGCCGGTGAGGACAACCGCGACGTGGCCCGCATGGCCCTGCTGCTGGCCGGCTTCCCCCAGTCCGTAGCCGGCGTGACCTTCAATCGCCTCTGCGCCTCGGGCCTGAACGCGGTCAACCAGGCCGCGCGCGCCATCAAGCTGGGCGAGGGCGAGGTCTTCATCGCCGGCGGCGTAGAGTCCATGAGCCGCGCGCCCTACTCCCTTCCCAAGCCGGAGCGAGCCTATCCCAGCGGGCATACCACGCTGTACGACACCACCTTGGGTTGGCGCTATCCCAACCCGCGGCTGGAGGCGCTCTTTCCTCTAGAAGGCCTGGGCGAGACCGCCGAGAACATCTACGAGCTGAGCTTGCAGGGCGGCATCGCCGGTGGGCCCATCACCCGCGAGCAGCAGGACGCCTTCGCGCTGGAGAGCCAGCGTCGCGCCGTCGAAGCGATCCGCAGCGGCCGCCTGGCGCAGGAAATCGTGTCGGTGGAGATCCCCCAGCGCAAGGGCCCGCCTGTGGTTGTGGACACCGACGAACATCCGCGCTACCGCCGCACGCCGGAGGGTGAGATTGTGCTCGATACCAGCTTGGAGCAGCTGGCCAAGCTTGGCCCGGCATTTCGCAAGGGCGGCGTGGTGACGGCCGGCAACAGCAGCGGCATCAACGACGGCGCAGCCGCGCTGCTGCTGATGTCAGCTCAGCGCGCGGCTGCGCTGGGGCTGCGGCCGCTGGTGCGCATCGTGGCCTCGGCTGCGGCCGGCGTCGATCCGCGCACGATGGGCCTGGGGCCGATCCCGGCGACGCACAAGGCCCTCCAGCGCGCCGGCCTCCGCATGGAGGACATCGACCTGATCGAGATCAACGAAGCCTTTGCCGTGCAGGCGCTGGCCTGTATGCGCGAGCTGGAAATGGACCCGGCCATCACCAACGTCAACGGCGGCGCGATCGCCCTAGGACATCCGCTAGGCTGCTCCGGCGCGCGGCTGCTGACCACCTTGGTGCACGAGATGCGGCTACGCGCGGCGGCCGGCCGGCCGGTGCGCTACGGCCTGGTCACGCTGTGCGTTGGCGTGGGCCAAGGCGAGACGACCGTGGTAGAATGGCTGGGATGAGGTGAGCAATGAGCAACGGCCCGCTGAACGGTATTCGTGTGCTCGATTTGGCGCCGTTGTTGCCCGGCGCATTCGCCGCCATGTGGCTGGGCGACCTGGGCGCCGACGTGATCAAGATCGAAGCGCCGGAAGCCAACTTCACCCGCTTGATCGGCGACCTGGAGGAGGGGCTGGGCCCCTATTTTGCGTCGATCAACCGCAACAAACGCAGCGTGGTGTTGGACCTCAAGACGGCTGCCGGACAGGAGGCGCTGCGTCGGCTGGCTGCTACGGCTGACATCCTGCTGGAGGGCTTTCGTCCAGGCGTAATGGCGCGCCTGGGAGCGGACTATCCAACATTGCGTGCGGTCAACCCGCGCTTGATCTACTGTTCCATCACCGGCTTTGGCCAGGACGGCCCGTATCGTGACGCTGCCGGCCATGACCTGACCTACCTGGGCTTGGCCGGCCTGCTGACCTACAACCGCTGCGGCGAGGGCCCACCACACCCGCTGCCCGTGCAGGTGGCCGATCTGGGCGGCGGCACCATGCCCGCGTTAACCGCTATCTTGGCCGCGCTCTATCACCGGGAGCGCACCGGCGAGGGCCAGTACATCGACGTGGCCATGTTGGACGGCTCGCTGGCCTGGCTCTACTATCTGCTGCCGCTCAGCCGCCGGCCCGACTTGGCGGAAACCGGCCAAGGGATGCTCACCGGCGGCGCCTTAGCCTACAACGTGTACGAGACCGCCGATGGCCGCTTTCTGGCAGTGGCCGCGCTGGAGCCGCATTTCTGGGCTGCTGTGTGCGAGGTGCTTGGCCGCCCGGACCTGGCCGACTGCGGACTGAACCCAGAGCCGGGCGCGGCCGAACGGCTGGCCGAGGTGCGGGCCATCTTCCGCAGCCGCACGTTCGCCGAGTGGCTCAGTGTGCTAGATCCCGTGCGCACCGCTTGCGGCCCGGTGAACACGTTGGAAGAGATGTTGGGCGACCCGCAGGTGGTTCACCGCAGGATTGTCGACGGTGACGCCGGCCAGATCGCCTTCCCGGCGCGCCTGGCTGCCACCCCCGCCACCATTCGTCGTCCCCCGCCACGGCTGGGCGAGCACACCGAGGAAATCCTGCGTGAGATCGGTTTGGCCTAAGGCTGTCACGGTTCTTTTGACCTGCCTTATTCAGGCGCCGAGCATCAGGAACCACGGCCAGTTTGCAGCCGAAGTCGGCTCTGCGGACACTCTTGCCAACGCAGATTCAAGTGCCCGCACCTTGGACTGAACAGTTGCCTTTGACCTCTGGCTGGGCTGATGATAGAATGACGCCAGGACTGTCGTCCTCGCTACGCTGATGGATTGTTCACCGTGGAGCACTGACCATGACCATGCGGACTCCGGACCGCTTACACAGGGTTACTCATGCCCAGCCACGTTGGGAGCAAAAACTGGATGTGGCGCCGTCCTTGAACGCAGGGAACATCTCGTCGCGCGCTGCGTTCGCACACCGCTGCCAGGCGTATCCTAAGATCAAGAGAGCCGAGCTCGTCGAGGAAGTGGTCCACATACCTTCCGCGCTGTACGAGACGCTGCTGCCCAATGGCGCGATGCTGGCAGTCTTGCAGCACGGTCTCGCCTCCCCGGAGCATGCCGCCTTTGTTGCCGGCCTGCGCGGGCGCATGGAGGGCAGCGTTTGAACCCTACTGACGTGACTATGCCAATCGGGGAGGAGATGAACAGTCCGCTGACTCAGCTCCAAGCCCAGCTAGCCGACGTGATGATCGTCGACAAGGCCGAGGTGGAGGGCGGCGCCGAGCCGATCTTCGTGTTCCACGGCCGTCTGTTGCGCGACGCTGAAGCGGCGTTGACCGCCCTGCTGAGCCGCTTCCAGGCGCTTGGCTACACACCGCTGCTGCGCCGGCAAAACCAGGAGGACCTGGTCGTTGCGCTGCCGGGGGTTATGGTCGCGACAAAAAATCGGCTCTGGGTGCACGTGACGTTGTTCCTGATCACTGTGCTCACCACAACCCTGGCCGGCGCGCTTCTGGCGGGGGCCGACCTGTTGCGCCAACCTTGGAGCCTGCTGCGCGGCGTGCCATTTGCCGCCACCCTGCTGGGTATCCTGGGCATCCACGAGATGGGGCACTACATGATGGCGCGCTGGCACGGCATGAACGTCACCCTCCCCTATTTCATCCCGGTGCCGCCACCTTTCCTGGGGACGCTAGGCGCCGTAGTGGTGATGAAGAGCCCGACGCGCAACCGGGCTACCCTGTTCGACGTAGGCTTCGGTGGACCAATCGCCGGCTTTGTGGTGGCAGTGCCCCTGCTGATCTTGGGACTGCTGTTGTCCGAGGTTCAGCGCGGCGTCCCCACCCTGGGCAAGCCGTTGCTGGTGCAGCTCTTGTTGGCGCTCCTTCAACCGCACGGGCCGGGCTTGGCCGTGAAGCTCCATCCCATCGCACTGGCTGCCTATTTCGGAATTCTGATCACGGGGCTCAACTTGATCCCCGCCGGCCAGTTCGACGGCGGCCACATCGCCTATGCTGCGCTAGGACGGGCCGCTCGTCCGTTGGCGGTCGCCGTCATCATCGCCATGGTGATCATGGGACTTCTGGTTTGGCAAGGCTGGCTGATCTGGGCAGCCTTGGCCTTTTTCACCGGCCTGCGCCACCCTTCGCCCCTCAACGACATCACCCCGCTCGATCCTGCCCGCAAAGTAATTGCCTTGGGCGCGCTGCTGGTGTTGGCCATCACTGTGGTCCCCGCACCCTTCTGAAAGATCAATCCAGGGGCAAGAGCAGCCATCCCTCGCTATCCGCCCCAGCCGCAGGCAACGCCTGACCGGTGTCCTGGTTGATCAGCCGCACCGCCAGACGGCTGCCGGCCGGTCGCGCTGCGGCCTGCGGCAGACGCAGCCAGGTAAGCGCGCGGCCACCCGGCGCCCACTCGGTGGCGCGATAGGCCAACTCGCTGCTGGTCTGGGTGAACTGCTGGTCGGCATCCGCAGTCGTCAACCCGGCCTGAACCTGCCAGCTAGTCGCCTGGCCTGGCTGCGGCCCTGCCATCTGCCACAGCAGATACACCACCGCGTCGCCGTCAGCCTGGGATTCCAGGCGATATCCGAGCAGACGCACGGCGGATTCGAAAGGCGTAACGGTCGGCGTCCACCCGCGCTGGTCAAGCCCACCGTCACCGAGTTTCGCCACGATAACCGCCGGGCTGCCAGGGCCGGCGATCTGCTCCTGGCTGGCGAAGCCCGGCCAATCACGCAGCGCGTCCAGCAATGGGTCAGGGCCGGCGTTGTGGGTGAAAAGGTAGGTGGCCGGCCGGCCGGCCGGCGGCAAGGGCAAGCTCCACCGGCCGTCGAAGAAGTGCACCTGCGGGTCCTGGTAGTCAAAGATCGCAGTCAGCGGCGTCTGCTCGTGCAAAAAGGCGAAGGTCGGATGGCGGTAGATGTCGGCCGACAGATAGACCTCCTGGTCGGGGTGGGCAGCCAGCCAGGCCGCGGCGGCGGCGATGTCCCCCTCGAAGGCGTCGAAGGTCTCCGGCGACGGCGCCCAGCGCTGAAAGTAATCGCGCCACGTCAGCGCGCCGTGCCAGAGAAGCACCGCGATGATAAGCAGAGCAGCCAGCCAACGCCGCGGCATGCGCCACGCCAGGGCGGTCAAGGCCAGGGCGAGGAAAAAATAGACGCCCGGCAACACCCCCAAGGCCCGCGGTAAGGTGGGAAAGCGATCGACGGCCAGCACCGTGGGAATGAGCATCGTGGGGAACCACAACAGCAAGAACAGCAAGGCGGATCCCTCGGCCGCGCGGCTGGTTACGGCGGTGTCGCGCCGCACCAGCCAGCGCCACACGCCAACGACACACAACGCCACGCCGGCCGCTGCCAGCAACGCTAACACAGGATCGAACACCGGCCTGCCAGGCAGATTGTAGAACTGCGCTTGGTCACCGGCGCCGGGCCCGACAAATTGGGCAAGGTTGGCGAACGCAGCTTGCGCCATGCGCGCCAACGGGTTAGCGCCGGCCACCTCTGGGTTGAGCAAGGACACAGCGCTGGCCCGTTGAGTCAGGCTGCCCGGCGTGCGCAAAAAGTAGAACCCCAACGGCGCAAACACCAACGTCGCCACAGCTGCCATACCGAACAACGACGCAAAAGCGCGCGATAACAACGGCGGATAGCCATCTGCGCGTTCCGTCATCGCCTCGTCCGTCTTACGATCTGCTAGGTGCCAGCCTAACCACTGTGCTACGAGGTAGAGACCCAGAAAGACCGGCAGTAAGCGGCTGGCCGTGTAGAAGTGGACGCTCAGGCCGAGGAACAGACCGGCGAGCAGGAACCAAGGCCAGGCTCGGCGCAGCTCAGCTACGCGGTTAGCAGCACGCCAAAAGGCGGCAAAGGCCAAGGTCGCCAGCAGCGGCGTGAAGACCCCGCGAATACCAAAGCGGCTGAAATGGACGTGCCAGAAGCTCGTGCTCAGCAGCAGCGCAGCCACCAGCGGCGTGAGCGCGCCGCGCCAGCGCGTGCGCGCCAGCAGCTCCCGGCCCAGCCAGTAAGTCGCCAGTGCGGTCAGAATGCCGGCGATTACCGACGGCAAACGCAACGCAAGCGACGTAGCGCCCAGCCAACGGATGAACTGGGCCTGGATCAGGATGTGCAGCCCCTCGCGACCGAAGTTAGCGGGGAAGAAGACTTGCGGCCGGCCGGCCAGCACGTCCAGCGCATCTAGGCCGTTGACCGCTTCATCGCCGAACAAGCCGGGCGGAAAGCGGTCGATCTGCCAGGCGCGAAAGAGAGTGGCGACAGCCAGGATGAGCAACAGCGCCAGCGCATCCTGCTGGCGACGTGCGAGAGCGGAGAAGAAGGAAGTCCGTGACACGCCGGTCAGTATACCCCAAAACACAGTATCCCGGAAACCAGGCGGCAGCCGCCTGGTTTCCGGGATACGAGCGCAGCACAGACCCTATTCCTGGCCGCCCTCTGCCGGTTCGGTCGCCGTCTGTCGGATGAACTCCTCGGTCATGCGTCGCGCCTCGTCGTCGGTGAACTGCTGCGGCGGCGACTTCATGAAGTAGGCCGACGGCGCTAGAATCGGGCCGCCCATCTTGCGGTCCAACGCCAGCTTGGCGCAGCGCACCGCGTCGATGATCACACCCGCCGAGTTGGGCGAGTCCCATACCTCTAGCTTGAGCTCCAAGTTGAGCGGTACGTCGCCAAACGCGCGGCCCTCCATGCGAATGTAGCACCATTTGCGGTCGGTTAGCCACGGCACGTAATCACTGGGGCCGACGTGGATGTTGGCGGGGTCCAGCTCATAGGGGAGCTGGCTGGTAACGGCATTGGTCTTGGAGATCTTCTTGCTCTCCAGACGCTCGCGCTCCAGCATGTTGTAGAAGTCCATGTTACCGCCGAAGTTGAGCTGGTAGGTGCGGTCCATGTGGACGCCGCGGTCTTTGAACAGACTGGTCAACACGCGGTGGGTGATAGTGGCGCCAACTTGACTCTTCACGTCGTCGCCGATCACCGGCAGGCCGCGGTCGGCGAAGCGCCGCGACCAATAGGGCGAGCTGGCGATGAAGACGGGGATACCGTTGACGAAAGCGCAACCGGCCTCCAGCACTTGCTCGACATACCACTTGGTGGCCATCTCCGACCCGACCGGCATGAAATTGACCACGACGTCGGTCTTGGTATCGCGCAGGATACCGATGATGTCGTCGGTGGGGCCGGGAGCTTTGTGCACCACAGTGCTAACGTACTTGCCCAGTCCGTCATGAGTCATGCCCCGACGCACAGGTACGTTCAGGCGCGGCACATTGGCGAACTTGATCGTGTTGTTAGGAGGCGCCCAGATGGCCTCACTGAGATCGAGTCCGACCTTACCCTCGACAACATCGATGGCCGCCGAAAACTCGATATCGCTGACATGATAGCCGCCAACCGTGGCATGCATCAGGCCGGGGATCTCGGCGTCTTCCGGTGCATTGCGGTAGTAGTGAACGCCCTGCACCAGGGCAGCGGCGCAATTGCCAACGCCGATGATGGCAACGCGCACCTTCTTGTTCTTCTTGGACACTGCGAATGTTCTCCGTTTCAAGAGGAATTGACCACGAGGAGCCAGAGGCCCATTTGAAGTAAGTGGACACGGTGGTGACAGTTGTCTTGCCGCTTCACGGCTGATTATAGCCAATTGCGCGCTCGCAAGAAATCTACGCGTGGAGCAAGGATGGAGTGCGGCCAAGTGGTGGGCTGCGAACGATGCCGCCGAGTCGGCAGGTTGAACCGATGTCACACGTCAGCCACAGAAAATGGTATCTCGCTCTCTTTGTCGGGCTGATAGGCGCTGCTATAATCTCAAGGTGCCAGGCCAGCCTGGCACGACAAACAGCTATAGGATCACCCCGAACCATTCGCGCCGAGTGCGAAAATCCTAACCACAAAGACACGGCACCCTAAGCCCTGGTGTCTTCGCGCCTTCATGGTGACGGGTACGGTGCTCATCCCCAGGAGCTGACCTATGCGACGAACCCACCTCCTCTGGCTCACCGTGACGCTACTCATCTTGGGATCTCTTGCCGCGCTGCCCCTGGGGCGGCCCGCTGCCGCGCAGGGGGCCGGCTATGCCCTGCGCTTCTACGGCCACGGCACGGGGGACATTGACCGGGTGAAGATCTCCCTGGACGCGCCCGCGCGGCCGGTGGACGTGGGCGCGACGGACTTCACCCTGGAGTTCTGGATCAAGGCCAACCTGGCCGACAACCCCGGCACGACGACCTGCGGCCAGAACGACGGGTGGATCACCGGCAACATCGTCTTCGACCGCGATGTCTTCGGCGACGGGGACTACGGCGACTACGGGG
>DAOUBX010000209.1:0-2855 GCA_034432445.1 Anaerolineales bacterium
ACTTGCGACCGGTTTCCAGCTTGAGCCGGCTCTGCAGACGCCCTGGCCAGCGCAGCCTTAAGTGCCCGGCACCTAGGGCTGAATAGTTGCACGCTAGAAATACACCGGCTCATGATACACCCCGAACACCTCACGAAACACGTCGCTGATTTCGCCCAGGGTGGCGTAGGCTTGGACGCACTCCAGGATGGGGGGCATCAGGTTGATTTTTTCGTCGCGGGCGGCGTCGGCCAGGCGGTGCAGGGTCTGCTGCACGACGTGATTGTCGCGCTCGGCGCGCACACGTTGCAGGCGGGCCACCTGCCGTTCGTAACCTTGCGGGTCCATCTCCAGAATGGGGATGGATATCGGCTCGCCAGACACATACTCGTTGACGCCGACGATCACGCGCTCGCCGTCATCGATCTCCTGCTGGTAGACGTAGGCGGCTTCGGCGATCTCGCGCTGGAAGAAGCCGGCCTCGATGGCCGGGATGACGCCGCCCAGCCGTTCGATCTGGCGGAAGTAGGCGTTGGCCTCAGCCTCCATGCGGTTGGTCATGGCCTCGACGAAGTAGGAGCCGGCCAGGGGGTCGATGGTGTTGGCCACGCCGCTTTCGTGGCCGATGATCTGCTGCGTGCGCAGGGCAATGGTGACAGCCTTCTCCGAGGGCAAGGCCAGCGCTTCGTCCATGGAGTTGGTGTGCAGCGATTGGGTACCGCCCAGCACAGCCGCCAGCGCCTGGATCGCCACACGCACAATGTTGTTCTCCGGCTGCTGCGCGGTTAGGCTGACGCCGGCCGTCTGGGTGTGAAAACGCATTAGCCACGAGCGCGGGTTCTTCGCGCCGTACTTCTCGCGCATGGCTCGCGCCCAGATGCGCCGCGCCGCGCGGTACTTTGCGATCTCCTCGAAAAAGTCGTTGTGGGCGTTGAAGAAGAAGCTCAGCCGCGGCGCGAACTCGTCCACGTCCAGCCCGCGCGCCATGGCTGCCTCCACGTAGGCAAAGCCATCGGCCAGGGTAAAGGCCAGCTCCTGGGCCGCCGTGCTGCCAGCCTCGCGGATGTGGTAGCCGCTGATGCTGATGGTGTTCCACTCCGGCAGCTCGCGCGTGCCGAACTCGATGGTGTCGGTCACCAAGCGCATGGAAGGCTCGGGGGGGAAGAGGAACTCCTTCTGCGCGATGTACTCCTTCAGGATGTCGTTCTGCAGCGTGCCGCGCAGTTGCCGCCGGTGATAGCCCTGTTTCTCGGCTGCGGCGATGTACATGGCCCAGATGATGGCCGCGGGCGAGTTGATGGTCATGGAGGTGGTGACCTTGCCCATGGGGATCTGGTCGAAAAGAATCTCCATGTCGGCCAGGGAGCTGACTGCCACGCCGCACTTGCCGAACTCGCCCAGCGCCTCGGGCGCGTCGGTGTCGTAGCCGTAGAGCGTGGGCATATCGAAGGCCACGCTCAGGCCGGTCTGGCCCTGGCTGAGCAGGTAGCGGAAGCGGGCGTTGGTCTCCTCGGCCGTGCCGAAGCCGGCGAACATGCGCATGGTCCACAGCTTGCCGCGGTGCATGGTAGCGTGGATGCCGCGCGTGTAGGGGTACTCGCCGGGGAAGCCCAGGTCGCGCAGGTAGTCTAGGTCGGCAACGTCGGCCGGCGTGTACAGCCGCTCCACCGGCGCGGACGAGGTGGTGACGAAGCGCTCCTGCCGCTCCGGAAAGCGGTCCAGCGTCTTCTTCAGCGTGGTGGATTCCCAGCGTTGGGTTTCGTTTTTGATGCGGGCCACTTCTTTGGGGTCGAACATGACTCACTCTCCGTTGGCTAATCCGTAGACCTGTAACGCAAGATCGACCGGCGCAAAGTTTCCTACCTGAGCCGAAACAATGACGCCTCGAGCCGGAATTCTGGCGGGGGAGCCGGTCAGCTCCGTTGAAACCTCCGATCCATGGGTCTGTGCGTCAATAGGGTGGCTCGGCCGGACCCTCATAACCGCACATCCCTGTGCGCGGCGAGTTGACGATGGGCAACAGCATGTCTACATGCTTGTGCTCGTCGGCATGTGTTGCGCAGAAGATGGCCTTTGCCACGTCATCCCAGACGCATTCGGTGCAGATAAAATCGGCCGGCTGGCCGCACGCGGCGCAGGGCGGTGGCTCGAACGCGTTGCGCGCCATCAGCACGATGGGATGCTGGGTGGTCGGCTTGCCCTGGCGCTGGTCCACCACCTTGATCAACAGCTCCGACGTGGTGCCGAAGTCGTACTTGTAGGAGATCTGCATGCCGGGGCTGAAGAGCCGGTGGACGCGCACGTTCATCGGTTTATCATCGTCAAGGCCCATGCCATCGACGAAGATCTGGGTGTAGCGCGTGCCGCCGATCTCGAAGGCGCTCAGGTGTCCGCAGCACTCCAGCCAGATGGCGCGCAGGTAGTCGTCCAGGTCTTCCAGCGTCGCGTCGCCGCGCATCTCCAGGTGCAGCCAGTAGTAGCCGCTCCAGGCGTCCTGCACTTGCAAGTGGTAGAGGATCTGGTCCTTGCCGCGGCGCGCGTCGGCCAGCGCAATGGCCTGCTGACGCTGGGGACAGGTGCGCAGGTGGCGCGCCAACCCGCCGCGGGTCATTACCTTGCCGCAGTAGGTGCAGGCGCCGGTGGATTGCTCACCATGGGCCATGGTTCGGTCCTTCTACAGGTAGATGACGGGGTGCGCTATGCAAGGTGATGCGTTGGTGACGGCAGTTGCACTTGCTGGTCGGTATTATACCACGAATTGGCCCTGCCGGTATGCACTGCGAAACGTAACTGCTCAGGTGCCGGGCATTTGTAGGCGATTTGCGACCTAGGTTGGCTTCGCAGACACGTTTGCAAACCAGATGCCCATGCGCGTC
>DAOUBX010000210.1:0-5558 GCA_034432445.1 Anaerolineales bacterium
ACTTGCGACCGGTTTCCAGCTTGAGCCGGCTCTGCAGACGCCCTGGCCAGCGCAGCCTTAAGTGCCCGGCACCTAGGGCTGAATAGTTGCAAATCGCCTACAAAGGCCCGGCACCTGAGCAGTTACTTACATTCTACCATTGGCAGAAAGCACGGCCAATTTCGCCTTCCCGGTGCAACGGATTGACAATTACATCGTTTAATTCTATGATCTGCGCGGTCTGTTGCCCCCGCATGATGAAAGCCGAAGATGCTACGTTTGTTGCACAAGGAGCCTGATATGCTGCCTCGCCTACGTCACCTCTCGACTGTACTGTTGTCGCTGCTCCTGATCGCTACGCTTGTGCTGCCGACGCTTGCCACACCGGCGCACGACTCGTTGACCGACACATCGCCCCTCACGATCGAATTGCGCTACGCCAGTTTTGAGCCGCTGAGCGATGGCCCGCCCGACGTGCCGGCCTCGCTGCAGGCGAACCCGGACAAGTCCGGCGTTGTCTATCAACTGGTGCAGTTCGATGGACCCGTCTTGCAAGAGTGGCAGGACTATCTGCAAGCCCAAGGCGTCGAACTGCTCGAGTACATTCCGAACTACGCCTATGTGGCGCGCCTGCCCGCTGCTCTACTAGATGTCGTCGCACACGCGCCGCACGTGCGCTGGACCGGGCCATGGCAACCGGCCTATCGGCTGGATCCGCAGCTGCTGGCGCCGGTTATGGCGGCGACAACCGCCGCGGCCGACCAAGCGGCTGCAGCCTTTGCCGATGCGCAGTCGTTCGATCTTGTCGTCACCACCTATCCCGGCAGCGACGCCAACGGCCTGCTGGCTGCTATCGCTGCCTTGGGCGTGACCCCGGCTTCGGTCAGCGAGAGCCAATGGGGGATGACGCTGCGCCTCTCAGCTACCGCCGGCCAGATGGCCGCGTTGGTCGCCCTGCCTGATGTGCGCTGGGTGGAGCCGTTCGCCGAGCGCAAGCTGTTCAACGACATCGTGCCCAACACTTGGCTCTTGCAGACGGCAGCCATCTGGAACTCGTTGAGCCTGTGGGGACAGGGCCAGGTCGTTGCCGTCGCCGACAGCGGCTTGGACACCGGCAACGTCAACACTGTGCATCAGGACGTGCGCGGCCGTGTTCAGCAAGCCTTTGCCCTGGGCCGAGCGGGCAACTGGAGCGACCCCGACGGCCACGGCACCCACGTGGTTGGCTCGGTGCTGGGCAACGGTGTGCGCTCTGGCTCCAACCCGAGCAGTCACCAATACTTCGGCAGCGCGGCCGGCTCGGCGCCGGAGGCGCAGTTGATCATACAGTCGGTGCTGGACTCTCAGGGCGGCCTGGGCGGCATCCCGGACGACCTGAAGCAGCTCTTCAGCCAGGCCTACAACGCCGGCGCGCGCATCCACACGAACAGCTGGGGCGCAGCGGTGTCCGGCCGTTATAACATCGATTCACAGAACGTGGATCAATACAACTGGGACCGCAAGGACCTGACCATCCTCTTTGCCGCCGGCAACGAGGGGGATGATCGCAACAACGACGGCATCGTCGACCTCGACTCCCTGGGCAGCCCTGCCACCGCCAAGAACGCCATCGCCGTGGGCGCCAGCGAGAACCAGCGCATGACCAGCAGCAGCGATACGTGGTGGCGCTACGGCTTCAATGCCAACCCCATCCGTGATGACCTCACCTCCAACAACCATTGGGGCATGGCGGCTTTCAGCAGTCGCGGCCCCACAGACGACAATCGCATCAAGCCCGACCTGGTGACGCCAGGCGTGAACATTCGCTCCCTGCGTTCCAGCCTGACTTCAGGCAGCGGCGACTATGTGTTGCTCAGCGGCACCAGCATGGCCACGCCGCTGACAGCCGGCTTGGCCGCGCTGGTCCGACAGTGGTATCAGAGCGTTCGTGGCGTGAGCAACCCCAGCGCCGCGCTGATCAAGGCTACACTGCTCAACGGCACGATGCGCATCAACCCCGGGCAGTATGGCACGGGCAGCACGCAGGAGATTCCCAGCACCTGGCCCAACAACGTGGCCGGCTGGGGTCGCACGAACATCAAGCACAGCATCAGCCCGGCCAGCCCGCGCGTGGTGTGGTTCAAGGAGCACAACGGTCTGAACACGGGCGGCAGCGTCACCTACCGCTTCCAGCACACGCCAGGCCAACTCAGCAAGGAGCAGCTGGCGGAGATCGCAGCCGAGAGCTGGGTGGATGCAGCACAGGAGCTGACCGGCGCAGCGCCGGCCGCCCCAGCCGTCAATGTGGTCGAGACCTCGGTCGTGCCCGGCGCAATCATCAACGTCCAGGCCACAGGCTTTCCGGCGTTTCAGAACGCCACGGTGACGCTGGATGGCGCCACTATCGGCACGCTTAGTGGCAACGCCAGCGGCGGCTGGACTTTCCGCATCTTCCTGAACACTGAAATCACGCGCGGCAATCACACCGTCGTCATTAGCGCCGGCAGCAGCTCGGCCAGCGATGCTTTCCAAGTGACGGGCGGCAAGGACCGCAGCTTTCGCGTGACCCTGGTATGGACTGACTATCCCGGCTCCACCAGCGCCAGTGTGCAGCTTGTCAACGATCTTGACCTGACCGTGACTGGTCCTGGCGGCGGCACGATCGGCGGCAACGGCGTCACCGATCGGCGCAACAACGTCGAGGAGGTGTGGGTCGAGAACGCCGGCGCGGGCGTTTACACCGTGCGCGTCAACGCGCACAATATCCCGCGCGGCCCGCAGCCCTTCGCCCTGGTGGTCAGCGGCGACAACTTGGTCGAGGTCTCCGGCGGCACGCCAACTGCTACACCGACGCCCACGCGCACGCCGACCCGCACCCCCACGCGCGTTCCCGGCTCGTTTGTCGAGTCCTACCTGCCCCTGATCGTGAAGCGACATGGCCAGCCCGCGCCCACCCCCACGCCAACGCGCACGCCCGCGCCGACTGCTACCCCCACGCCGCCGGCCGGTGGTTGGGTGACCATCGCCAGCGAGAACTTCGAAGGCGCCTTCCCCCGCAGTGGATGGCAAGTCTCCGACGAGATGGTGGGTTTTGGCGAGTACACCTGGGGCAAGCGCACCTGCCGGCCGGGCAGCGGATCGGCCAGCGGGTGGGTGGTGGGCGGCGGCGCCAACGGCAGCGCTCTGCCTTGCGGCTCCGCT
The DNA here is from genome assembly GCA_034432445.1 of Anaerolineales bacterium. Classification (GTDB taxonomy): domain Bacteria; phylum Chloroflexota; class Anaerolineae; order JAAEKA01; family JAAEKA01; genus JANWYQ01. The sequence goes on from DAOUBX010000210.1 coordinate 3,160, forward strand.
TACCCCAACCTGGCCAGCAGTTGGCTGGTCTACGGCCCTTTCAGCCTGGTTGGCGCCAGCGACGCCGAACTGCGTTTCCGTTACTGGCTGAACAGCGAACCCGACTATGACGTGTTGTTCTGGGGCGCCTCCCTGGATGGCAACAACTTCTACGGCGACGCCGACGAAACCGGCAACTCGGGCGGCTGGCAGTCGGAGGACTTCGACCTGACGAACGTCTACATGATCGGCGATCTGCGCGGTCGTTCGCAGGTATGGATTGCGTTTGCCTTCGAAAGCGACTTCTCCGACACGGTTGGCGAGGGCGCCTACGTCGATGATATCGTCCTGCGCAAAATGACCGGGACGTTGACCGAAGCTCGTTCCACCACGCCCGCCTGTGCGACGGCCGGCGCCGATGGTCGCCGTTGCGCCACGATGCAACTGGGTCAGCGTAGCACGCCTGGCCAGAAATAGCAGTCAGCCATACGCCCAGCGCGCGGCAAACGCCGCGCGCTGGGCGCACTTCACGGTCGGCGCAGCCTTTGCAGACTCCCGTGGTTAGACTCACTCTGGTGTCAACAGAAACGAGCGCCGCGGACGCTCGTCCGTCCATAGTTCAGGTGCGAACCAGCGTCCTTAAGCCGCAAGGCCCTGCGGACGCCTGTGCGCTTGGCTTTTTTGCGCCGGTCAGCTATAATGCAACGCGTCATGGCTTGCTGGCCTGACGTCATGCACACGCCCACAGTTCTCCCAGAAATCATGGTGACTCCATCCCCTACCGCGCCGCGCCGCTTACTTGCTCTGTTTGCCCATCCCGACGATGAGCTGTCCGTGGGGGGGACTCTGGCGCGTTACGCCCAAAGTGGGGCTGAGGTAACGTTAGTTTGCGCCACGCGCGGCGAAGCGGCGACGATCTACTCGCCGCCCGAGTACGGCGCGACACCGGCCAACTTGGCGCAGGTGCGCACCGGTGAGCTCGAATGCTGTTGTCGCGTCCTGGGCGTTCAGGACCTGCGCTGGTTGGACTGGCCTGATGGCGGTGTGGCGCAGCTTGAGCGCGATGCCGCCGTGGCTGCCGTCGTAGCGCTGCTGCGTGCAGTCCGTCCCCAAGTGATGATCACCCATCCGTCGCACGGTGGCTATCCGCATCCAGACCACATCGCCGTGTATGAGATTGCGCTGGCCGCTTGGCACGCCGCCGCCGATCCGGCATATCGTCCCGACCTGGGCCCAGCCCACGCCGTGGCCAAGCTGTACAGCCGCGCTATTCCCGCCAGCTTTTTCGCCGTGGCCGAGGGGTTGCGCGACTACCGGGTGAGCCTTAACGGCCAGCAGCTGCCGTTCTTTGCCACTCCCGACGAGGAGATCAGCACGGTCGTGGACGTTGCCGCCTGGGCTCAACAGCGCATGGCCGGGTGGGAGTGTCATCGCAGCCAGCACAACCCTCAAGGCATGTTTAGCCGCATGTCGGAAGAGGCGCGGCAGGCGTTTGTCAGCCGTGAGTTTTTGCAGGTCATTGCACACCGGCTGCCGACCGCGCCGCAGCATGAGACCGATGTGTTTGCCGGACTAGAAAGGCTCACCGTGGCCGGGCAAGTTGACGAAAGTATGCTCGCTGCACCTGACAGCGAGGTAACGCCGCTAAACGACGACGCCAGCAATGGGACACCTTGGGAAGAGCCCGGGGCGGTGGCGGACGCGGCGGCCGTGGCGCCCCGGCTGATGGCGGCGCTGCGCGGCCGGCGCACCTACCTGCTCATCCACGAGGCATATCGGCGTGCCACCCCCCAGGCGGATTTCGCCGCGCTGCTGGACGATTTGATCGAGGATGGCCACGAGGCCATTGCTGAGTTGAGTCGCTTGCTGCGCCATCTCGGCCATAGCCCGATGACCGCAGGGCTTAATGAAAAGCTGCTGACGCAAGGCAGCAGCCGCAAGGGCACGGCCCATAAGCTCAACTTCCTGCTGGTGGGCGCGACCCAGACCCTGCAATGGCTCAACGATCAACGCCGCAGCGACGACCCGCCGGACGTGCAAGCCGTCTGGCAACGTTTGATCGACGCCGAAGCCCGTCATCTGCAGCAGATCAAGCAGGTGCTAGGACAGGTTGAGCTGGCTGCCGGCGCTGCGCCGACCGCTTCACAATCAGCCCCACAGGCGCCGCCGACCGGCTTGGCCAAACCCAGATTGCGCCGTCATCAAAACGCTCGCCGCGCGGCCGGCCGGCCCCGGCGCAACGCCGCCCAACCACAACCGCGTTCCCGGCGGCCACCACGTCGGGCTGCGGACACGTAACCGGTGGGTTTCGCCGCTGATCCTCGTTCTGAGGTAACTATTCAGGTGCCGGGCACTTGCGACCGGTTCCCAGCTTGAGCCGGCTCTGCAGACGCCCTGGCCAGCGCAGCCTTAAGTGCCCG
>DAOUBX010000211.1:0-3228 GCA_034432445.1 Anaerolineales bacterium
ACTTGCGACCGGTTTACAGCTTGAGCCGGCTCTGCAGACGCCCTGGCCAGCGCAGCCTTAAGTGCCCGGCACCTAGGGCTGAATAGTTGCCCCTGAGAAACAGTTGTCAACCGCTGTAACGTCTGCAAGGGGTATATCGTTCTAGTTCTATAGAAAAGGCCCTCGCGCCATGCGGCGTTCGTGCCGCTCGCCAGGGTTTGTCTCCCCAAACGTATTGCCGACTAAGGAGGTAGTTGTATGACCACAGGACTGACATTGCCGCAGGCATCAGCACGCCTGCGATCGCGTCGAGGGCAGCTGCTGCTGATATCCCTCTTGCTCCTGACGGTGTTGCTGGTCGCCACGGCGGTGACCGTCAGCGCTGCTGCGCCGGCAGCCAACCCTGCGACAGATCCCGTCAATGCTTGGCTGAACCAGTCGCGCAAGCTGGCCTCCAGCGAAACCGTCCTGAGCGGCGAGACCTTTACCTATACGATCCAACTGGTCAACTCGGGCAACCAAGACCTGATCGTGTGGGTCGCTGATCCCGTGCCGGCGGCTGTGACCTACGTGACAGGCACGGCGTCGCACGGCGGCGAGTTCCACGCTGACTCCGCCGTGTTGACGTGGGAAGTGACAGTACCGGCCGGCGCCGCCGTGCCGCTGACTTTCCAAGTGACTGCCGGCGCCGTGACTACGCCCACGCAGGTTGTGAACCTGGCCGCCATCTCCTCGGTCTACCAGCGCTTCATGCGCGCCAACCAGGTGACCATCCTGCCTGAAGGCAGTACGCCGCCCCCTCCGGCGCCAACGCCAGGGCCGCCGGGCCCGCCGTCCAGCGGCGACCTGGCCGGTTCTCGCAAGCTGGCCTCGGCCGAGACCGTTCGTCCGGGTGACCTGCTAACCTACACCATTCAACTGGTCAACAGCGCAGAAACCGACATCACGGTCGCTGTCGCCGACCAGGTGCCCATGCACGTTGCGTATGTGCCGGATTCGGCGAGCGCCCCAGGCGCCTACAACGCCGATACTCGCACCCTGACATGGGATGACATAGTGGTGCCGGCTGGCCAAACGGTCAATCTGACCTTCCAGGTGACGGCGGGTGAGGCGCAGGTGCCGCTGGCCGTTGTGAACCGGGCGCTCATCACTGCCAACGGACAGCGCTTCGTGCGCACCGTGACCACCATGCTGTTGCCGGCCGATGCGCCAACGCCGCCACCGCCGCCGCGGCCTAACCTGCTGGGCTCGCGCAAGACCGCTTCCGCCCACACGCTTACCGGTGGAGAACCGCTCACCTACACCATCCACCTGGTCAATAGCGGCGCCGGCGAGGCCCTGGTCACCGTCGTCGACACCCTGCCCGGCCAGGTGACCTACGTGGCCGGCACGGCGTCGCACAGCGGCGCTTACGATGCGACGGCCCGCACCCTCACCTGGACAGACGTGACGGTGCCGGCCGGCGAAACGGTGGCGCTCACCTTCCAGGTGGACACGGCTGCGGTCGACCGGCCAACGCTGGTGGTCAACACGGCCACCATCAGCGCTCCAGGCTTCAGCCGCGATACCAAGGCGCGGGTTTTGCTGCTGCCCGATACACCGCCGGGTGACACCCGGCCGCCGCGAGTCAACAGCGTGCGTATCGGCGACAGCGACGTGCTGACAGACCCGGCCGTCACCTTGCACATCCGCGCCGCCGACGACCGCCAGGTGACGACCATGAAGATCCAGGAGTGGCTGCTGGTGAGCAACCCAACGCCGCACTGGGAGGTAGTGGCGACTAGCGACTGGATGCCCTTCCGACAAGAGCAGCCCTGGACGCTGGTCAACCGCAGCGGCACCCACTATGTCGGTGTGTGGGTGAGCGATGACGCAGGCAACCTCTCGTTCTTGAGCCAGAGCGCAATGGACTATGCCAGCCTGCTGCTGCCCGGCGCAAGCGTTGACGCCGGCGACCGGGTGGCTTACATGGTGCACTACGAGGCCGGCGCTCAAGTCAACGCCACACTGACGACTCTCAGCGGGGATGCCGATCTCTACGTCTGGTTCCCCATGGCGTTCGGCCTGCCGAGCGTGTACAGCGACCAGGACGGGACGGCCGTTGATCAGGTCTCCTTCACGGCGCCAACAACAGGCCGGTACTTGTTCGTCGTGCAAGGGTATCAGGCTTCGACCTATACCTTCGCGATCACGCCTGGCGGCGGCACCGGCCCGACTGCACTCGCTGCGGCGGCTTCCACGCCTTCGGGCAAGCCCGTGCCGCAGGTCGAGACCATTCTGACGGCCAGCGGCCTTGATCCGATCGCAGGCGCCGTGACGCCGCGTGCGCGGCACTATCTGCGCCTGCCGCTGATCGCTCGCTAAAGGCAGCCCACCCAACCGTTGAGGCGCCGGGTGTTCTTGACGCCGATTTGTGCGCAGTCCGCCGGTGGCGGCGCGTCTGTCGCACGCTGAGCATGAGCGCCCGGCGCCTTTGACTAAGTTGAACCGACCTGATGTCGTCCAGCCAACACGATGAAGCCGCTCTCGTCAGGCGCGCGATTAACGGCGACGCCGACGCGTTCGGCGCGCTGTATCTGCAACACCTGGATGCCATCTATCGCTATGTGCGCTTTCGCATTGGCAACGCGCACGACGCTGAGGACTTGACCGAGCAGATCTTCCTCAAAGCCTGGGAAGCGCTACCGCGCTATCGGCAGCGCGGCCTGCCTTTTGCCAGTTGGCTGTACCGCATCGCGCACAACAAGGTCATTGATTACCAGCGTCGCTCCAGCAACGAAGTACTAACCGACATGTCGGTGACTGCTGACATGACCAGCCCTGAGTCCGGTGTCTTGGAACAGATCATTCAAGCAGGCGAAATCGAAGCCCTCAGCTCTGCCATCCGCCAGCTACCTCCGGAGCAACAACAGGTGATCGTGCTGCGCTTCATCGAGGGCCTAGACCACACGCAGGTCGCCCGCATCATCGACAAGAGCGAAGGCGCCTGCCGCGTGATCCAGCATCGAGCGCTCGCCGCCCTCAATCGGCTGCTCACAGGAACACAGCATGCGTAACTCCGCCCGCCAGTTCGAGGATATCCTTGATCGCTGCATCGTTGCGATGCAGACACGCGGCCAGACCGTTGAGGAGTGTTTGGCGCAGTATCCGGCCGAGCGCGCTGAGCTGGAGCCGCTGTTGCTGCTGTGTGCACGCCTGCAGCGAGCACACCGCTTGTCACCGCCGGTCGCCGTTCGGCAGAGCGCGGCT
>DAOUBX010000212.1:0-10784 GCA_034432445.1 Anaerolineales bacterium
GCCGGGCATTTGGATTCTAGTTTGCAAACGTGTCTGCGAAGCCAACCTAGGTCGCAAATCGCCTACAAATGCCCGGCACCTGAGCAGTTACCCAGGCGAAACGTCAAAAAGCGCTCTGCAAGGTTGCAGAGCGCTTTTTGCGTAACATTCCGGCCCGCGGCAAGCGGGCGCTTGAGCGCTGAACGATCAGACAATGTCCAATGCGCCGCGCCGCGCTTCCGTCACGTTGGACAGGCGCTCGATGCGCGTCAAGATGCGGCTCAGTTGCTCGGCGTCGCGAATCTCCAGCGTCGCCGTCACCTTGGCTTGGTTGCCCTTGATGCCGGTCACTGCGCTGGCGTCGCGCATGTTTATCCGTTCATCGGCCACCAACGCGGCGATATCGCGCAGCAGGCCGGCGCGGTCGAAGGCGATCACCGTGATGCGCACCGGGTGCGTGCGTTGAGTGGCCTGGCCCCAGCTGACCTGCACCAGCCGCTCCGGGTCTTTCTTGGCCATGTTGAGCACGTTGGGACAGGTCTTGCGATGAATGGTGACGCCTCGGCCGCGCGTGACGTAGCCCACGATCTCCTGGCCGGGCATGGGGTTGCAGCACATGGCCGTGCGGCTGAGGAGGTCACCGACGCCCAGCACCGTCACACCTTCGGAGGAGATGGGGATGTCGGTGGCAGTCTCCTGCGTTGCGCGCGCCGCTTCGTCCTCCTTGCGCTCGGCTTCCAACACCCGCGCGGCAATCTGCTGGCTGTTGATGTCGCCAAAGCCGATGGCGGCGTAGAAGTCATCGACCTTGTCGATGCCGAACAGGCGCGCAATCGAGTCGTGGCTGCGCTCCACGTTGAGCCGGCGCAGCTCGCGCAGCAACATTTCTTGGCCTTGCTGGATGTTCTCCTCACGGCTTTGCTTGCGGAACCACTGGCGGATCTTGCTGCGCGCGCTGCGGGTGGCGGTGTAGCCCAGGCTGGGGTTGAGCCAGTCGCGGCTGGGGCCGCCGCGTTTGGCCGTGATGATCTCCACCTGCTCACCGTTGCGCAGCTGGTAATCCAGCGACACCAGCTTGCCGTTGACGCGCGCCCCACGACAACGGTGCCCCACCTCCGTGTGCACAGCATAGGCAAAATCGACCGGCGTGGAGCCGGCAGGCAGGTCCTTGATCTCGCCCTTTGGTGTGAAAACGTAGACCCGATCGCCAAACACGTCGGAGCGCATCGAATCGACGAACTCGCCGGCGTCGGCTACGTCGTTGCGCCATTCCATCAAGCTGCGCAGCCAGGCCAGCTTGTTCTCGAAGTCGACGTCCTTGCGCGTTTGTTCCTTGTAGCGCCAGTGCGCAGCAATGCCCTGCTCGGCAATACGATCCATCTCGTAGGTGCGGATCTGCACCTCCAGGCTGCGGCCGCCCGGGCCCACCACGGCGGTGTGCAGCGAGCGGTACATGTTGTCCTTAGGATTGGCGATGTAGTCATCGAACTCGCCGGGGATGGGTCGCCACAGACCGTGGACAACGCCCAGCGCGCCGTAGCACTCCGCCGTCTCGTTGACCAAAATGCGCACCGCCTCGGTGTCGTAGATCTGATCCAGCTCGACCCCTTTGCGCTGCATCTTGCGGTAGATGCTGTAAATGTGCTTGGGCCGGCCTTTGACGCTGGCCTGGATGCCGGCGCGCTGCAGCTCCTCTTGCAGAATCGTGATCACCTGATTGACATACGCCGCCCGTTCCTCACGGCGCTGCTGCAAGCCAGAGGCGATCTGCTTGTAGATCTGCGGCTCTAGCCAGCGAAACGAGCCGTCCTCCAGCTCCCACTTGATCTCCCACATGCCCAGGCGGTTGGCCAGTGGCGCGTAGATCTCCAGCGTCTCGCGGGCAATGCGCCGGCGCTTGTGATCCTTGAGGGCCTCCAAGGTGCGGACGTTGTGCAAGCGATCGGCCAGCTTGATGATGACCACGCGCACGTCCTCGGCCATCGCCAGGAACATCTTGCGCAGCGTTTCATCGCGTTGGCTGCGCAGCTTAGGGTCTGTCGTCGGCGATTTCATCTCGTCCGACAGTTTCTTGATGTTCTCCAGTTTGGTGACGCCGTCGACCAGAGAGGCCACGGTGGGCGTGAAATGTTCCGCCAAGTAGGCAATGTCGTACTCGGTGTCCTCAGCCACGTCGTGCAGGAGTCCGGCGGCGATCGTGGCTGCGTCCAGGCGCATGTCGGCTAGTAAGCCGGCCACTGCGAGCGGGTGAAGGATATAGGGCTCGCCAGACGCGCGGCGGGCGTCGCCGTGCGCTTCGTCGGCCAGCTTGTAGGCGCGACGAATAAGGTCCAGGTCATCATCAGACATGGTGCGCGGCAAGCGCTTCATCAGGTCGTCCAACGTAGTTGGGGGTTCGCTTGCAAGATCACGAATCATAGCGAAGTCCGCTGCGCCAAGCAGCTTATGTAGTTGTGATTGAGCAGGCAGGCGCCAGGCGAAGCATTGGCTGGCGATGATAGTGCCGTTCCCAGAGACATTATAGCGCAACCGGCAAAAAAGCGCAACGCGGTTTGATTTGACAGGGGTTCTAGCCGCTGCTACAATCGAAGCACCTGCCCCCGTAGCTCAACGGACAGAGCGCCGGACTTCGAATCCGTAGGTTGTGCGTTCGAGTCGCACCGGGGGTACTCCTCTTTGCCGTGGGGTCACCTGCGCCGCGTCGCCGGCTGCTGCCTTTGGATGTCTTTGCTGCAGCAACGCATTGGAGCGGAGTGCATGGGAACGCTGTTTGACTCAACCGCTGTTCGTTCTTATAATGGAGGCGATCTCTGTCCTCAGCAGAGAGTCCACGTCCCTTCCCCTCAGCGTTCATTTGTTGCAAGGCCGGCAAGTCGTTCTCAGACCAAACCGGCCGCGTCGTTCCTTCCGTTTTGACACACTCTGAAAAAGGAGACTACGATGAGTCATCTCGCAACTGCCCTTTCAGGAAACTCGGCACTCGCGTCCCGTTTCCGCCGTACCGCATTGGGGCTTACCGTGATGCTGGCGGCCCTGTTGCTGCTGGCGTTGGTTCTGATCCCCGCTGTGGCGGCAGATGAGCCTTATACTTTGACAATCTTGCACACCAACGACACACATGCCAACATTCAACCCTGCATGGCCACGTGCAACAACCAGAACTTGGGCGGTGTTGCGCGACGGGCCACCGCCATCCAACAGGTCAGGGCGGAGGGCGGCAACGTCCTGCTTGTGGATGCCGGCGACTACTTCCAAGGCACGCTCTTCTTCAACTACTGGCAGGGCCAAGAAGCGGCCCACTTCATGCAGATGCTTGGCTATCAGGCGGTAGCCATCGGCAACCACGAGTTCGACTCTGGCCCGCCTGCCCTTGCCCGCTACATCGACGCAGTGGACTTCCCCGTGCTGGGCGCCAACATCGATGCCAGCGCTGAAGTCTCGCTGACCGGCAAGATCGATCCCTACACCGTGCTGGAAATCGGCGGCCAGAGCATCGGCATCTTCGGCCTGACCACCGAGGACACCGTGTTCATCTCCAGCCCCGGCCCGAACGTGGTCTTCAACAACGCTGTGACCACTGCGCAAGCGACCGTCGACGCCCTCACGGCGATGGGCGTCAATAAGATCGTCGCCCTGAGCCACCTGGGCTACGGGCCGGATAAAGACCTGGCCGCTGCTGTGAGCGGCATCGACGTGATCGTCGGCGGCCACAGCCACACGCCGCTCGGCCCCATGCCCGGCGCCCAAGGCGACTATCCCACCGTGGTGAACTCACCCGCCGGCGAGCCGGTGCTCATCGTTAGCGCCTGGGAGTGGGGCAAATACCTGGGCCGCCTCGACGTCACCTTCACTGACATGGGTGTTGTGGACAGCTACAACGGCGCTCCGATCCTGATCAACGCCGACATCCCCGAAGATCCGGCCGTGGCTGCTGACGTGGCGGTGTTCTACGAGCCGGTGCAGGCGCTCGCCAACTCCGTCATCGGCCAGACGGAGGTTCTGCTCGACGGTGTCCGCGCCAATGTGCGCACACGGGAGACCAACCTGGGTAACTTGATCTGCGATGCCATGCTCTGGAAGACGGTGAACGCCGGCAGCCAGGTCTGCATCACCAACGGCGGCGGCATCCGGGCGCCGATCCAGGTGGGTGACGTGACGGTGGGTAGCGTCCTGACGGTGCTGCCCTTCGGCAACCAGATCGCCACGCTGGGCTTGACGGGCGCCGACCTGTTGGCGGCCCTGGAGAACGGCGTCAGCCGCTGGGAAAACACCGATGGCCGCTTCCCTCAGGTTGGCGGCATGCGCTACACCTTTGACCCAACACGGCCGGTCGGCGACCGCATCTTGTCAGCGGAGATCAAGAATCCCAACGGCACCTTCACACCCATCAACCCCACGACGGTCTACACCGTCGTCACCAATGACTTCTTGCGCCGCGGCGGCGATGGCTACTCTATCTTCCGCGACAACGCCATCAACCCCTACGACTCCTGGGCGGTCATGGCGGACTCGGTCATGGAGTACATCCAGGCACCCGCATCGGCCGGCGGGCTGGATGTCGTCATTACGGAGGACGAGTACCCGCTGGCCGGCGAGGGCCGCATCACGAAGCTCGAGCGAACCAGGGAGCGCTCGCGGCGTTACAACCTGATGATGGACACGTTCATCGACGGCAGCCGACCAGCCCTGAACTTCGGCAGCGCGTCGACGATGTGGTTTGGCTACCAAGACTGGATGCGTCCCGTGGTCAAGGCCGACATCCCCGTATGCGCTGACGTCAACACCTGCATCGTGCCTGACGCGATCGTCGACAAGGCTTACCTGTATGTGTATGTTACCGAGGGTCGCGGCTTCGCCGACTGGGCGCAGTCAACTCTCGACGTGTCGGTGCACGCCGTACAGTCGATGTGGGACGAGAACACCACCAACTGGACCACGCCCTGGAGCACGCCTGGCGGCGACGTTGGGCCTGCGCTGAGCACGCTGCGCATCGGCAGCGCCCGCGTTGGCACCTGGTTGCGCTTCGACGTGACCGATGCCGTGAAAGCCATTGTCGCCGGACAGGCAGAGAACAACGGCTTCGCCCTCAGCTCGAACTTCGACGTGGCGCTGAACAAGGGCATTAGCCCCGAAGGCCTGACCAGCACCCGCTATGGCCTGGCCACCGGCCAGTACTGGGATCCCAGCAAGGTCGGCTACCTGCGGGTGATGTTCCGCACCTATCCCTAACCCTAGCCAGTCTTGAACCACAAGCCGGGACTGCCAGCTTGCCCGTCGGTGTTGTACCGGCGGGCGGCAGGTAGTCCCGGCCGTTTATTTGAGCGCCCGGCGCAGCAGCCAGCGCCAGGTTCTCAGCTGTTTTCCAGGGCTGACGCCAAGCGAGTGATCGCCACCGCTTGTGGCCCCCGCTCCGAGTCCTGCAGCGCGAACTCCACCAAGTCGCCTTCGTGCAACGGGTGCAGCGCATCATCCGCCAAGCCGCTGCGGTGCATGAACACGTCCGCCCCTGTGGTCGGCGTGATGAACCCCCACCCCTTGCGCTGGTTGTAGAACTTTACCAGGCCGCGTTGGCGCCCGGGGGCTGGCAGAAGGACTGCACAGGCGGGACAACGTTCGGGCGCAACGGCCTGACGAGCTTGTTGGGCAGCAGTCCACACAAAGCGCGTGCCGCAGGCCGAGCAAAGCAGGAAACGGTCTTGCAACATGACGACGCACCTCAACTGCGGCGCCAAAGCACAAGGCTTTGACAACCCGAGCGGTTGTGTGTACAATGCAGTCAGCTACGGCGACGTGGCCAAGTGGCAAGGCAAGGGTCTGCAAAACCCTGATCGCCGGTTCGAATCCGGCCGTCGCCTCTGGAAATGGCCTATAGCAGACAGCTTGGGGCAGAGCAGAAGACTCTCGCCAGGCTTTCCGCTATAGGCCATTCGCTATCAACCGGCCACGGGGCGGTGGCGGAATGGCAGACGCATCGGTCTTAAAAACCGAAGGGGCAACCCGTGTGGGTTCGACTCCCACCCGCCCTACTAGGCCCGGCGCACAGTCTCAGCGCCGGGCCTTTGTGCGCCATGGCCTGAGGGCAGCGCAGAGCGACTGATGAACCTTGAGAGAATACTCCGGCAACAGAGCGAAGCGCGTCCAGGTGCGAGCCCACCGGCGAAAGTTCCCCGGCTACATAACAGCGCCCGTTGAAACGGGCTCGCGCGTGCATGGCGCGTCTTTCAGTCCCGTGGACGGGGCGCCGTTTGATAGCCTGGTCGATTCACACTTGCACCTGCGCTGCAAATGCAGGTGTCGCCGGGCAGGCTCACATCAGGGGCGACCCGCCGCAAGCGGCTATTGCCGGAGCATTTTCTTAACTTTCATAAGTCGCAACGCAACGATTCAGCCCTAGGTGCCGGGCACTTAAGGCTGCGCTGGCCAGGGCGTCTGCGGAGCCGGCTCAAGCTGGAAACCGGTCGCAAGTGCCCGGCACCTGAATAGTTACGTCGCAACTGCAAAGCAGCGTGATCTGACTACTGGCGGCCGCGGCGCGCGCCGGTGGTGGAGGTGGCAGCCGGCTGCGAGGCTGAACCGGCCTTGCCGGCAGCCGGTTTAGTCGGCGGCTTAGACGTTGCCGGGGTGCTCTTGGTGCCGGATGGTTTGGCCGAGGTCTTGGGCGTCGCCGTGCCCTTGGGGGCAGACGACTTGGACGTCGCCGTGCTCCGGCTGGCCCTCGGTTGCTCGGCCGATTTGGCGGGCGGCTGGGACGCAGTTGCGCTCTTCTTGGCGGCAGGTTTGGCGGGCGGCTTAGGCGTTGTCGCGCCCTGGCCGGCAGGCGATTTGGCAGCCGGTTGGCTGGCTGCGGCGCTTGTGCCGACAACGCGGGCTTGAGCCGTTTTGCTGCCGCCGACCGTGGCCTTGGACTTGGCCGCCGCCTTCGCCGCCGGTTTGGTAATCTCCTCGAGCTTGAAGCCGCGGGTAACCGTCGGACTCTTGGCCGCCGGCGCAGGTGTTACGGCGCCTCTGCGCTTCGGGACCGGCTTCTGCTCCGGCTCTGGCTCTCCCCAGCCGCCCAAAGCCAGTTGCATGGCCTCGGCCACTACCGGCTCGTTCTCCGTGTCGTCCGGCTCATCCGGCTTTTCGGTGGCCCGGGCAGACGGTGTTGCAGTGAGGTCGCTGCGCTGTGGGCTGTTGCGTGCGCTGCGCCTGGTAGGCAAGTGCAAGAGGGTCATGATCCGATCGCCCTGCGCCGGCTGAACAATCAGCTTGCCCTGCGCCGAGCGCTTGCCAGCCGGGATCTCGGCTAGGTCGAGCTTGCGCAACGTGCCGCGCCGGCTGGCGCTGAAAAGCTCATCCCCGGGCAGCACGACACGCGCGTCAGCCACTGCGCCCGTGCTTTGGCCTAGGCGGATGGCGCTCACGCCGCCGCCATGGCGCCCTTGTAGGGGGAAGTCATCCAGCGACGTCCGCTTACAGTAGCCTGTCGTGGTGACAATCACCAGTTCGCCGGCCGGCCGCGTGATGCACAGGCTGACCACCTCGTCGCCGCTGCTCAGCTTCATGCCCCAAACACCGGCGGCCGGCAGACCCATCGGCCGCACCTCGCCAGCCTTGAAGCGAATAGCCTGGCCTAGCTTGGTCACCAGCATGATCTCGGCGGTCTCGTCGCAGAGCGCAGCACCGATCAGCTCGTCGCCCTCGTCCACGTTCATGGCCGTGGTCACGCCGATAACGCTCTGCGCGTCGGCCAGCGCCACGCGTTTCACCCGTCCCTCGCGCGTGGCCAGGGCCACGAAACGCTGATCGCTACCTTCCTCGGCACTGTCAGAGGGGCTGACGACCAGCATGGCTGCCAGCCGTTCGCCCCGGCTGAAAGCGCCCAGCTCCACGGGATGCGTCTCCACGCCGTCGCCGAGGCGATGCAGCGGCAGCCGGGCCAGCCGTCCGTCGGCGGCAAAGAGCAACACCTCGTCGTGGGCTGTGCCGGCAGCAATGGCCAGCGGCGGATCGCCGTCCACCTTGCTGGGCAGCTTGCCGCGTCGCCGATCTGCTGCGCTCTCGCGCAGCAGCAGGCCGCTGCGGCCCAACGCCAGCAGAACCGGCTCGTCCTCGATCAAGTCGCGCACCGTCAAGCTCTCGCGCGATGCGCCGGCCTCTACGATGCGCGTGCGCCGCGCGTCGCCGTAGCGCTCTTTGAGGGAGGCCAGCTCCTGCTTGATCACGGCCAGCACCTTGTGGGGATGGGCGAGCAAGTCCTCCAGATAGGCGATGCGCTGCACCAGTCCCTCGTACTCCTCGCGCAGGCGCTTGCGCTCCAAGGCCGCCAGTCGTTTCAGCGGCATGTCGAGGATCGCCTGGGCCTGAATCTCGGTGAACTTGAACTTGCGGATCAGGTTAGCGCGCGCTGTTTCGGTGGTCTCCGAGCGACGGATAGTTTGAATGACCTCGTCCAACACATCGAGCGCCTTGAGCAAGCCCTCCAAGATGTGGGCGCGCTCGCGGGCGCGGGCCAGGTCATACTCGCTGCGGCGGCGAATGATCTCGCGGCGGTGCTCGATGTAGTGCTGCAAGACGCGGCGCAGGCTCAACATGCGCGGCTCGCCGTCCACCAGCGCCAGCATCGACATGCCAAAGGTTTGCTGCATCGGCGTCAGCTTATACAGATCGGCCAGCACCGCGCGCGGGTCAGCCGTGCGGGTCAGCTCGATCACAATGCGCATGCCGCTGCGGTCCGACTCGTCGCGCAGGTCGCTAATGCCCTCGATTCGCCCCTCGCGCGCCAGCTCCGCAATGCGCTCGATCAAGTTGGTCTTGTTCACCTGGTAGGGTAGCTCGGAGACGACGATGCGGTTACGGTTGCGGCTCATCTCCTCGATGTGCGCCCGCGCCTGCACGCGAAACTGGCCGCGGCCGGAGGCGTAGGCGCGACCGATGACGTCCTCGCGCTCGTTGCTGCTGTCGACGCCGTAGCGGTAGAGGATGCCTCCGGTCGGAAAGTCCGGGCCCTTGATGAAGCGCATCAACTCTTCGACGGTCACGTCGTCGATCTGCTCGTAACGGTCGAGCAAATAGGTCAGCGCATCGCACACCTCGCCCAGGTTGTGGGGTGGGATGTTGGTTGCCATGCCGACGGCGATGCCGCTGGCACCGTTGACCAGCAGGTTAGGCAGCGCGGCGGGCAGGACGGTCGGTTCGCTGAGGGTCTCGTCGAAATTGGGGCCAAAGTCGACTGTGTTCTTGTCGATGTCGGCCAGCATCTCCTGCGCCAGGGCTTGCAGACGCGCCTCGGTGTACCGCATGGCGGCCGGGTTGTCGCCGTCGATGGAGCCGAAGTTGCCTTGCCCGTCAACCAGCGTGTAACGCAGGCTGAAGTCCTGCGCCATGCGCACCATGGCATCGTAAACGGCCGAGTCGCCGTGGGGATGGTACTTGCCCAGCACCTCGCCGACGATGCGCGCTGACTTCTTGTACGGCTTGTCGTGGGTCAGCCCCATGTCGTACATGGCATAGAGGATGCGACGATGCACAGGCTTAAGCCCATCGCGCACATCTGGCAAGGCGCGCGCCACGATGACGCTCATAGCGTAATCGAGATAAGCACCCTGCATCTCCTGTTGAATATCGACCTGTTTGATGGTCCCAATTTCCATAAAGTTAGCTCCGAGGCAACGATGATCGGCAGCGATGGCGAGAAACCGAGGCTATATCTCAACTGACCGCAAGAAGGCGGCGCTTTCTTCGGGCAGGGCCGTGTTGATATACATGCCGCTGCCCAGCTCAAAGCCGGCGGTTTGCGTGACGCGTGGGATGAGTGACACGTACCAATGCAGATAGTCGGCGTACCACGCCTTGGCCGGCGCCGAGCGCAACACGATGTTGTAGTCGGGATCGTTCAGCCCAAAGTAGAGACGCCGCAACACGTCGCGCACGATCTGTGCCAGGCGATTGATAGACACCGGCGATACCATCAAATAGCTCGAATGATGCTCTCGTGGCAGGATCCAGACGTGGAAAGGCGACAGGGCCGCATAAGGCAAAAAGGCCACGTAGTCCTCGTTTTCGCTCACGAGACGTTTGCGATCGCTCAGTTCGTCTTCGAGCATGGCGCAGTAGACGCAGGTGCCGGTGTCGTCGAAATAGCGCCGCGCTTCCTCGTCCCGGGTGCGCACGTCGTAGGGCACCACCGGCAACCCGATGATCTGGCTGTGAGGGTGCACCAGCGAGGTGCCGGCGCGCGGGCCGTGGTTCTTGAAGTAGATGACGTGCTCGATGCGGTCATCCAGGGACATAACCACACCACGCATCTGAAAGGCCATCAACGTCCTCGCCAGGTCCTCCGCCGCCATCAAGGCCGGCGACAGGTTGTGCTGGCGGCCCTCCACAACCACCTCGTGATAGCCAACGCCGGAAATCGAGCGGTGAATGCCATCGAAATGGCGCAACCGATCGCCAAGCTGCTGCAAGGCCGGATACTTGTTGTTCACCACGCGCACCAACCACGGCTCATCACCGGCCGGCAGGCGCAGCACCTCCATCTCTGGCCCTTCCTCGTTGCCCGGGCAAAACGGGCAGTGGGGATCATACGCCGGCAAAAGCTCTGCCATCGGCCGCTGGCTGCGATCGACGAACTCTTCCGGCCGCCGGGCGCGTTCCGTGGCGATGATAACCCATTGCTTGGTCGCCATGTTTTGGCGTAGCTCGGACATACGTTAGCTCCGCAAGATTGTTGCCCAGCAACTATTCAGCCCTAGGTGCCGGGCACTTAAGGCTGCGCTGGCCAGGGCGTCTGCAGAGCCGGCTCAAGCTGGGAACCGGTCGCAAGT
>DAOUBX010000213.1:0-8527 GCA_034432445.1 Anaerolineales bacterium
AATGAAAGCGCGGCGGGCACGGTCGGAGACCGGCCCGAGCGATTTTCAGGTTAGACTCCAAATGCCCGGCACCTATGGCTGAATAGTTACGTTTCTTCTCGGTCTTTGGCCACTGCTTGACCCTTCCAACCGCGTGACCGATGGCGGAGAGGCGTCAAGGGCGCTCTTTTCTATCCCTCACTACGCACACAGTGGGGATCGGTTGCGAGGCATGCGGCTGTCGGCGTGTTATTTTAGCCGATCAAGGTGGGTGTGAACACCTGGATGGCGGCTGGGCCGGCCAAAGGACATTTGTTCTCGCAAATGCCGCAGCCGATGCAGCGTGTCCGGTCGACGTGGGGGACTTGCATGCGTTGCACCGCACCATTGCGCATGACCATCGTGACTTCCTCCAGCCAGATGGCCTTATTCGGCACCGGGCACATCTCCTCGCACACGACGCAGGGTTGGTCGCCCGTCCAAGCCAGACAACGGCCCCGGTCGATGCTGGCCTGACCGATCACCTGGCGCTGCTTCTCGGCCAGGCTGAGCAAAGGAATTGCGCCGGTAGGGCACACCTGGCTGCAGGCGTGGCAGGTGTAGTCGCAGTAGCCCAGCCGCGGCCTGAGCACCGGCGTTCCCCAGCCCTCCAGGCCGGCTTGGCCCGCGCTGACTTGTAGGGCGTTGGTTGGGCAGACCTGAACGCAGGCGCCGCAACGAATGCAGGTCGCCAGGAAGTCGCTGCCCGCGCCTGGCGGCAGCAGGGCATGTGGCTGCGGCTGACGCGCCACGACGCCGGTGCGCAGCATGGCCACGCCGGCCACGGCTGCGCCTATCGCTGTCACGACTGCGCGTCGCGTGGGGTCGTAGGGCATGGCTGGCGCCCAGCGCCAGGGCTGCACGGCTAGGCGACGGCGCTCATGATGACCATCTCGCCGCCGGCGGCCATTACTGCGTCTTTGATGCCGGAGCGCGCATAGGCTTCGTCCGGTTGGCTGGCGAAGGGGCCGTCCATCACCTGCACCCGGCGCGCGCCTGCCGCCAACGCCATGGCGACCAACGCAGCGACCACCGCGGGGTGCGTCGTGGTGCCATACTCGACCCCGGCCGGTGCATGGCAGATGTTGGGCTTGACGAGCACGGTTTGGCCGGGCCGCACGAAACGCTCCATGCCCCCAAGGGCCGCTACGGCGCGGCGCGTGATCTCGGCCGCATCGCTGCCGTGCACCACGGCCAGGTCGGGCAGTCCCACAGTAGGCTGCGGTGGGGTCTCCTTGGCGTCGGTTGGAGAGTGCGCTGAGGCTGCGACTGCTGGCTGAGTCGGTTGCGCCGCGGTCGTTGGGTGGGTGGGCGGCGCAGTCGCCTCTTGGATTGACTCGCCGCTGCTGCAACCCAGCCAGCGCGATGCGCCATAGGCGATGGCTCCCCCCGCCAACAACCGCAACAACTCACGACGTGTGATGGGATGCATGTTTGTGCCTCCTGACGCCTCGGACAGAGCACGGGGCGATTGCTCGGGGCCCAGAGCGTAACCAACGGACTTGCTCTGACGGCCCACGTTCCACGTTTCACGTTCCACGCCTATTGTAAGTGAGGCCAAGCCCCAGCGGTATGACCTGCGTCATGGTTTATTAAGAGCAACTATTCAGCCCTAGGTGCCGGGCACTTAAGGTTGCGCTGGCCAGGGCGTCTGCAGAGCCGGCTCAAGCTGTAAACCGATCGAAGCAAGTGCCCGGCACCTGAATAGTCATTATTAAGAAAGATTGATGCGCTGTTCATCGGATTCTAACGCAGGCGGTGTATGGTGTTAGATGAGATAGTTGCTAGCGCAAATGCGCGCTTGTCGCAAGATCGTAATCAGAAAGGAAGATCAAGGAAACAATGAAAACTAGACAAAGAAGTAGTTGGAGCATCTTGTTAGCTGTGGTGGTCATCGCCGCCGTGGTGTTTGGCGCGACTGCCTGCACCAGCCCCATTACGACCCTGCCCACGGCAGTGCAGAACTTGGTGGACACGGCTCGGCAAGGCGCACAAACCGTGTCGGATGCTGCCGCGCTGCTCGAGTCCGGCGCTCAAGCCCAGGCTCCTGCGCCGGCAGCGACGCCGGTGCCGCTTGCTTCAGCCGACGCCATGAGCATTGTGGCTGCACAAGAACAGGTGTTGAACGGCATCTACGAGCGCGTGCTGCCCTCGGTGGTACACATCCGCGTGACCAAGAAGGTCGAGGCCGGCGACGTGCTGGGCAACTTCCGCTTCAACTTGCCGGACCTGCCAGGCATGCCCGATCTGCCCAACCTACCGTTTGGCCAGCCGAACACGCCCCAGACCCCGCAAGAGCCGTATTACCAGCAGGGCGAGGGTTCTGGCTTTGTGTGGGACAGCGAAGGGCACATTCTGACCAACGACCACGTGGTGGCCGGTGCCTCTGAGGTGCGCGTGATCTTCGCCGACGGCGCCTCGCTGCCGGCCGAGGTGGTGGGTACTGACCCTGGCGCCGATCTGGCGGTGCTCAAGATCGACCCGCAGGCGCACGAGTTGGTGCCGGTGCAACTGGGCGACAGCGACGCACTGAAGGTGGGCCAAATGGCGGTAGCCATCGGCAATCCTTTTGGCCTGGAGAATACCATGACCTTTGGCATCGTCAGCGCCTTGGGCCGCACGATCGCCAGCGGCACCAGCGCCTTTTCCATCCCTGAGGTCATCCAGACCGACGCGCCGATCAACCCCGGCAACTCAGGCGGCCCGCTGCTGGATCGCGAGGGCCGTGTGATCGGCATCAACACGCAGATCGTCAGCGGCAGCGGCAGCAACGCCGGTATCGGCTTTGCCGTGCCGATCAACATCGCCAAGCGTGTGGCGCCGACCTTGATCGAGAAGGGTTCGTTCGACTACGCTTGGCTGGGCATCAGCGGCCAGACCCTCTCGCCTGAGGCGGCCAAGGTGATGGACTTGCCGGAAGGCGTCAAGGGCGCTTTGGTTCTCGAGGTGGTTAAGGGCGGCCCGGCGGACAAGGCCGGCCTGCGCGGCAGCAACGATAAGCTGATCCGCAACGGCGTCGAGTATCCGCTGGGCGGCGACGTGATCATCAGCCTCGACGGCAAGCCGGTGACGGGCATGGATGACTTGATCCGCTATCTCACCAAGGACTTGCAGCCGGGCGACAAGGTCAAGCTGGAGGTGATGCGCAGCAACGGCAATACCACCACGGTAGAGGTGACTTTGGGCAAGCGGCCCAGCTCGCAGGAGCTGCAACAGCAAATGCAGCCCCAGGAGACGCCGCAGCCGTAAAACGCGTGACTGTCAGGAGCCGTTAGCCCTGGAGCCGCAGGGTTGCGCGCCCCAAAACTGAAATGCGCCTATCCTAAGCGCGACGACAGTGCTACGACTGGCCGGCGTCAAGAGGCGCCGACCGGGCGTGGCCGCCAGGAGAAACGCTGGAGGAAGCTGGGTTTGCCCTGGCTTCCTCCAGCGTTCTTTAGAGGGTTGTGCGCGCTGGCCGTTGCTTGGTCTTGGCGTTGTTTGGGGGTATAATGACGTGCGAGCGGAGTTAATGTGATCTGTCCTTGGGAGGTGTGCGGATGATCCAAGACGCTGTTCTTTTTCGCCATCTCAAGAAGCAGTACGTCCAGTGTACCGCCTGTGAGCACTTCTGCGCCATCGCGCCGGGGGACATGGGCAAGTGCGGCGTGCGGCGCAACTACGACGGCGCGCTGAAGCTGGTGGTCTACGGCCAGCCTGCGGCGCTGCATGTTGACCCTGTGGAGAAAAAGCCGCTCTTTCATTTTCTGCCGACGCAGCCGATCCTCTCTCTGGGCACTGTCGGTTGCAACTTCCAATGCCAATTTTGTCAAAACTGGGAGATCAGCCAGACCGGCGCTGAGTTTGATCCGGCGCAGTCGCGCAACGGCGAGTTGCTGCCGGTGGACTTGGTGGCCCTCTGTCGGCGCCGTGGCATCCCCATGCTGGCCTACACCTACAACGAGCCGACCGTCTTCTTCGAGTACGCCTATGACACGGCCAAGCTGGCTCACGCGCAGGGCATTCGCAATGTTTTCGTCAGCAGCGGCTTCGAGTCGCTGGCCGCGCTGGAGATGATCGAGCCGTACCTGGACGCCATCAACGTCGATCTCAAAGCGTTCACCGAGGAGTTCTATCGCGAGGTGTGCGGCACGCGGCTCAAACCGGTCATGCGCAACATCGAGCACATCGCCCAGCGCACCAAGATCTGGATCGAGGTGACCACCCTGCTCATTCCGGGGTTGAACGACTCTGAAGCCGAGCTGCGCGACATGGCGGCCTGGCTGGCCGGCGTCTCGCGCGACCTGCCCTGGCACATCTCCGCCTTCCATCCCGACTACCGCATGCTCGACCGCCCCCCCACGCCGCACCGCACCCTGGTGCGCGCCTGGGAGATCGGCAAGGAGGCGGGGTTGAACTACGTCTACGTGGGCAATGTGCACGATCGCAACCGCGAGTCCACGCATTGCCCGGCCTGCGGCCAGCTGTTGATCAGCCGCAGTTGGTACGATGTGCGCATCCACTGGCGCGAGCCGGGCGTGTGCCATGGCTGCGGCGCGTCCATTCCCGGCGTGTGGCGTTGAGAAGCAGTTCTATCGGCAGTTCCCCGGCCACTTTGGAGTCGCAGAGCAATTACGGAGGTACGCGCGATGACAACATCCGTTGAAACCATCCGTCGCCCGGCAGTAGCGGGTACGTTCTATTCCAGCCATCCGGCGCGGCTGCGCAACGAGATCGAGCGGCTGCTGGCCGAGGCGCAAGACGCCGGCCTGCCGCCTCTGCGCGGACTGATTGCGCCGCATGCCGGCTATCGCTATTCCGGTCCTGTGGCTGCTGTCGGCTTCCGCCAGTTGCAAGGACAGCCCGTGCGGCGCATCTTCCTGCTTGGCCCGGCGCACTACGTGTGGGTGGACAGCATCGACGTCGCCCCACACGCCTACTTTGAGACGCCGCTAGGCCTGGCGCCGCAGGACAAGGCGCTCATCGATCAACTCGGCGAGCAAAAGCCGCTTTATCGCCTGCGCAGCGCAGCCCACGAGCCGGAGCACTGTCTGGAGGTGGAGCTGCCTTTCTTGCAGTCGGTGCTGGCCGATTTTACCTTCGTGGCCATGCTGTGCGGTCAGCCCGACATCGAGCGCGCGGCCCAAGACCTGGCGCAGCGTGTTCGGCCCGACGACCTGGTCGTGGTGAGCTCTGATCTGAGCCACTTCCATCCTTACGAAGAAGCACAGTCGCTCGACCGGCGCTTCTTGGGCCACGTTCTGGCCGGCGACCTGACCCACGCCGCGCGCGGCGAAGCCTGCGGCTTGCAGCCTATTCTCATTCTTATGCGCCTGGCGCAGATCAAGGGGTGGCAGCCGCACTTGCTCGACTACCGCAACTCCGGCGACACCGGCGGCGATCCCTGGCGGGTCGTCGGCTATGCCGCGGTGGCGTATACGGAGGGTGTCGGTGAGCGGTGAGCGGTGATCGGTGGATCGCGGCTGGCTGTGGCATCTGGTCTAGTGTCAGTTTGTTCGGCCGGCCATTGTTAGCGCCGGACGCCCCCGATTACTGCGTGACAACTGCTTTGAGCCGGTGCACATGCGCCGGCAGATCCCAACGGTAGGAGTCTAGGCCTCAGCCGGGGCTGGGGACGGACTGCAGCCGACTTGCACTGCCACAAGACGACAAACATCATGGTTATAGGCGTCGCCACCATCGAACTTCGCATCCCCATGAACGGCTCTCTCAAGGGCAAGCGCAGCGTGATCAAGCCGATCATCAGCAAGCTGCGCAACGACTTCAACGTCTCTGTCGCCGAGGTGGACAACCAGGACAGCCTGCGCACGGCCGTCATCGGCGTGGCCTGCATCTCGTCCGACCAGGACTACGCCCACGGCTTGTTGATGAAGGTCGTGGAAAGCGTGGAGCGTCTGCGCATGGACGCGGAGCTGGTGGACTACGAGATCGAGTTGATCACGTAAGGCGTGAGCAAGATGCGCCCCAGCAGCGAACTTCTCGTGTGTTCCCTGCGCCGTACCCCCCCTTTGTAGTGACGACTTTAGTCGTCCGTAGTGCAGAGGCAGGCTTGCAGTCCAATGATGCTCACAAGACTTCTGGTGCTCACGCTGGCCGCATTGCTTCTGGTCGCCACGCCTGCGGCGGCGGATGGGTTGCCGCCGGAGCGGTTGGCGATTCCCAGCATCGGCCTGGACGCGCCGATTGTCCCCGTCGGCTGGCGCATCACGCGCCAAGGCAGCGTCTGGGAGGTGCCGGACGATGCCGTGGGCTGGCATCGCACCTCGGCGCGGCTGGGCGAGCCGGGCAATTTGGTGCTTTCCGGCCATCACAACATCAAGGGGATGGTATTTCGCCGCTTGAAGGACGTGCAGGTGGGCGACGCGCTGACCATTTACGCCGGTGACGTGGCGTATGCGTATGTCGTGACCGAGCGTATGATCCTGCGTGAGGCGGGCCAGACGGTGGCGCAGCGCCTGGCCAATGCCCGCTGGATCGGCCCGTTCGACGACGAGCGCGTGACGATGGTGACCTGCTATCCGCCCTGGGCCAACACGCATCGGCTGGTGGTCGTGGCCAAGCGGGCAGACCCATAAGCGGGTCCCCTCCAACCGTGTCACGTCCTAACCTGAAAATCGCTCGGGCCGGTCTCCGACCGTGCCCGCCGCGCTTTCATTGACGGTTGTGCGCCCAGCGCATGGGCATCTGGCTTGAAAGATCGCAGATCTCTCCGGTCTTGGCAAGCGTGTTTCTCTGTGTTGGGACAACCTGGTCTTTTCTCCACGAGCGGTGACTTCCGTCGTCTGCACCAGACAGCGCTCACAGCCGCCCCAGCATGGCTTCGACGGCCGTGGCGTACTTCGAGTTGCGGCTGATGCGCAGTGGGAAGGTGTCCAGAGCCCGGGCCAGCGCAGGCAAGCTGCCGTTGCCGGCCTTGAACTCGACAATCACCCAATCCGGTAAGAGTACGGGAAAACGCAGATTGGGCAGCGCCGCCTGTCTCTGATCGTAAGCCATCTGGTTGTAGTCCAGGGTGGCGCGTACATCACCCGCAAGAGAAGCGTAGTACTCGCGTTGAAAGCGGTTGATCAGCACCGGCCAGCCGCACTCGTCCAGCGCAATGCGCAAGCTATCAACGAGCTCGCCACGGATGACGGCTATGATCTGGGCCCAGCGCATGGTAAGCAGATCGAGTGGCTGAGCCAGGTCATGGAACACCTTCCATCCCTGGCGTCCGCGCTTGTGCTTGAACTCCACCCGGCCCCGCACCTGACGGTAGTCCTCGCCATACCAGCGCAGCCGTGCCTTCTGTCGTTCAGCGTGGCCGGACAGATTATCGGCGTAGCTGTCCAGGAAAGGCGTGTCGAAATAGACGTTGTTCACCTGGCGCGGTGGATGCACCGTGGCGAACGCCATCGGGTGCGCGTGCAGCCAAGCGCGCAATTGTGGCAGACGATGGCTTGGCGCGACGGCTTTCACCTCGTAGCGCGCGCCGTCGATTCCGCCTCCATCGTGTGTTGTGCCGAGTTGCCATGTGGCCATGCTGATTACCTGCCAGGAATTCCGTCTTGTTCCACGAAGCTGATGGCAGCGTTTGGTAAGAGGTGGTGCAATCCCTCCAACAGGGCGATTACTTTCTCCCGCCCTTCCAGATCGACGAAGTAGGTGGCGCTGAGGATGCCATCGCGCATGTCGAGCCGGCGCAGGTTGCTCAGGCCGGCCTGCTGCGTCAGGTAGGTGTCCAGGCTGCGCAACACTGCCTGGTGCTCCTCGGCTTGTGCCAGCTCGACGTTGAGATAGAGATTCTGGCCGGCCTTGCGGCCCGGCAGCGGCAGTGAGCGCATGATGAGCACCACCATAATCATCAGCGTCGCCAGCAGGGTCACCACCAGCTCGCCGGCGCCCAGGCCGATGCCGATAGCAATGGCCAGGAACAGGTAGGCCAGCTCTTCCGGCTCTTTGATGGCGGTGCGGAAGCGGACGATCGACAGGGCGCCCACCACGCCCAGCGAAAGGGCCACGGACGACTTGACAATGGAGATGATCAGGACCGTCGCCAGGACGATGAGCGGAAAGACCTGGGCTAGCTCTCGCCGGTTGGAGAAGGTGCGGCCGAAGCGGACATAGTGCCAGGACAAGGCGAAGGCCAGCAGCGTCGCCACGGCCAGATTGACAACCAGGGCCGCCAAGTCAATGGCGGCTGCTGGCCGAATCAACTCGTCCCACAGGTTTTGGATCATCAGTCAGAGTGGTCTCCACATAATACCGGTATCCGCCAGAACTGGGAGCAGAGCATGCCTCTGGCGCATACTACCATGGTTCGGTGATTTCCGCTAGAGCGGCCCGTTAGCGCGTGACGAGGCGGCCATAGGCGCCCAGTGCCTGACGCTGCGACGACGCGCGGCTTTGGGCGTTACAGCCCGGTCAAGGTTAGCCGAGAGCAACTATTCAGCCCTAGGTGCCGGGCACTTAAGGCTGCGCTGGCCAGGGCGTCTGCAGAGCCGGCTCAAGCTGGGAACCGGTCGCAAGT
>DAOUBX010000214.1:0-8570 GCA_034432445.1 Anaerolineales bacterium
ACTTGCGACCGGTTCCCAGCTTGAGCCGGCTCTGCAGACGCCCTGGCCAGCGCAGCCTTAAGTGCCCGGCACCTAGGGCTGAATAGTTGCCGCTTGCCCAGGAGAAACAGCTATGAACGATACCCCCTCCCCAAGTTCTGAGCGCATCACGCCGCTGATCATCGGCGTAGCGGGCGGCAGCGGCTCCGGCAAGACCACCGTCGCCCACCGCATTCTCGAGCAGGTCGGCTGGAGTCGCATTGCGTTCATCCAACACGACTCGTACTACCACGACGCAGCGAACCTACCGCTGGATGCCCGCGCCAAGCTCAACTTCGATCACCCCGATGCCCTGGAGACCTCGCTGCTCATCAAGCATCTGCAGCTCTTGCGCAGCGGCCAGGCCGTAGACATTCCGGTTTACGATTTTCGCACGCACACCCGTCGCGCCGAGACGCGACGGGTCATCCCTGAGCCGGTGATCCTGGTCGAAGGGATCTTGATCTTTGTCGAGCCGGCACTGCGCGCCCTGTTCGACGTCAAGATCTTCGTTGACACGGACCCCGACATCCGTTTCATCCGCAGGCTCACCCGTGATATGAAGGAGCGCGGCCGGTCGCTCGACTCGGTGGTCGAGCAATACCTCTACACCGTGCGCCCGATGCACCTCGAGTTCGTCGAGCCTAGCAAGCGCTACGCCGACGTCATCATCCCTGAGGGAGGACGCAACACAGTGGCGCTGGACCTGGTGGTGTCCCGCATTCAAGCGTTGTTGCCCCGCGTGGCGGAGACAGCAGACGCAAGTGAGGCTAGTACATGATCAACATCGGTCAGGTGGGGTTGGGCCAGTGGGGTCCGAACGTATTGCGCAACTTCGCCGCCTTGCCCGGCGTGCGCGTCAAGATGTGCTGTGATCTAGACGAGACGGCGTTGCAGCGCGCTGCCCTCCAAGTGCCTAGGCTGGAGACCACCACGGAGTACCGGCGCTTGCTCGACGATCCCGACCTCCAGGCTATCGTGGTCACGGCCCCTTCGGCTGCGCATTACGAGCTGGCCAAGGCCGCCTTGCTCAGCGGTCGTCACGTCTTCGTGGAAAAGCCCATCGCCTTGACGGCCGCGCATGCCGCCGAGCTGGTCGCGCTGGCCGACGCCGGTCGGCGCGTGCTCATGGTGGGACACCTGCTCCTGTACCACCCCGCAGTGGCCAGCCTCAAGCGCCTGGTTGACCATGGCGACCTGGGCGAGATCTACTACATTTACACTAGCCGGCTGAACCTGGGTCAGGTGCGGCGCCACGAGAACGCCATGTGGAGCCTGGCGCCCCACGACATCTCGGTGATCCTCTACCTGCTGGGCGAAGAGCCGACCACCGTGGCCGCGCAGGGCCTTACCTACCTGCAACCCGGCGTGCCCGACACCGTTTTCTTGACGCTGCGTTTTGCCAGCGGACGCGCCGCACACGTCCATGTGAGCTGGCTCGATCCGCACAAGGTGCGCCGCATTACCGTGGTGGGCAGCCGCAAGATGGCCGTCTTCGACGACATCGAAGCCACCGAGAAGCTGCGCATCTACGACAAGGGTGTCAATCCGCCCGACTACGACAGCTATGGCGATGCGCTGAGCCTGCGCTTTGGCGACATCTACATCCCGCGCGTGGACATGCGCGAACCGTTGCGCCTGGAGTGCCAGCACTTCGTCGATTGCATTGTACAGGGCAAGACTCCGCTCAGCGATGGTCGCAACGGCCTACAGGTGCTGCGCGTGCTGGAGGCCGGGCAGCGATCGCTGGAGCGCAGTGGGCAACCGGTGGCGCTGGACGATGTTGCCGGTGAGACGGGCGAAAGGGAGGACGAAAAGCAAGCCAAGAATGGAAAGGACGACAAATGAGCATGTCGAGTGCCAGCTATATCGCTAGTTCGGCGGAGATCGGGGAGGGATGCGTCTTGGGCTATGGCGTCGTGATCGAGGCGGGCGCGCGGCTGGGGCCAGGGTGCACCGTCGGCCACCACGCCGTGATCCACGCCGGCGTGCAAATCGGCGCCGGTTGCCGCATCGAGGACCACGCTGTGCTCGGCCGACAGCCCCGACCGGCGCCGACCAGCACCGTCAAGGTGCCCAAGGATCTGCCGCCGCTGGTGATCGGCGAGGAAACCAGCATCGGCACGGGTGCCGTGATCTACACGGGCAGCAGCATCGGCCGCCGCTGCCTGATCGGCGACCTGGCTTTTGTGCGCGAGCAGGTGCAGATCGGTGACCGCGTGATCGTAGGGACGCACGTCACGGTCGAGAATGAGGTTAGCATCGGTAACGGCGTCAAGATCCAGACCGGCGCCTACATCACGGCCTGGACCACCATCGAGGACGACTGCTTCATCGCGCCCTGCGTGGTCACCACCAACGACAACTACATGGGACGCACGGCGCGGCGTTTCGCCGAACGCGGCGGCGCAGTGATTCGCCGCGGCGCGCGCGTCGGCGCCAACGTCACCTTGTTGCCCAACATCGAGGTTGGCGCCGAAGCGTTTGTGGCAGCCGGATCGGTCGTCAGCCGGCCGGTCGCACCCGCTACCCTCGTGATGGGCAGCCCAGCCCGGCCGCGCCGCGCCGTGCCGGAGGAAGAGTTCGCTGCGGCGCAGGGGAAATAGGCCAGTACACAAGTCTACCGACGAAAGAAGCTTACAATGATTCCGATTCTCGACCTGAAGGTTCAGTACGATCAGCTGCGCGAGGAGATCGCTGCAGCGTTGCAGGCGGTCATGGACAGTGGCAACTTCGTGTTGGGGCCAGACGTAAAGGCGCTGGAGAAGGAGGTCGCGGCCTATTGCGGCTGTCGCTACGGCGTAGGCGTGGCTTCCGGCACCGATGCGCTGCGCCTGTCCCTGGCCGCCCTCGGCATCGGTCCGGGCGACGAGGTCATCACGACGCCTTTCACCTTCGTGGCGACGGCCAACACCATCAGCCACAGCGGCGCGCGACCGGTGTTTGTGGACATCGACCCGCAGACCTACAACATCGATCCCGCCGCCGTTGCTGCCGCCGTCACCCCACGTACCAAAGCCATTGTGCCTGTGCACCTGTACGGCCAGCCGGCAGCGATGGACGAGCTGCTGACGATCGCCGAGCGCCACGGCCTGGCCATCATCGAGGACGCCGCCCAGGCCATCGGCGCCGAAGACCGGGGCCGCCGCGCCGGCAGCATGGGCGTGGTGGGCTGCCTCAGCTTCTATCCCACCAAGAACCTGGGCGCGTACGGCGACGCCGGCATGGTGGTCACCAACGATCCCAGCCTGGCCGACAAACTGGACGTGCTGCGCCGCCAGGGCGGCAAGACCAAGTACTACCACGAGGTGCTCGGCTTCAACAGCCGGCTGGACACGATGCAGGCGGCGATCTTGCGCGTCAAGCTGCGCTACCTGGATCGCTGGCAAGAGGCGCGACGTGAGGCCGCTTGCCGTTACGACGGCCTTCTGACAGCAGCCGGCGTCCCCGTTACAACACCCTACGTGCGACCCGGCGTGCGCCACGTGTATCACCAGTACACCATCCGCGCGCCGCAGCGCGACGAGCTTGCTGAGTTCCTCAAGCAGCGCGGCATCGGCACCATGATCTACTACCCGCTGCCGTTGCACCGGCAAGGACTGTACAAGGACCTCGGCATGGGCGAGGGTTCTTTGCCCCATGCCGAAGCCGCCGGCCGTGAGGTCCTCTCGCTGCCCATGTATCCCGAGCTGACCGCGGCGCAACAGGAGGAGATTGTGGCAGCGGTGGCGGAGTTCTATGGGTAGGACAGGCAAACAAATCGACAGGTAGACAAGGAAGTGCTCTGTCTGGGCTTGTTTCCTTGTGTACACGCCTGCTCAATTCGCCATGAACATCTTTACGATCGTTGGCGCTCGTCCACAGTTCATCAAAGCCGGGCCGGTGAGCCGGGTGTTGCGGCAGCGGCACCGCGAGACCCTGGTGCATACCGGCCAGCACTACGACTACGGCATGTCGGCTGTGTTCTTCGCTGAACTGGGTATTCCGGAGCCGGATGTCAACCTGGGCATCGGCTCCGGTCCTCACGGCCAGCAGACCGGTCGCATGTTGATGGCGATCGAGGAGTTGTTGCTCGAGCTCCTCCGGCTTTCCCGGTTTCCCGGCCAATCGCACGTCTCTGGGGAACTTGAGGAACCGGGGAGGCTAAAGGAACGCGAGGAACCGAGAGAGCTGAGGGTTCGGCCGGCCTGTGTGCTCGTCTATGGCGACACCAACTCCACTCTGGCCGGCGCGCTGGCTGCCGTCAAGCTGGGCATTCCCGTGGCCCACGTGGAGGCCGGCCTGCGCAGCTTCAACCGCGCCATGCCGGAGGAGCACAACCGCGTCCTCACCGACCACTGCGCCGATCTGCTCTTCTGTCCTACGCAGACCGCCGTGGACCTGCTGGCGCGTGAGGGCATCACCCGTGGCGTGCACCTGGTGGGCGATGTGATGGTCGATGCCCTGCTGACCCATGCTGATCTGGCTCGCCAGCGCTCGTCGATCCTCATCCGGCTGGACTTGGCGCCGCAGCGCTATTTGCTGGCAACGGTGCACCGGCCCTACAATACGGATGCGCCCGACAACCTGCACAGCATCTTCGCCGCTTTCAACGACATCCATCGCCTAACCGGCGAGCCGATCATCCTGCCCTTGCATCCGCGCACCGCCAAGATCATCGACGACTTGCAGCTCAAGCCGCCCGCCGGTGTGCAGTGCATCGAACCCGTGGGCTACCTGGACATGCTGGCGCTGGAGCAGGCTGCACGGCTGATCCTCACCGACTCCGGCGGCGTCCAGAAAGAGGCGTATTGCTTCGGCGTGCCTTGCGTGACGTTGCGGCCAGAAACCGAATGGATCGAGACCGTGCAGGCCGGCTGGAACATCGTCGTGGGCGCCGACCGGCAAGCCATTGCACAAGCCGCCACAGCCCATGACTGGCCGACCGCACCGCCTCCGCCCCTGTTCGGCGACGGCCACGCCGCCGAGCGCATTGTAGCCTTGTTGGAGCAAGCATACGCATGAGAGCTGTCATCTTGGCCGGCGGCAAAGGCCGCCGGCTCCGCCCTTACACCACGGTGTTGCCCAAGCCGCTGATGCCCTTGGGCGACCTGCCCATCATAGAGGTGGTGCTGCGCCAGTTGGCGCACCACGGCTTCGACGACGTGACCATGGCCGTGGGCTATCTGGCCGAGCTGTTGATGGCCTATTGCGGGGACGGCAGCAAGTTCGGCGTGCGGCTCAGCTACTCCAAAGAAGAGGCGCCGCTGGGCACCGCCGGTCCCTTGGCCTTGATCGACGGTCTGCGCCAGGGCGACACGTTCCTGGTGATGAACGGTGACGTGCTGACCACGCTGGACATCGGCGCCATGCTGCATCAGCACAAGGCCAACGGCGCTGTAGCCACCATCGCCACGCACCGCCGCGAGGCCCAGATCAACTACGGCATCATCGAAAGCGACGGCGATGGTCGCGTGACCGCCTACATCGAGAAGCCCACCTACACCTACCGCGTCAGCATGGGCATCTACGCGCTCGAGCCGGTCGTGCTCGATCACATCACCCCCGGCGACTATCTGGACCTGCCCGACCTGGTGCGCCGGCTGATGACCGCAAGTCAGCCGGTAATGGCCTACCCCTTCGACGGCTACTGGCTCGACATCGGTCGTCACGATGACTACGAGCGCGCGGTGGAGGAGTTCGAGGCCATGCGGCCGCAGCTGCTTGGGCTACCCAGCGCGAGCTTAGGATGATCCAAGAGACGTTTTGCTGCACCTTTGGGTCGCTATGACCGACGAATTGGCGCTGCTGCGCCGCGCGCGTGCGCTCTGGCAGCGGAGCACTTTTGCGCGCCATGTGACGTCGACGTTCACCGTCCAGCTCTTCTCTTTGCTGCTCGCCACGGTCAACGCGGCTGTGATTGCGCGCTTGCTGGGGCCATCGGGCAAGGGTATTTTGGCATTGGTTGTGTTAGTGCCTAACGTATTGGCCCTTTTCTTGGGCGCGGGCCTCAACGTGGCCAATGTTTACTACACTGGCCAACGGCGCTTCGATGTGCCCACGTTGAGCGCCAATGCCGTGGCCTTTGCGCTGCTGGCAACCAGCGGAGGGATCGTCCTGGCTATTGGCCTCTACGTAAGCGGCCTAAGCGCCAAACTGTTGCCGGGGATCCCGCCGCAGCTGCTGGCTCTGGCCATGTTGGCGTTGCCCTTCAGTTTGCTCAACAGCTATTTCACCAGCATTTTGCAGGGCCTGCAACTCATCGGTTTGATCAACATGGTGAGTCTTTTGCAAAGGGCCAGCAACGTAGCCCTCAGCTTGCTGTTGGTGGCTGGCTTGCATTGGGGGCTGACCGGCGCAGTTTTGGCAGTCGTGCTCTCCGGTGTGTTGTCGCTAGTGGTGTTGATGAACTTGCTGCAGCGCCGCGGCGCCAGCTTCCGGCCGCGTTGGAATCGGCTGGTGATGAAGACGACCCTCAAGTTCGGCCTGCGCGGCTATGTCGCCAACGTGCTGCAGTTCTTCAACTACCGGCTCGATTTGTTCTTGGTCAACTTTTTTCTCGGGCCAAGCAGCACGGGGATTTACACGGTTGCTGTAGCCATGGCCGAGATGCTTTGGTATCTGCCCAACGCAGTGGGGTTTGTCATCTTCCCCAAGGCCGCCAACACGGCGGCCGAGGCCATGAACCGCTTCACACCGCGTGTCTTTCGCATTACATTGGGATTGACTGCCATCGGCGCAGTCGGTCTGGTCCTGGTGGGCAAACCCTTTATCAACATCGTTTACTCGCCCGCCTTTGCCAGCGCGTATGGGCCGATGCTGGCTCTGCTGCCGGGCGTGGTGCTGTTGGGAGGCGGCAAGGTGCTGACCAACGAGATCGCCGGCCGCGGCTATCCCCAGTACAACTCGATCGCCTCCGGCGCATCGATGGTGCTCACCGTGGGCCTTGACCTGCTGTTGATCCCGCGCCTGGGCGTGCTTGGCGCGTCCGTGGCTTCTAGCATCGCCTACGTGGCCATTTTCGTCCTGGCCCTGGTGTTCTATCGCTCGGTGGTCAAACGGCAACAGAAGATGTTCGAACGGTCTTCTGCGTAAGAATCGGTTGGAAAGACGGCTGAAAGGACTTCCGCAATCTGTGTCAAGGAGTGAGACGGTGCGTCGACTGTTGGTTGTGGCCTGGTATTTTCCGCCCTGGGGTGGAGGCGGCGTACAGCGGACAGCCAAACACGTCAAATATCTGCCGCAGTTTGGCTGGCAGCCGGTGGTGCTCACAGGGCCCATGCCTCGACGCGGGTTGAAAGATCCAACGCTGTGGGAAGACTTCACCGAAGCGCCCCAGGTCCTCCGAACGCGTGCGCCGCTACTGCCAGCCGCGCTGCCCTGGCGCGTGCGCAACGCTCTCACCCGCTGGCTGCTGGTCAACGATGAACAAGCCGGCTGGTATCCGTTTGCGCTGGCTGCTGCGTCCGACCTGATCCGCCGCGAGCGCATCGACGCGATCTACACCACCTCTGCGCCGTACACAGCGCATCTGGTTGGCCTGCGCCTGCGTCAGCGCTTCGGCCTGCCCTGGATAGCCGACTTCCGCGACCCTTGGGCCGACAACGCCGTGATCAAGCCGCCCACGGCCTGGCACCGTCAGCGTATCCGGCGTTGGGAAGAGCGAGTAATCAGCGCCGCCAGCCGGGTGACCGTGGTCAGCGAGCCGATGGCGCAGGCTTTACGGGTTGCATACCCTTCAACAGAGCCGCAACGCTTTCTCGTTTTGCCCAATGGCTTTGATCCGGATGACTTCGCTCAGGTCGAGCCGGCCGGACGACAGGAAGGACGCATGAGCATCGTCTACAGCGGCTCTTTCTACGGTCAGCGCAGCTCGCAACCCTTTTTGAGAGCGCTGCACAATGTGCTGGAGCGTGGGGAGTTGCCACGCTCGGCCATCCACGTGCGGTTGGTCGGTAACATCGGCCAAGCAACCCCAGACCAGGTCAGAGCGTTGGCACTGAGCGACGTCGTTCAGATCACGGGTTACGTGGCGCATCGGCAGAGCATCGCCTATGTGCTGGGCGCCGACGTGCTTCTGTTGGTAGTCGCTACCGGCCCCGGAAGCGCCGGCATGTTGACCGGCAAAATCTTCGAGTACCTGGCCGCGCGGCGGCCTATTCTGGCCCTGACGCCGCCCGGCGCAGCCGCTGACCTGATTCGAGAAAGCCGCGCTGGCGTAGCGATCGACCCCGAAAACGGACCGGCCATCGAACGCCAGCTAGTTGAATGGTTCAAGCAGTGGCAGCGCGGCGAGTTGGTGTGCAATAGCGATGCTGATGTGGTTGCTCGTTACGACCGGCGCCAGCTAGCCCAGACACTGGCCAAGGTGCTAGACAGCGCGAGCGCCGCCAGCAACACTGTCGCAAAAGATTTCGGACCTCGCAGCCTCACACGCAAACCCGGCCTTTGACCCGCAACGATGATTTTTCCATTGCTGCGACGTAACTACTCAGCCATAGGTGCCGGGCATTTGGATGCTGGTTTGCAAACGTGTCTGCGAAGCCAACCTAGGTCGCAAATCGCCTACAAAT
>DAOUBX010000215.1:0-10727 GCA_034432445.1 Anaerolineales bacterium
ACTTGCGACCGGCTTACAGCTTGAGCCGGCTCTGCAGACGCCCTGGCCAGCGCAGCCTTAAGTGCCCGGCACCCAGGGCTGAATAGTTGCAAAAGATAAAAGAATTCTAGCACAAGGCCAGCGAATTGCCAACGCGCGAATTTTGGGAAAAACGCTAGGCAGGGTACGATGCGTATCCATCCAACCAAGCAGGGACTTTGTAACCATGAAACTGTTGTCGAAACTGCGCAAGACGCCAGAACCCATCGTTGTCGTGTCCGGACTGCCGCGTTCCGGCACCTCCATGATGATGAAGATGCTGGAAGCTGGCGGCTTGCCCATCCTCACCGACCAAATCCGCACGGCGGACGTTGACAATCCCAAGGGATACTACGAGTTCGAGCGTGTGAAGCAACTCGACAAGGGGGATCACGCTTGGCTGCCTGAGGCGCAGGGCAAGGCGGTTAAGGTGATCTCGGCCTTGCTCGAACACTTGCCGCCGGACTACACCTATCGCGTGATCTTCGTGGAGCGGCGGATCGAAGAGGTGCTGGCTTCGCAGAAGAAAATGCTCATGCGCCGCGGCGAACCAACCGATCGCGTGAGCGATGAGGAGATGGCGCGCTTGTTCGCCAAGCATGTGCAAAAGGTCAAGGTGTGGCTGTCGGCCCAGCCCAACTTCGCCGTGCTGTATGTCGACTACAACCGCATGTTAGCCGATCCCTGGCCCTACGTGCGGCAGGTCAACCAATTTCTAGGCAACAAGTTGGACGAAGGGGCCATGGCGGCCGTGGTGGACCCCGAGCTATATCGCAATCGAGCCTAACGCGCCTTGGGCACGATCCTGTTGACTTGCAACGCCCATGTACGCGTGGTGCGCTGGCGCCGGGCATTGTCCCTCGTGCTCGACACCCAGGGCTGCACGGGCTCGGCAAGTCGGGAATGAGACAGAATGAATCAGCAGATGTTGCCGTCGTTGGGGCTGATTGCCATCTCGATCGTCACCGGTGTGGTCGGCCAGACTGTGATCAAGCTGGGCCTCAACAAACCAGGGGCACGGGGCGTTTCGACCCCGCAAGGGCTGATCCGCATGATCTTGCGCTCGCCGCTGGTGCTGTTGGGTCTGGCGCTGTACGGCGTCGGCGCGCTGGCGTGGATCGGCGCGCTGACACAGCTAGACCTGAGCGTCGCCTATCCGTTCTTGGCCCTCAACTTTGTCTTGGTGGCACTCTCGTCGCGCCTCTTCCTAGGCGAGCACATTCCCTGGCTGCGCTGGGCAGGCGTGGCTGTGATCTGCGTCGGCATCTTCCTGGTGGCGCGCAGCGCTGCCGGTGGCTAACCGGCGCCGCGGCCGGCCTGCTCGCTGTGCGCCCCAGGCGCCGTTAGCCTGAGCGGGCGCCCCGCATCATTGGTAGACCTCGGGCTTCAACACGCCGATGTAAGGCAGCGTGCGATGCTTGTCGGCGTAGTCGAGGCCGTAGCCCACGACCCACACGTCGGGAATCGTGAATCCCAGATAGTCCACCGGTACGGCCAACGCATCAGGCCGTTGCTTGCGCAGCAGAGCGCAGGTGCGCAGGGAGGCCGGGCCGCGGCTGGCCAGCACCTGCTGTAGGTACTGAATGGTCTTGCCGCTGTCCACAATATCCTCGACCAACAGCACATGTTTGCCCTCGATCGGCTCGCGCAGGTCCAGGACGATGCGCACGGCGCCGCTGACCGCAGCCATGCCATAGCTGGACACCGCCATGAAGTCCACAGCGTGGGGCAGAGTTAACGCGCGCGCCAGATCGGCCAAAAAGATGAAAGCCCCTTTGAGGACGCCGATCAACAGCAGTCGCTCGACCCCGGCATAATCCTGAGCGACCTGAGCCGCCAACTCGTTCACGCGCTGCTGGATCGTTGCCTGATCGATCAGAACCCGCTCAATGTCCGGATGCAGAGGGGAGGCCATACGATTGCTCCTTGTGTGGTAAGCAAGACAGATCGCAAACTGTCTATTGGCTACAGACCGCTGCTCCGAATTATAGCGCCCGCCGACCAATGCGTCAAAGGCATCGCAAAAAAACACGGGTAGCGGCCGCGCTGCGTTGGTGGTTTGGCTCTTTGCTGGTATAATGGCGCATGATCTGGCCGACAACAGCGTCCACCGCAGGAGGTAGATCCTATGAGCCTGTTCGACAAACTGCGTCAAGCCTTAGGCAGCGGTGGCCCAGCGCGCACCGCGGACGACATGTATGAGATAGCGGTGCGTTGCCGGCGCTGCGGCGAGATGCTAACAACGCGCATCAACTTGCTGAACGACTTGAGCGTGGATGACGACGGCGAGTCTTACCGCGTGCGCAAGGTCATCACCGGCAGCGGCCGGAATCGTTGCTTCGAGCGGGTCGAGGTGCTCCTCACGTTCGACCAGCGCCGACAGTTGCTCAGTCGCGAGGCTGTCGGCGGCGACTTCGTGGACGAGGCTCTAGTCCACGCCGAGAGCTAGTCTCTGTAGCCGCTGTCTGACGCGCCCTCGCTTCAGACAGAGCCCTGAAAGTAAAACCTGGAGGATCATTTCATGCGTAAGCCAATCGTTGCTGGCAACTGGAAAATGCACAAGACGGTCGCCGAAGCCGTCGAACTGGTGCGCGAGATGCGCCGTGCGCTCAACGCCATCGAGACGGTCGAGAGCGTCGTCTGCCCGCCGTTCATTGCCATTCCTGCCGTGGCCGAAGCCCTGAGCGGCACGCGCATCGGCGTCGGTGCGCAGAACATGTTTTGGGCCGAGCAGGGCGCCTACACCGGCGAAATTGCGCCAGGCATGCTGCAAGGGTGGTGT
Organism: Anaerolineales bacterium; assembly: GCA_034432445.1. Lineage (GTDB taxonomy): Bacteria > Chloroflexota > Anaerolineae > JAAEKA01 > JAAEKA01 > JANWYQ01. Next base: position 2,801 of record DAOUBX010000215.1, read on the forward strand.
CAATACGTCATTCTGGGCCACTCCGAACGGCGCCAGTACTTCGGCGAGACCGACGAGGGCGTCAACAAGAAGGCGCACGCCGCCTTCGCCCACGGTCTCACGCCCATCATCTGCGTGGGCGAGAACCTGGCCGAGAACCAGGCCGGCCAAACCGACGCCGTGGTGCGCGGCCAGGTGGTGGGCGCTTTGGCCGGGCTGAGCGCTGCCCAGGTAGCCGCGCTGGTGATCGCCTATGAGCCGGTGTGGGCCATCGGCACGGGCCTGAACGCCGAGCCGGCTGACGCCAACCGCGTCATCGGCGTTACCATTCGCGGCGCCGTAGCCGAGCTTTACGACGAAGCCACGGCGCAGGCCGTGCGCATCCAGTACGGCGGCAGCACCAAGCCCTCCAACATCGCCGCTTTCATGCAAATGCCCGACATCGACGGCGCGTTGGTGGGCGGCGCCAGCCTCAAAGCCAGCGACTTCATCGCCATGGTACAGGCGACCGCCGACGTGCGCCGCTAAACGGCAGGCGGTGGGCGGAAGCGCCCGCCGCCTGTTTCACTTCCCCCCCCTGTCTCTGCCCCGCTCCTGCGGCATGTCCGAGCCCTGGCCTACCCTCTTCACCTTCAGTATCGCTGTGATCCTGCTGTACCTGTTGCAGCGCTGGATCACGCGACACGTGCAGGGCGTCGGCATGCTGCTGTTCGACCGCCCCGCAGCCGGCATGGCTTTGCTATGGCTGGTTGTGCTGCCGGGCACCGTGCTCCATGAGTTCAGTCACTGGGCAATGGCGCGGCTGTTGGGGCTGAAGACAGGACGTTTCCGCATCTGGCCGCAGTTCAAAGGCAAGGAAGTTGTTCTTGGCTCGGTCGAGGTACAGAAATCGAATGTGGTGGCCGACAGCCTGGTCGGGTTGGCGCCTTTTCTCGGCGGCACGCTGGCCTTGCTGGCGATCAGTCACTTGGCCTTCGACGTCGAGGCCCTCGCCCTGGCGTGGCAATATGGGGCATGGGACCGACTGCTCAGCCTGGCCCGCGCCATGGGACAGGTGCCAGACGCCTGGCTGTGGCTGTACTTGATGTTCGCCATCAGCAACGCCATGATGCCCAGCCCATCCGACCGCGCCTCGTGGCAGCCGTTGTTGATCTATCTGGGCCTGGTCACAGCGGTGTTGCTCTTTGTGGGTGGGCTGCCGACGCTGCCCAGCGCCTGGATCACAGCCCTCACAGCCGCCGTGCAGTCTTTGATCTATGCTTTGGTGCTCACTATCGCCATTGACCTGATCTGTGCCCTTGCTCTGGGCGTCATCGAGCTGATTCTGGGCGCGCTGCGCGGCCGCCGCGTCGTCTACAAGTAACCATGAAAGTTATCGGCACGGCAGGACACGTCGACCACGGCAAATCCACCCTCGTGCGCGCGCTGACCGGCATCGACCCCGATCGGTTGGCGGAGGAAAAAGCGCGCGAGATGACCATCGACCTGGGCTTTGCCTGGCTGACGCTGCCCGATGGCGAGTCCGTCGGCATTGTCGACGTGCCGGGGCATATCGATTTCATCAAGAACATGCTGGCAGGAGTAGGCGGCATCGACGCGGCCCTCTTTGTCATCGCCGCCGATGAAGGGGTCATGCCCCAGACGCGCGAACACCTGGCCATTCTGGACCTGCTGCAGGTGTCGGCCGGCGTGGTTGCGCTGACGAAGATCGACATGGTGCAGCACGATGCGGAGTGGCTGGATCTGGTGCAGGCGGACGTGGCAGAAACGCTGGCAGGGACATGCCTGCACAACGCACCCATCGTTCCCGTGTCGGCGCGCACCGGCCAAGGACTGGCGGAGCTGGTGGCAGCGCTGCGCCAGGTGCTGCGCGACGTGCCTGACCGTCCAGATCTGGGCCGGCCGCGCCTCCCTGTCGATCGCTCCTTTTCCATCGCCGGCTTTGGCACGGTTGTCACAGGTACCTTGAGCGACGGCCGCTTGACCGTGGGCCAGGAGGTTGAGATCGTACCGGCAGGGCTGAAGGCCCGCGTGCGCGGCTTGCAAACCCACAAGCACAAGATCACCGAGGCTGTGCCCGGCAGCCGCGTGGCCGTCAACCTCACCGGGGTCAGCAAGGAACGGGTCAGCCGCGGGGACGTGGTTTGTCTGCCCAACACCGTGCGCCCCACGACTCTGGTAGACGTCCACCTGCGCATGCTACGCGACGCCCCCCATCCGCTGCGCCACAACGAGGAAGTGGATTTCTTCTGCGGCGCGGCCGAGGTCAATGCCCACGCGCGGCTGCTGGCGGACGAAACCATTGCCCCCGGCGCTTCTGGCTGGGTGCAGCTGCGTTTGGCCCGACCGATCGCCGTGCAGCGCGGCGATCGCTTCATCCTGCGCCAGGCCTCGCCCAGCCGCACCCTGGCCGGCGGCGTGGTGGTCAACCCGTACCCCGGCCGGCGTTGGCGCCGCTTCCGGCCGGAAGTGATCGCCATGCTGGAGGCGTTGCACAGCGGCGAGCCAGCGCGCCTCTTGCAGCAGGCCCTGCGCAGTGTGGAACCGGCCAGCTTCGCCACCCTGGCAGCCGCCAGCGGCCTGCCCACGGTTGCGGCAGTCGCGGCGGCTCAGCAGTTGCTGGATGCCGGCCAGCTCGTCGTGCTGGACCGAGACTGGATACCGGCCATCGTCCCCGCCTCGGCTGACGGGCAAGGTCTGGCCGATCTGCAAACCCTGATGTCGGACCAGGGGTGGCAAGAGCTACAGGCGCGCATCACAGCCGTGCTTGCCAGCTATCATCAGCAGTACCCCTTGCGTCTGGGCATGCTACGCGAGGAGCTGAAAAGCCGCTTGCAGCCGCGGCGCGGTCCGGGGTGGTCGGCGCGACAGTTCAATGACGTCGTCGCTGCAGCTGCGGCTCAAGGCGGTCTCGTGGAAGAGGGGGCGCTGGTGCGTTTGCCTACACACTCGGTGCAGCTCAAGGCCACGCAGCAGGCTGCTGTTGATCAACTGCTGGCGCTCTTTGCCGCCCAACCCACCACCCCACCCAACATCAATGAAAGCCTGGCGGTGGTCGGTGAAGACCTCTTCACCTGGTTAGTGGACAGCGGACAACTGGTGCGGCTGAGCGAGGACGTTGTGCTGAGCGCAGCCGTCTACCAAGCGATGATCGACCGCATCATGGCGCACCTGCGCAGCGAAGGCGAGATCACCGTTGCCCAGGTGCGTGATCTGTGCAACACGAGCCGTAAGTTCGCCCTGGCGCTGATGGAGCATCTCGACGCCCGGCGCATCACCCGTCGCGTGGGCGATAGCCGCGTGCTGGTGCGGCGCAGCGCCGAGGAATGAGACGCACCCTCACGCAGGAGGGGACGCGCGCCCAGCCTCCTCCGCCGAACCCAGGGCGGCCTCGGCAGGTTGTGCGCCGCCGCGGCCCAGCCGCCAGCCGCTGAGCGCAATCACTGCCAACGCCACAAGTTGAGGAAGGCGCCACCCTCCCGCCAGCAGCGGACTCTCGGCACGCAGCGGTTCCAAGAACAGCCGCAGCGTGGCGTAGCCGAACAGACAGAGCAACGCCGTACGACCTGGCCAGCCGGGCCTGCGATGCTCTAACCACAACACAACTCCCAGCCAAATCACAGCCGCAACAGCTTCGTAAAGCGCCACAGGATGACGCCGCACCCCAGGGGGAAACTCCACCGTCCACGGCAGACCACTTGTTGTCCCAAGCGTGCGACCGGCCAGAAACGCGCCAACGCCGGCGATGGCGATCCCCAGCAACACGCCCGGCGCTGCCGCATCGGCCAGAGACCACGGGGCAAGCCGATAGCGCCAAACATATCCGGCCAGGACGAGCAGTGCGCCGATGAGCCCCGACCAAGGCAGCAAGGCCGCCGGGCTGAGCGACAGCACCTGCAACGGATCCACACGGTAGACCTCCCAGAAGGCTATCACATGTCCGAGGCGAGCAGCCACAATCCCTCCCAGCAAGGCAAAGAAACCGGCGTTGGTCATGTGGTCACCGGAGATGCCGTAGCGCGGGGCGCGGCGGCTTGCCAGCCACAGGCCGGCCCAATAGGCGAGCAAGAGAAACAGACCGTGAGTTTGCAGGCGCAGCGGCCCGATCGGTAAAGTGGGGAACATGGTTAGGGGTAGATCTGGCGCAGCTTGTCCGCCAGCACGGCATCGGTCATGGCGCCGATGAAGATAGCGCGAATCACTCCTTGCCGATCGATGAAAAAGGTCGTGGGCAGGGAGTTGACCCCATACTGCCGGCTTACGCCCAGCCGCGCATCGACCAAGGCGGGGAAGTCGACGCCCACTGCCTGACGATAGCCGACGATGGTCGGCAACGTTTCACCTTGATTGACGCCCAACACGACCAGCCCGGTCCCGGACAGGCGCTCGTGCAAGCGCTGTAGCTCAGGCATCTCGGCGCGGCAGGGCAGGCACCAAGAGGCCCAGAAGTTGAGGATGATGGGCTGGCCGGCTAGGTCTTCCAACGCCAGCGACTCGCCCTCCGCAGTCTGCAGCCGAAAGGGCGGCGCCGGATGGCCAACAAGGGGAGCAGGCGGCAACGCTGACCCCTCGCCGCCCGCAGGCACACGTCCCCACAGCAGCGCGGCCAGGCCGCACACCAGAACGAAGGCCGTGAGCAAATGCCAACGATTACGCTTCATGCTATCCTTGACCAGTTGTGAGAAGTTCACTGCGCAGACTCCGGAAGCAGCTCAACGCCATGCAGGCACTGACGCATGTGCAGCGACCACTTCCGCAGTTTCTTCATCAGAGCAGCGACCGAACGCGCCCGGCGTTCGAGTCTGATCAGGAGAGATTATAGGCACCTCGGCTATGATGACCAACTCGGCGCCCACGAGACTCGTATGTGATGCTACAGACAGCAGGCGACGGGTCTGGCACACTGATAAGCGTCAGGTCAAATCGACCGACGCAATCCACTGGCAATTTCTTACCAGTCCGCAAAGGTTAACGCTGGCGCCGGTCACGGCAGTTCACGCCTCCCCAGGAATTACATGCTCAATCGTCCCATGCCCGGAACGCTCCGGCTGCTCCGCATTTCCGTGTTGTTGCCTGTCATCAGCATGGTCGTGCTAGGGTTGACCCAACTGTGGCGCAACGCCAACCTTTCTCCCTTGCCGGCGGCAATCGTGATGGGCATTGCCTTGCTGCCTGTGTTGGCGGCCTGGTTGCCCGGACTGGATCAACGCCTTGGCCCAGCCTATTTGCCGGTCAGCCTGACCCTCTACTTGGTGTGCCAGACCTTGTTGACCAGCTTGCTGCAAAATCTGGGGATGGTGCGATTTGACGTGGTGCCGATCGGCCCGGCGCATATCGTTGAACCCGGCGCGCTGCTGATGCTGCCTTTGCTGCTGATCGCCTGGCAATACGGCTGGCGCGGCGCCTTGTTGGCATCGGCCACAGCGGGTACCCTCCACCTGGCGCTGGGCCTGGCACTGCACGGCTTCTTCCCAAACTTTGTGCCGGTTGTCCCGGCAACGCCTCTCTTGCGACCGGACCTGCTCTACTTCCTACCGCTCCTGGTGGCCTACTTGGGGCATCTGATGCGCCGCCAACAACACCAACAACAACAGGCCCAGGCGCAACTGCGTGAGTATGCGGCGCGCATGGAGGTTACGGCGATCGGCCGCGAGCGCCATCGTCTAGCTGAACAGTTGCAGGGAACAGTGCTGCGCAGCTTGAGCGCGCTGGCAGAGCAACTGGACAACTTGGCCACCTCGCTACGCACAACCCCGGAGCGCGCCTCGGCGCAACTGGCCGGCTTGCAGCAACAGGTGCAGACCGAATACCGGAAAACTTGCGAGGTGGTCAGCGACCTACAGGCGCATCCGTTGGAAGACCTCGACCTGCCGCAGGCCATCCACCAACGGGCCGAGACGCTGGCGCGGCGCCGCGCGATTGCCGTCGAGTTCACGACCGATGGCGAGCCGGTAGGGTTGACGCCAGAGCAAGCGATGGTCCTCTACCACGTGGCTGATCAGGCGTTGAGCCACATTGAAAGCCATCAACATGTGCAGCAGGTTGATCTGCGCCTCAGCTACATGGACCACATGGTGGCCCTTACGGTGCATGACGACGGCCACGGCTGCCGCTGCCAGAGTGTCGAGCAAGATGGCCTGAGCCTCGATGACATCAAGGCCTCAGCCCAGCTCGTCGGCGGCCATCTGTGCATCGACAACAACGACCAACACGGCACTACCATTGCGCTCTGGCTGCCGTGCCGGCAGGACGAGTGAGCGGCTGCGGCTAGCTGCGCCGGCTATTTGGCGGGACGCGCCTCTTTGATCCACGGCTGGGGGATGCCGCACAGGAACTTGAGCGGCTTGTCGCCGGTGTTGCGGTACTGATGGTGTACATCGCCGGGCACGTAGATCACATCGCCGGCCCGGATGGGGAAGGTCTCCGCGCCGATCGTAACCGTTCCCTCTCCCTCGATGACGAAGTTCTGGTGCTCAAACCAATGCTCATGGTGGGGGGTGTTGCCGCCCGGCTCTAGCTCGATCACACGCAGCGCATAGTTGGGGGAGCCGTCCTGCTCGGTGATCACCCAGCGAATGCGCGCACCGACTGCGCCGGCGTCGTGAACTTCTTGCGCAGGGAAAGCTGTATAGGGACGGGGTTCGCTCATGCTTGCCTCCAAAGGGGGATACAGGAAGGATGGTCAACCAACGCGGCCGCCGGATGCATTGTAGCGCGAACGCAGGGCGATCGCAAAACGCACAATGCACAGGGTGCGATTGACGAATATCCCCCGTTGCAGTAGAATAGCGCCAATTTGGTGCAGCCCTCTTTTCTGGTTATCGTCCTCTATGCCTGACACAACCTCCCGCCGCGCCTTCTTTCGCAAATCCATTGTCGTACCGACCGAGCACGGCGCCTGGTCCTGGCTGCTCGTGCCCTGGTTGGTCGGCGCTGTCGTGGGCCTAGCCGCGCCGACCCGCGCCGATCTGGCCGGATTGGCCCTGCTGCTCACGCTGGTCGGCGGGTTGTCCGCTTACCTGATCCGCCAACCGGCCACCGCCTATCTGCGCATTCGCCAAGGCCGTGGCCGGCAGACCGACCGCAGTTTGGCCTTGGGTTGGATGGTGGGCTTTGGCTCGGCTGCGCTGGCTTGTCTGGTCAGCCTGCTGATGTTGGAGCGGACGGCCCTGCTGGGGCTGGCCGTGCCCTTCCTGGGGTTGCTGGCTGCCTACTTGCTGGCCGCGCGCGCCGGCCGCGCCGCCATGCGCAGCCTGACCATGGAGCTGGCGGGAGCGGCCGGGCTGGCGCTGTCCGCACCGGCCGCCTACGTGGCCGCCACCGCACTGCTCTCGCCCACGGCCCTGGCCCTGTGGGCCTTGCTGGCCCTGCAAAACGTCACCGGCGTGCTCTACGTGCGCCAGCGCCTGGCCGACACCAAGGGACAGCCCGGCCATCGTCGGCTGACGCTGGTTGGGCACGTCGCTGCGCTCGTTGCCGTGGCAGCGGCTACGTCCGTGGGCTGGGTGCCCTGGCCGGCTGCGCTGCCCTTCGCCGCCTTCCTGGCCCGGGCCGCATGGGCCGTGCAGCAGCCGCGGCCCATCCCCAACGTAAAGCGCTTTGGCTTTACCGAGATCGGCGTGGAGCTGGTGGGCGGCGCCCTGGTCGCGGCCGGGTTCCTCTGGTAGCACAAGCATGGCAAAGCTCGATATCGCCAAACACTACCCGGCCATCAACGAGGCCGCAAACCTGTTTCTCGACAACCTTGGGTCTGCGTTTGCCCCAACGTCCAACGGCCACATTGAGACGGATATCGCCGGTGCGGGCAGCATGGCCGGCCTCACGCTGCTTCGGCCCACAAAGGTGGACTTGACCAAGTGCAAATCAGATGCCCATGCGCTGGGCGCACAACCGTCAATGAAAATATGCTATACTAGCACCACATGGTTGGTGCGAAGGTCGCAACATA
>DAOUBX010000216.1:0-16673 GCA_034432445.1 Anaerolineales bacterium
GGGGTACGTCGATCAGGAGAATCCGCCGGCGCTGTAGCATGGAAGTCGGTACATTGGTCAATTGTAACTATTCAGCCATAGGTGCCGGGCATTTGGATTATGGCTTGCAAACGTGTCTGCGAAGCCAACCTAGGTCGCAAATCGCCTACAAATGCCCGGCACCTGAGCAGTTACGGTCAATTGGTAAATTGGTCGGCTTGAGCACGTGACCAATCTACCAATCTACCAGTTCCCAAATCTGGAGTATCCCATGAATCAAATCAACTTCACCTTTTCCGACACCATCGCCGGCTACGTGACCGGGTTCGACCGGGAGGCTGACACGTTTGGCCTGCGCACCACCGACGGCCGCGAGTACACAGTCAAGTTCGCGCCCGGCACCTACGCCTGGATCGCCAACAACCTCGAGGAGCCGCGGCAGTGGGTGGGCGGCCAGATGCGCGATATGCTGCAGACCGGCCGCTGGCTGTTCGTCTACGGCATCTACTACCCCGAGGGCGGCGATTACACGTTCGAGGCGCAGTTCATCGTCTTCGTCGGCCGCGCCGCCGATCACTGGGCTTTCGAGCGCCAGGATTGGTGGGTCAAGCAAATCGTCTCGCTGGGCGACTTCTATCTCAAAGCCCAGTTTGGCGACGGCCCCGTCAACTACGACAACTACCGCACGACGATCACGTTGTCCGGCGACAAGCCGCTGGACAACTACCGCCAGGAGACCGACACCATCTCGCGCCTGGTCTACGGCTTCGCCTCGTGCTATCTGCTGACCGGCGAAGACCGCTTCCTGGAGGGCGCCGAGAAAGGCACCGAGTACCTGCGCGAGCACATGCGCTTCTACGATCCCGACGAGAACGTGGTCTACTGGTACCACGGCATCGATGTGCATGGCCGCCGCGAGACCAAGGTCTTTGCCTCGGAGTTCGGCGACGACTTCGACGCCATCCCGGCCTACGAGCAGATCTACGCGCTAGCCGGCCCGATCCAGACCTATCGCATCACCGGCGACCCGCGCATCCTGCGCGACGCCGAGATGACCGTCGACCTCTTCGACCGCTTCTTCCTGGACCGACACGACGGCGGCTACTTCTCGCACCTAGACCCCATCACCCTCGACCCGCAGAGCGAGGCGTTGGGGCCCAACAAGGGCAAGAAGAACTGGAACTCGGTGGGTGACCACGCGCCGGCCTACTTGATCAACCTCTACCTGGCCACGGGCGAAAAGCGCTACGCCGACTTCCTGGAGTACACCTTCGACACCATCGAAAAGTACTTCCCGGACTACGAGAACAGTCCCTTCGTCCAGGAGAAGTTTTACACCGACTGGTCGCATGATCGGACGCATATGTGGCAGCAGAACCGCGGGGTCGTCGGCCACAACTTAAAGATTGCCTGGAACCTGATGCGCATGTACGGCCTCAAGCCCAAGCCGCAGTACGAGGCGTTGGCCCGCAAGATCGGCGAGGAGATGCCCAAGGTAGGTATGGACCGCCAGCGCGCCGGCTGGTACGACGTCATGGAGCGCCTCAAGTACGGCAACCAGGAGTGGCATCGCTTCGCCTTCCATGACCGCAAAGCCTGGTGGCAGCAGGAGCAGGGCATCCTGGCCTACTTGATCATGAAGGGCGTGCTGGGCGACGATGAGTATCTGCGCATCGCGCGCGAGTCCGAGGCCTTCTACAACGCCTTCTTCCTGGACCATGACGACGGCGGCGTGTACTTCAACGTGCTGGCTAGCGGCATCCCGTATCTGATGGGCACCGAGCGCTTCAAGGGCAGCCACTCCATGAGCTTCTACCACTCGTCGGAGCTGTGCTACCTGGCGGCGGTGTACAACAACCTGTTGGTCTTCAAACGGCCCATGGATTTCTACTTCAAGCCGCTGCCCGGCGCGTTCAAGCGCAACATCCTGCGCGTCTCGCCCGATATTCTGCCGCCAGGCAGCGTGCGCATCGGCCAGGTGTGGATCGACGACGAGCCCTACGACAACTTCGACGCCAAAGCGCTGACCGTCAAGCTGCCCGACACCAAGCAGCAGGTGCGGGTCAAGGTGCGTATCGAGCCGGTGTAACGGGCGTCTGCAGGAGTCGGGCGCTTGCTGAAGATGAACGTGACTATTCAGGTGTCGGGCACTTCTGACCGGTTTACAGCTTGAGCCGGCTCTGCAGACGCCCTGGCCAGCGCAACCTTAAGTGCCCGGCACCTAGGGCTGAATAGTTGCAGATGAACAAAGTTCTCCAATGAGCGCCCGACGCCTATGACTGAAAAGCAGTAGAGACGTACACGTTGTATGGAAATCTTTCAACTTGACGACCAGGGCCGCCTCTTCATCTCACCCGATATCGATGATTGGTCCAAGGTCGAGGAACGTGATATCTGCGCCATTATCGACATGGACGGCGACCTGGATATCGGCGTACCGACAGTGCCCAATCAATACCTTTATATCTACTTTCCCATCGACGACGTGCTGACGCTGCCGGACCTGGAGAAGCTCCACGCCGTGGCCCGCATGGGCGCGCTGCTGGCCGGCAACGGCCTGAAAGTGTTGTCGCACTGCGGCATGGGACACAACCGCTGCGCATTGGTGGCCGGCCTGATCCTGACTTACATGGGTCTGTCCGGTCAAGAGGCGGTGAACCTGATTCGCTCTAAGCGACCGGGTGCGCTGTACAACCGGGCCTTTGCCGAGTACATTGCGGCCCAGCCCGCCATGCCGCTCAGCCCCGGCCAACCCCTGGCGACGGCGCCGGCAGAAACTCTCCTGCGAACACTCGCAAACCAGACTGGCAGCAAATAGGTGACAGCAATGGCCTTGATTATCGACATAAAAACTGTGGAACAAGTGCACGTGGTGCAACTGCTGGGCGATATCGACGGCGCCACTGCGCCCGAGGCGCAGAATGCGATCTTGGGCGTGGCCGCGCCAGACTGCAAGATCGTTCTAGACATGAGCGGCGTTACCTACATGTCCAGCGCAGGGCTGCGCCTGCTGCTAGTCATCTATCGCACCGTGAAGGCGCAAGGCGGCGACATCATCCTGGCCGGCCTGCCGGACGAGCTGAAAGATACGATGGAGATGACCGGCTTTCTCGATTTCTTCCAGGTTCGCGACACGTTGGAGGCCGGAGTGGCGGCTTTGATCTAGAAGAGAGTGGCCGGGTCACGAGACCGGCCACCGCGCAGGCGCCTGGTCCCCGGGGGTGAGAACGATCCCGCCAGGGCCTGCCACTGCAGCCAAGCATACGGAGCAAACATGGAACGCGTCGACGCATACCCGACCCACGAATATCAGGGCTACAAACTACGGCCGGGCAAGCCATTGCCATTCGGCGCGACCTTTGTGCCCGGCGGTGTGAACTTCTCGATCTACTCCAGCCATGCCACAAGCTGTACGCTGGTGTTGTTCGACAAGGGCGAGCCTCAGCCCAAAGCGGAAATCCCTTTCCCGGACGAGTTCCGCATCGGCAACGTCTACAGCATGGTCGTGTTCGGCCTGGACTACGAAAACATCGAGTACGGCTACCGCATGGATGGGCCTTTCGACCCCAGGGAGGGCCACTGGTTCGACAAGAGCAAGATCCTTTCGGACCCCTACGCCAAGGCGTTGGGCGGACGCGATGTGTGGGGCGAGCCGCCGAACTGGAGCGACATCTACCAGCACCGCAGCCGGCTGGTCTTCGACGACTTCGACTGGGGCGGCGACAAGCCGCTGGAGATTCCCACCGAAGACCTGGTGATCTACGAGATGCATGTGCGCGGCTTTACCAAGCACCCGACGTCGGGTGTCAAGTTCCCCGGCACCTTTGCCGGCATGCGCCAAAAGATCCCCTATCTCAAGGAGCTTGGCGTCAACTGCGTGGAGCTGTTGCCGATCTACGAGTTCGACGAGTTCGAGAACAGCAAGCCCAGCCCCGTCACCGGCGAGACGTTGCTGCAGTACTGGGGCTACAGCACGGTGTGCTTCTTTGCGCCCAAGGCCGGCTATGCGGCCACCGGCAAGCTGGGCATGCAGGTGGACGAGCTGAAGGCCTTGATCAAGGAGCTGCATCGCAACGGCATCGAGGTCTTCCTCGACGTGGTCTTCAACCACACGGCCGAGGGCAACGAGCAGGGGCCCTACATCTCCTTCCGCGGCCTGGACAACAAGACCTACTACATGCTGACGCCCGGCGGCTACTACTTCAACTTCAGCGGCACGGGCAACACGCTCAACTGCAACAACCCGATCGTGCGCAATATGGTGTTGGACTGCCTGCGCTACTGGGCCGCCGAGTACCACATCGACGGTTTTCGCTTCGACTTGGCCGCCATTTTGGGCCGCGACCCGTTCGGCGCGCCGTTGTCCAACCCCCCTCTGCTGGAGACGCTGGCCTTCGACCCCATCCTGGCCAAGTGCAAGCTGGTCGCCGAGGCCTGGGACGCAGGCGGGCTGTACCAGGTGGGCTCCTTCCCGGCCTATGGCCGCTGGGCCGAGTGGAACGGCAAGTACCGCGACGCGGTGCGCAAGTTCCTCAAAGGCGAGGCAGGCCTGGTGGGTGAGATGGCGCAACGCCTGCAAGGCTCGCCCGATCTCTACCTCAGCCGCGGGCCGACAGCCTCGGTCAACTTCATCACGGCACACGACGGCTTTACACTGATGGACCTGGTCTCGTACAACGAGAAGCACAACTGGGCCAACGGCGAGAACAACAACGACGGCGCCAACGACAACGAGAGCTGGAACTGCGGCTGGGAAGGCCCCACCGACGATCCCGGCATCAACGCTTTGCGCCGCCGCCAGATCAAGAACGCCATCGCCATGTTGATGGTGAGCCAGGGCGTGCCTATGATCCTGATGGGCGACGAGATCGGCCGCACGCAGCAGGGCAACAACAACACCTACTGCCAGGACAACGAGCTGAACTGGATGGACTGGACGCTGCTGGAGAGCAACGCCGACCTGTTCCGCTTCTTCAAGCACATGATCGCGTTCCGCCACGCCCATCCGTTGTTGCGCAACCGCTGGCACTTCAGCAACCGCGACTACGTAGGCAGCGGCTATGCCGACATCACCTGGCATGGCACCAAAGCGTGGCAAGCCGATTGGTCCGACAGCAGTCGCACCATCGCCTTCATGCTCTGCGGCAAACACGCGCACGGCGGCGCCCAACGGGACAACTACCTGTACGTGGCGCTGAACGTGCACTGGGAGGCGCATTGGTTCGAGCTGCCCGGCCTGCCCGACGGCATGCAATGGCACGTCTTTGCCAATACCGGCGCGCCCACCCCCGACGACATCCAGGAGCCCGGCCGCGAGCCGTTGCTCCCCGACCAGAGCGGCCTGCTCGTCGGCGATCGGTCGGTGGTGGTGTTGGTCGGGAAATAGGATGGCATATTGGTACATCGGTGTCGGCCGCGTCCGAACCAACTTACCGATCTAACCATCTACCACATTACCAAACTTTAGGAGCAAACTCACATGGCATTTTCTCTCACTTCCGAAGTTCGCGGTCGCATTGCGGTCATCACCCTGGTCGGTGAACTGGATGCCAGCGTGGCTGGGCAGTTCCGCGACGCCGTCGAGCAGGCGGCCCAGGCCAAAGCCGAGCGTCTGGTGCTGGATATGACCAACCTGGACTACATGGCCAGCGCCGGCCTGCGCGCCCTGGTCTTCGCCAAGCAAAAGATGGGCGCCAACGTGGAGATCTTCGTCGTCGGCGCGCACGATGCCGTGGCCGAGACCATCGAGATGACCGGCTTTCATCATAGCGTGTTCATGCTGGACACCTACGACGCCGCTCAGATCGAGGCGTTCTAGCCTGCGTCTGCGGCCTCCGCGCGAGCAGCCAAGACATGGAATCTTTCGTCGTTCCTGGAACCGTGGAGTCCCTGGGGCCCATACGGGAGTTCGTCAGGTCGAAGGCGGCCGAGGCGGGCTTGGACAAAAAACGCGCCTATCGCTTGCAGTTGGCCGTGGATGAAATTGCGTCCAACATTGCCATCCACGGTTACCAGGAACAGGGCCTGGCCGGCGACATCGAGGTGCGCAGCGAGTTAGAGCCTGATCGACTGGTGATCACCCTGGTCGATTCGGCGATTCCGTATGACCCCTACAGCCGGGTGATGCCGTCTGACCTGGACGCGCCTTTGCATGACCGCGCCATCGGCGGCTTGGGCGTCTATCTGGCCATCAACAATGTCGATCAGTTTATCTATCGCTTCGCCGACGGCCAGAATCACAACATTTTCGTGGTGCTGCGCGAGCCCGCATCAACGTCAGCGTGGACTTGATGGCGTTGCTCCGGCGCCGGCGCCGGGCGAAGGACGGCGGCAGGATGCACGCTTGCTTGCAGGCAGCGTCCGGCGGCGTGCACCCATTCGCCCGGCGCCTTTATGTCTCGCAAGCCTTGAAATGAGGTTGGTTACCTGTGGACACAACGCAAAGCAATCTGCTGATCGTGGGGGGCGATCCGGCCGAGCGCGCCAAGCTGGTGACGCAGCTCGCCGCGCAAGGACATCAGGTCGAAGTCGTTGAAACGGCCCATGAGGCGCAGGCCTTGCTGGCCAACGATTGTCGTGACTTGATGTTCCTGGCCACCCGCCTCCCCGACGCCAACAGCCGCGAGCTGGCGGCGCATCTGCGTGTCAAGCCGCATCTCGACGGCATGCCCATCCTGGTGCTGGCCGAGGCCGACGACATCGCTACGTTGGACAGCTACTTTCAGGTGGGCGTGGACGACTACATCATCCTGCCCATCACGCCAGCGCTGTTGCAGGCCCGCGTGGCCGTCAACCTGGAGAACAAGCGGCTGCGCGACGAGCAGAAAGTCTTGCAGCGCAACGAGCTGCTACTCAAGATCGAGCACGACGTGGAGATTGCCCGCAACATCCAGGCCAGCTTCCTGGTCAAGGACTTGCCCCAGCCGGCCGGCTGGGAGCTGGCGGCCCACTGCTTGCCCGCGCGCGACGTGGCCGGCGACTTCTACGACGCCTTCAACCTCTTGCAAGGTCGACGCGTCGCGCTAGTCATCGGCGACGTGGTGGACAAGGGCATTCCGGCCGCCCTGTTCATGGCACTCTGCCGCAGCCTGACCCGCGCCTTCGCCCAGCAGAACTACTCGCTGAGCTGGGCCGATGTGCTGCAGGATGCGCCGGCCGGCGGCCGGCGAGCTGCAGGACAGCGCGGCGCGGCGCCCACGACCGGCATCACCGCGCTCAAAAACGCCATCACGCTGACCAACAACTACATCAACGACAACCACATGGAGCTGAACTACTTCGCTACCATGTTCATGGGCATCCTCGACCCGTCCAGCGGACAACTGGCCTACATCAACGCCGGCCACACGCCCTGCTTCATCGTCGGCGCCGACGGCACTCTGAAGGCCCGTCTCAAGTCCACCGGGCCGGCCGTGGGCATGATACCGGGTGTCGAGTTCAAGATCTTGCAGACGGTCATTGAGCCGGGCGACACCCTGTTCACCTACACCGATGGCGTGCCAGAGGCGCGCAACCCGGCGCGCGAGTTCTTCACCGAGAAGCGCGTGCTGGAGCTGCTGGCAGAGCCGACCCCGTCGGCCCGAGGCCTGCTGGAACGCGTCGAGGCCACGCTGATCAACTTCATCGACAGTGCCGACCAGTTCGACGACATCACCATGTTGATTGCTCGGCGGCAAGCGTAACGCCTAACCTGTGACCAAAGGTCGTGTTGCGCAGAGCCTCTCCACCGTACGAGTTACGGGTTACTTGGCACGTTGCAAGCACGTTCATCAGCGGTAAGCACCCTTATGTCCCACTCCCGTCTCAGGTTTCGTCACTGGCGCATCTCCAGCAAGCTGCTGGTGGTCATGCTGCTGCTCTCGCTGTTGCCGCTGTTGTTGGCTGCCTGGATTATCAACGCATCCAGCGTCGACGCGCTGACGCGGCAGACCCTGGAGGGCATGACGCGGCTGGGCAACAGCATGGCGCTGCACATCTCCAGCGCGCTGAGCGACAGCCAGGGCCTGCTGAGCATGGTGGCCAACGATCCGGCCGTGTTGGCCGCGCTGGCAGGCGACGCAACACCAGGCGCTGAGAGCACGCTGAACACAGCCGTCGCCAACCTCCTGCGAGCCAGCGCGCACATCGACACCGTGGGCATCTACGACGCTTCTGGTACGGCCATGGCCCATACCGACCCGGCGACCACCGGTCGCAACGTGGCGGCCCGCGACTTCATCGCTGCGGCCTTAGGGGGCGAGACCTTCACCTCCAGCTTCCGTCGCGATCTGGTCAACGATCAGCCGGGCATCAACCTGTCGGCGCCGGTGCAGGAGGGCGAGGCCGTGGTGGGCGCCGTTGCTGTGCACTTGGACGAGCGCTTGATCAACGAAGTCTTCGCCCAGACGGTCAACCTGGCGGGCGGCGGCATCAGCGCGCAGGCCCAGGAGGCCATCGACGTCTATCTGGTGGACCCGTACGGCATCGTCATGAGCCAGTTGCGCAGCGATGAGTGGGTGGGACGCAACTTGGGCGCGCTGTCGCCCGAACTGGAGGCGCGCATCGCCCAGGCCAAGCCGTTGGGCGGCGATTGCCCGGCCGACAACCCGCAGTGCCCGCCGGCCGAGAAGATCGCCCGCCTGCCGCAGCCCATGCCGGCCGTGCAGCCGCTGGGCGACGCGGTGGCGCAGGCGCTGCAAACCGGCCAGTCGGGCAGCCTGCGCTACTGCCATCCTAACGACCCCGCTGCGTCGGCCGATCCCGACACGTGCCGCGGCCAATTTGCGGTGGCCGCCTTTGCGCCGGTGGCCGCGCCGGGCCAGGACGGCCGGTTGTTCGCCGTGGTGGTTGACCTGCCGGAGGCCAGCTTTCTGGGCTCGGTGGATCGCCAGCGGCTGCTGGGCTTCGCCATAGCCGGCGTCATGGCCGTGGTAGCTGTTCTGGCCTCCCTGTTGTTGGCGCGCACCCTGTCGCGTCCCATCAGCACCCTGGCCAGCACGGCCGGTGAGGTAGCGGCCGAGCGGCCCTTCGTGCCCGACCGCATCGCCGACGTCACCGACCAGGGGGACGAGGTGGGCGGACTGGCGCGCGCCTTCAGCCGCATGGTGCTGGCCTTGCAGGCGCGGCTGGCCGAGCTGCGCGCCATCTACGACATCGGTCGCACCATCAGCGCCAGCATCGACCTGGACCAGACCGTCGCGACGGTGGCCGACAGCCTGCGCAGCGCCATCCCCTACGACGCGGCCGAGATCACCCTGTTCGACGAAGCGCAGGGCAAGATGGCCCTGGTGCACGCGGTGGGCGGGCAAGCATCGGAGCAACCGCGCGCTTACGCAGTCGACCAGGGGCTGATAGGCCAGTTGGCGCAGCGCCGCGAGCCGATCCTGGCCGCCGAGCTGGGCGCGCTGCCGGCGGCGCAGACCGAGCCGCAGCGCAGTTGGCGCACGCTGCCGCCGCAGTCCTATCTCGGTGTGCCGCTGCTGGTGCGCGGCAAGCTGATCGGCGCCATCGAGCTGGTCAACCGCGCGCCCGGCGCGTTCACGGCTGATCACCTGCGCGTCGTCGAGACCATCGCCGGCCAGGCCGCCGTGTCGATCCAGAACGCCCAGGAAGTGCAAGCGCGCGAGGCCCGACTCAAGGCGCAAATCCAGGAGCTGCGCATCGAGATCGACGAGATCAAACGCAGCAAGCAGGTGGAGGAGATCGTGGAAACCGACTACTTCCAACGTCTTAGCGCCCAAGCCAAGCGCCTCCGCTCAGGCCGTCACGGCGACGCGCCAGGCGAAACGGCCGGGTGACAAGGTGACACGGTGACGGCCCGAACCAAGGGCATCCCTCCTCCGTGTCTACTTGCCTACTTGTCTACCGATCTACCGATCACCCACTTCCCTCGTGAGGTTCCGTGACGCAACGACTCGGCCAGTTGTTTCGGATGCGACCGGGCGAGACCGGGCTGGTGCTGGTCTTGGGCTTTCTGTTGCTGGCCAACTCGGTGGCCCAGCCCCTGGCCGAGATCACGGCCGTCGCCAACTTCCTGCCTGAGGTGGGCGTCAACAACATCCTGGTGGTCTGGATCATCGACGCCCTGCTGGCGTTCGTCATCACCGGCGGACAGTCGTTGATCATTGACCGCTTCAACCGCCGGCGCTTGTTGCAGGCGCTGTGCGCAGTGCTGGCTGTGGTCTTCGCCGCGCTGTGGCTGATGGGGCTGCTGGGCGCGCCTAGCTGGCTCAACTACGGCCTGCTCTACTTGGTGGCGCAGCAGCAATGGCTGGTGTTCCCGATGATCTTTTGGGTGCTGGCCAACGACGTGCTGGAGCTGTCGCAGGCCAAGCGGCTGTTCCCGCTGATGGCCAGCCTGGGCTTCCTGGGCCGCCTGGCAGGCATTGGGCTGGCCTTGCTGTGGCCCGCTCTAGCGGTTCAGTTCGGTTTGTCGTCGCAGACCGTGTTGCTGTTTTGCGCCGCGCTCTATCTGGCCGCCTTGCTGGTGGCCCTCACCGGCTTGCGTCGCGTGCGGGTACGCCAGACCACTTACCGCGCCGAATCGCTGCGTTCCACCCTGGCCGAGGGCTGGGAGTTTGTGCGCGAGGTGCCGCTCTTTCGGTTTCTGGCGCTGGTCACCCTGGCCCTGATCATGTGCGAGACCTTTCTGGAGTTTCATTTTTTGGTCATCACCGAGCGCACTTTCAACACCGCGGCCAGCTACCAGATGTTCTATTCGTTCTATCGCTTGGGGCTGACCGTCGCCTCGATGGCCGTGCAGGCCCTGTTGACCAGCCGCATCATCGACCGCGTGGGCTTGAAGAACGCGTTCCTGATCCTGCCCATCACCGCCCTCGCCGGGGCCACGTGGATGCTGGCCGCGGCCACCAGCAGCGTCAGCGCCGTGGGCGGGGTGGTTCTGCAAAAGCTGCCCCAGTTCACCGTGGACGAGTCGGCGCGCAAGTCGTTCCAGGCCCTGGTGCCCGAGGAGCGGCGCGGCCGGGTTAGCGTGTTCATCGACAGCTACCTGTACTCGGCCGCCTCCATTGCCGGCTCGTTGATCACGGGCCTGGTCGTGTTCCTGGGCCTGCGCTTCGGCTTTCCGCAGTACTACTACGCTTACCTGGCGGCGGCCGTGGCGTGCGCGGGCGTTGGCTTGTGGGCAGCGCTGCGCCTGCGCCAGGTCTACGACTCCAGCCTGCTCAACTGGCGGCTCAAGCGCCGTGAGCGGCGGTCGAGCGTGATGGACAAGCTGCAGTTTTGACCGGGCAGGCATGGCTTGGCCCGGCCTCCTGGACGAGCTCGTCGTGGCACGGTCAGAGGCCGGCCACAGCAGGTCGCAAAAGATGCACATTGGAATTGTCTGTGAATTGCAAGAGCAGCCGCCGTTGCAGAGCGGGGTGGCTGCCAACATCGACGTGACCGCCGAGTTCGCCACGGCCTGGGAGGTAGAGCAGTTGACCGCCACCCTGGAGGGGCTGGGCCATGCTGTGACCGTCATCGGCGACATAGCGGCCCTGGTGCGCTTCCTGGGCGGCGGCGGCGCGGTCGATCTGGTCTTCAACTACGCGGCGGGTGTGTGGGGTCGGGCGCGCGAAGCCCAGGTTCCGGCCTTGCTGGAGGCGCTGCGCATCCCCTACACCGGCGCCGATGCCTTTGCCTTGACGGTGTGCATCGACAAGGCGTTGGTCAAGCGCGTCTGGCGCGACGCCGGCTTGCCGACCACGCCCGTCTGGGCCGTCGAGAACCCGGCCGAGCTGGCCGGCGCGGCCGCAGCCCTGGGCGGCTATCCCTTGTTCGTTAAGCCCGCGCGTGAGGGCTCCTCGAAGGGTGTATCGTCGCGTTCGCTCGTCCACGACGAGGCCGCGCTGGCAGAGCAGGTGCGCGCCCTCCTGGCCCAGTACCGGCCCATTCTGGTGGAGCCCTATCTATCGGGCCGCGAGTTCAGCGTTGGTGTGTTGGGCAGCGGGCCATCGGCGGAGGCTGTCGGCGTCGTGGAGATCCTGCACGGCGCAACGCCGTTGGTAGACGTGCTGGGCAAGAAAGCCTGGGCGCCGCAGACCTTCCAGCCGGTGATGGACGCCGACCTGCGCAGCAGGCTGTGCGCGCTGGGCTTACAGGCCTTTCGCGCGGTGGACTGCCGGGCCATTGCCCGGGTGGACATGCGGCTGGACCGCGCCGGCCAGCCGCAACTGCTGGAGATCAACCCCAATCCGGGTCTGCACCCGACGCGCTCCGCCATGCCCGCGCTGGCCCGCCTGGCCGGCATGTCGTACGCCGACCTGATCGACCGCCTGATCCATCAGGCCCTGGCCGGTTCGGAGAGAGAACTGTGATGGATGAGCCCGAAGCCAGACCGCCGGCCATCGCCCTCAACGTCTACCTGGCCTACAAGCCGGGCATCGGCCTCGGCGTGTATGCCCAGCGTCCGTTCAAACGGGGCGAGTACTTGTTCAGCGCCACCGGCACGGTGATCCCCCATCAGACCCGCTTTTCCCTGCAGATCGATTGGGACAAGCATCTGGACGCCCACCCACCGGCGCGCTACCTGAACCACTCTTGCGAGCCCAACATCGGCGTCAAGACCAACGCCCGGGGTCTGCCCGATTTCTATGCGCTGCGCGATATTGCCAAGGACGAAGAACTCCGCTACGATTACGCCATGACCGAATACCGCCATTACGAGCGGTCGCAACCGGAGTTGGATTTCGATTTGACCTGCAATTGCGGAGCGCCGACGTGCCGCGGTCGCTTTGGCTACTACTCAGAGCTCACCCCCGACCTCAAGGCCAAGTATCGTGGCTTCATCTCTGCGTACCTGGTTGAGGGCGATTGCGCGGCTCAAGAGACCTTGGAGTGATTGGTTATGACTGAAGCCTTGCCGGCAAAGCGCCGGCTCACCTTGAATCTCAGTTGGAAACTGCTGATTGCCTTCTCGCTGGTTTTCA
Source organism: Anaerolineales bacterium (assembly GCA_034432445.1). Taxonomy (GTDB): domain Bacteria; phylum Chloroflexota; class Anaerolineae; order JAAEKA01; family JAAEKA01; genus JANWYQ01. The sequence goes on from DAOUBX010000216.1 coordinate 12,888, forward strand.
GCTTGATGTTCGCCGTGGCCTTTGCCTGGTTTGACCGCTTTACCACGCAGTCGGCGCTGGCGCAAATCCGCGAGGATATGACCAACACGCTGCTTGCTGCCATCGAGGGTGTCGACGGCGATGAGTTCGCTGCGCTGGTAGCCGAGGCGGTGGTCGATCCGGCCACCGGCGTGCCCGATCAGGACCCGCGCTACCAGAGGCACCAGCAATGGCTGGAAACCATCCACCGCATCGAGCCGCGCGCCAACCCGTATACCTACATCAAGAGCCCTGAGGGCCGCGATGTGCAGTGGGTGGGCGACATCTTTCGCGTCACCCGGCCTGCCGAGGGCACCGCGTTTCTTGAGTCCTACACGCCCCTGGCTGACTTCATTCTGCAGGGTCTGAGCCATGAGGTGAGCCGCATGGAAATCTACACCGACGAGTGGGGCACGTGGGTCTCGGCCTACGGCCCCATCCACGACTCGTCGGGCCGCGTTGTCGGCGCTCTGGGCATCGACTTCTCCGCCGACTACGTGGGCCAGGTCAAGCAGCAGATTCGCAGCAGTGTCCTGCGCGCGTTCTTGCTGACCTACAGTGTGCTTCTGCTGCTGGTCTTCCTCCTCTCGCGCCTGCTCACGCGTCCCATCGTCAAGCTGACACGCATGGCGAGCTGCGTGGCCAACGGTTGGTATGACCAGGACTTCTCCGGCCTGGTGCCGAGCGTGGGATGGCTGCGCGATGAGATCACGTCGCTGGCCGAGACGTTCATCGTGATGGTGGACAAGGTGCGGGAGCGCGAGGAGTCGCTCAAGCAACAGGTGGCCGAGCTGAAGATCGAGATCGATGAAGTGAAGCGTCAGCAGCAGGTCGGCGAGATTGTCGACAGCGACTTCTTCCAGGACCTGCGCGTCAAGGCGCAGACCATCCGGCGTAGGCGCAGCCAAGAACAACCCGCAACCGCGGACGCAACGGACTAACGGAATGAGGGCATCATGGGCCGATACGAAGAGCTGCTCGACGCGATAACGAGCCTGGCGCCGGTCGAAGGGACAACGCCCCTGGGCGTTGCCATGCTGCCCGAGCCGCTCAACAAGGTGCTCCAGCAGTTGATCCGTCGGGGCGGCATGTCGACCAACGAGCTGGCCGAGACGCTGGAGACGACGCCTAAGCAGGCGCAGCACCTAGGTGAGCAACTGGTGGCCAAAGGCTACCTGCGCACGGAGGAGCAAGCGGACGCAGGCGGGATGATCTTTCGCGTGTATTTGGCGCGCATGCGCAAGCAGAACATTCCCCTGGATTTTTAGGCGGTCCCCGCTCATGGGCGAGGGCAGGGAACAGGGGTCACTCGGCCAGGCCGGCCATGATCTGGCGGAAAACTGCGGCGACGGGGTGTGTGGGATAGCGCTGAACGAACAGGCTGGCGCTGGCCAGGGCCGACAGCTCGGCGCAGTAGGGGAGGATCGGCATGACTTGCCAGCCGTAGCTCTGCGCCACTTTGGTGCTCACGCTGTCGAAGCGCAGTGAGGGGCTGACCAGATTGACCAGCATCCTGCGTTCGCTCACGGACATCTTGTCCACGACGGCCACGGTGCGGGCCATGGCCTGGTAGTGCTGTTTGTCTAGCGCCAGCACCAGCAGCACGTCGGTGGCTGCGGACAAAGCGGCCAGCGTGCTGGCGGGCAGGCCAGGCTCCGTGTCGACAAACAGCCAGTCCAGCCCCAGGTCGTCGGCCAGTTGCTGGCAGCTTGCCCCCAAGTTCTCTACATCTAGGCCCCCACGTTCGGCTTGCACCACCGCGGCTGGGTCGGGGTTGGCGGGGACGATCAACACCGCGGCGGGGTGGCCTTCGCCGGCGCTGATCGACAGCGGGTGAATCGCCTCCTCCAACCGGCAGCGGCCCAGGAGAAAATCGTTGAGTGTGCGCTGAAAGGCGTGTTGCGGGAGGCCAAAGAGCAGGTGCACGGTCGGCGCCGACAAACAAGCGTCGATCACGCCCACGCGCGCGCCCGGCCAACCTGTCGCCGCCACAGCCGCCAGATTAGCCGCGATCGTGGAGACGCCGCAGCCCGCGTGCACGGCGTTGACAGCGATGATTCTGGCCACGACAGCGACCTCAGTCGTACAGCTTGGCAGCGATCTCTTTGAGCTGTTGCGTAATGGGATGGTCGGGATAGTGTAGAGCGAAGATGCCGCTGCTGGCCAGCACCATCATCTCGTCGGAGTGCTGCAGCACCGCAGCGACTTCGCAGTTGTAAGCTTTCTCGACCCGCGCCTTGACCTCAGCCGGGTTGAAGACCTGCGGCGCCTTGTTGACGATCAACAGCAGCTTGGGCACGTCCAGCTTGCGCGCCACCTCTACCGTGACGCTGGTGCCCTGGTAGTCCTGGCTGTCCGGCCGCATGATGATGGCCAGCGCGTCGGAGATGGCGATCGACAGGAGGGTCTCTTCGTTCAGGCCAGGGTGGGTGTCGATCAGCAGCACATCCAGCTTGAGGGCATCGATCAGGTCCTGGAAGCCGTCGTTGAGCAGGCCGACATCGTAGCCTTCGCGCAGCACACGGGCGATCTCGCCGGCCTTGATGCTGGAGGGGATCAGGAAGATCTTGCCGGCGATGGGGCGGCCGACGTTGGCGGTCACGTCGTGCGCGGTCTCGGCGATGTCGCACTTGCCCCACAGGTAGTCGTTGAGCGAGCGGCCCATGTGTTCTTCGTCCATGCCAAAGAGCACGTGAATGCCAGGCGAGGCGATGTCGGTGTCGACGACGCCGACGCGTAACCCGCGCGCGGCCAGCAGCGTGGCGATGTTGGCGGTGGTGTTGGACTTGCCGGTGCCGCCGCGGAAGGAATGAATCGAAATGATTTTGGCCATGACTGCGCTCTCCTGTTGCTGACTGTGTCCCCCAGCTGTTCTAGGTCTAGGTAGATGAGTTACGAAGCCGGAACCCTTGCGTGCTGCGAAGTTGGCGGTGGGTCGACCGGCCGAGTAGCTGCGGGCGATTGGATTATAGGGTAAATGCCTGTGCTAGACAAACCCCGGTTGAACCGCGTCAGGCCGACATGCGCCATCACGAGGAGAAGACACACGTGCCGGGCGCTTGCAGTGGCGCGCACAGGTGCACAACCAGCAGCAACTGTTGGACAGCTGGCAGCGCCCGGCGTGTGTCGGACTGGGTTTAGCCTAGCAATTTGGCATCCAGAACGATCTCGGACACGGCGGCCAAGGCCTTGGAGACAGGGCAGTTGGCCTTAGCCTGGGCCGCAAAATCGGCGAATTTCTCGGCATCCAAGCCGGGCACCTCCGCCTCGCAAGCCAGCTCGATCTTGCTGATCGTGGGCCCGGCGGTTAGGTGGACGGTGGCTTTGGTGTGGATGCGGGTGGGCTTGAAGCCGCTGTTGGACAGCAGCGCCGAAAGGAACATCGAGTAACAGCCGGCATGAGCGGCGCCGATGAGTTCCTCAGGGTTGGTGCCTTTGGCGTCGCCCTCGAAGCGCGTGGCGAAGGTGAACGGCCCCTCGAAGTAGCCGCTGGCCACTTTCATGACGCCGTTACCCTCTTTCAGTGTGCCGTTCCAGATGGCCTCGGAATGACTGATTGCCATGGTTCTTTCTCCTGGATGATGTTTTGTCGGTTGGTGGATGAGCCAGGAAAGGAGGGAAAGAAGGGAAAGGTCGGAGTCAGAGGGCAAACAGGCACATCGTCTGATGGTTGCTTTTCCTCGTGTAACTACTCAGCCATAGGTGCCGGGCATTTGGATTGTGGTTTGCAAACGTGTCTGCGAAGCCAACCTAGGTCGCAAATCGCCT
>DAOUBX010000217.1:0-26939 GCA_034432445.1 Anaerolineales bacterium
TCCAGGCCCTGAGGGGCCTTCGTGCTGTCAGCCGGTGGGTTTCCAACCACCGGTTCGGGGCTTTTCAGACTTTTCAAACAGCCTCTGAGAGGATGGCATTGTCCCCTGGAGCGCTTTGTGTTGCTGCGCAAGCCCACCGACTACACCACACTTGCGGCGGCGACCGCCACCTCTTGGGCCGACCACTTCCCTTTGACAGAACCTGCGCCGATGGATACCATAGGGTAGCCTAGCCTAGACTGCAGGTACGCACAACGCACCTGCGGTTATTGTGTACGCCTGGCTCCACTCTCCACCACCCCCTACCGCATCAAACTCGCTCACGCCTCGCAGACGCGGTTAGCGAGGGTAAGGCCATCGACGACCGCGGCGAGATCACCGTCGAGTACACCAAGAACCCGCCGGCCCGTCACATGGTCGTCCTCTTCACCGACAACACCGACCCTGAGGCCCAGCAAGAGCCCACGGAGATGTACCAGCTCGACCAAGACATGTACATGTACGCCGGCAAGGAGAACGGCTGGCTGCGCATCTCGACCCAAGACACGCCGTTTGACGACCCTGAGTTGTCGTTGATCAGCAGCGGCAACATCTTCTCTAACCTGGAAGAGCTGAAGCGAGTACGTCCCGACCAGAAGATCAACGGCATCGACAGCCGTCATTACCAGTTCAACGAGAAAGCATTGACCAAGCTTCTGAACCTGGACACCGGACAGGCAACCGCCAACGGCGATGTGTGGATCGCCAAGGATGGCGGCTATGTCACCAAGTACGTGGTGACCATCGAAGTCAAGAACAGCAACGGCGGCATCCTCGACCCCAACATGGTCGAAGGCTCGCTGGAGATGACCTACGAGCTGCAAGAGGTCAACGGCAACATCAAGATCGAGTTGCCGGCCGAGGCCACAGCCGGCGTCCGCTTGCCGGGCTTCGAGGACGAAGGCTTTCCCATGCCACCCGATAGCACAACGCAAATGGCCAGTGGCCAGATGATCGTCCTCCAGTCGAAGACGCCACCGGACGCAGCAGCCGCCTTTTACGAGACAGCCCTGGCCGACATGGGTTGGAGCAAAGACGAGCAGGCGTCGATGTCGTTTCAAGGGATGAGCTCCCTGGCCTTCACCAAGGACGGCGTGGTGCTCAACCTGATCATTACCACTGACGAGTCCACCGGCCAGACCCAGATCATGGCCAACATTCAGGAATAGCAGCGAAACAGCGCGTTAAGCCCACACGGTGAACACTGAAGAACTGCAGACAGCACAGCTGGCCTGTACCCCTCTTTTCACACGCCAGGCCAGCTATGCTGTCCGCAGTCTGCGCTTGCTGCACTATGCACGCCCAAGGAATTCTTGCTCATGGCTGATGTGGCAACTTCAACAGTAACTCCTGCCAGCGTCGATGATCCAACCTTAGCGCGCATGCTGGCATTGGTGCAAGGTTGGCAGCAGACAGGCGACCACCGCGCCATCTTCCTGGAGTGCTATGCTCAGATGACCGACAACATGCTGCGGGCGGTGCAGGCCGAGCGCTTCCACGATGCAGACTGGGTCACAGTGCTGTTGCGCCACTTTGCCGATTACTATTTCGACGCCCTGGCCGCCTACGAGCAAGACAGCAGCGCGCCTGCCGTTTGGCAGGTCGCTTTCGACACCGCCCGTCGAGGCAAAGCAATGGCTGTGCAACATCTGTTGCTGGGGGTGAACGCCCATATCAACTACGACCTGGTGTTCGCCGTCGCCGACCTGCTGGCGCCAGACTGGGACACCTTGCCGGACGAGCGGCGTCAACAACGGCACGCCGACTTCTGTCTAGTGAACCAGATCATCGCTGAAACGATCGACGCTGTGCAGGACAGCGTTCTAGAACGGTATGCGCCTGCGATGGATCTGATCGACCGCTTGTTCGGACGAGCGGACGAGTGGCTGATTGCCAAGCTGATTACGACATGGCGCAATCGGGTCTGGGACTACGCCGTGCAGTGGACCGAGGCAATAGAGGATGCCGAACGCGCGGTGTTGCGCCGACAAGTGGAGGCAGCCTCTTTGCGCCAGACGCGCCAGATCATGTCCATCAACGCCTGACCGCAAGCGCTATTGGCATCCGCATCTCTTTCGCTGCCAATACCCTTCCATACCCCCTCATAAGCCACGGCGCCGCGTCTGGCGCTGTTTGGCGCCAGGGAAAAAGGAGTAGACACAGCCCAAATGCCTTTGACAACTTGGGCATTGCATGCTAAACTTTCAGCCTAGCTGATTCGCTGTGCCGAGATGCTGGCGGGGAAAAAGATCCATCTTCCGATGGGTAGCAGACAAGCATTTGGCAGACAAATGACCGTTCAGTGCAGGGTAGGTCAACGCTGACCCAAGAGAGCTATTACGCAGGTGTCGCCATGGTAATGACTCGCTTGTGAACACGGAGATGTCGAGCACCTATGGTTGAACAGCTTTCTTCGCTTTTCGTGCGTGCGAGCCTCTCCCGGAGGCTCTTTGGCCGTCACATCCCTCTCCCCATCCACGTTTCTGTTGTTTAGGAGGCACCATGCACAACAAACTTCTCGTCTTCGTGCTCGTCCTGGCCATGCTTCTGCCGACAGCCGGCCTGGCTGCCGCGCAAGGCGTCGGCCCTGTCGATCCACTCGTACCGCCTCCCTCCGCTGAAAACGGCCAGATGACCGACGAAACCTCACAGATGTGGTTCGTCGAGTTCACCTCTGCGCCGACAGCGGACGGCGGCAACTTGCTGGCCATCCGCCGCGACCAGATCAACTTCCGCAACGACGCCCGCAGAGTTGGTCTGACGTACACCATTCGCTATTCCTTCAGCACCCTCTGGAATGGCTACTCCATCCAGATTGCGGCAAAGGACGTCTCCAAGCTGTCACGCATCCCTAGCGTCAAGGCGTACTACCCGGTGGTGGCCATCGCCTTGCCGGAGGAGAATCCTGTTTCCACGCCAGATCTCGCCACGGCCCTGGCCATGACGGGCGCCGACATTGCCCAAAACGAACTGGGCTACACCGGCGCAGGCATCAAGGTGGCTGTGATGGACACCGGCATCGACTATGACCATCCCGACCTGGGCGGCTGCTTCGGCCCCGGCTGTCGCGTGTTCACCGGCTGGGACTTTGTGGGCGATGACTTCGACGCCAGTAATCCGGCCAATCAAACCCCCGTTCCTGACCCTGACCCCGACGACTGCAACGGCCACGGCACGCACGTGGCGGGCATTGTCGGCGCCAACGGCGCGGTCAAGGGTGTGGCGCCCGACGTCACCTTCGGTGCCTACCGTGTGTTCGGCTGCGTCGGCTCGACCTTTAGCGACATCATGATCGCCGCCATGGAGCGCGCCTTTATGGACGGCATGCAGGTGCTCAACATGAGCATTGGCTCCGCCTTCCAGTGGCCTGACTATCCGACCGCCAAGGCCAGCAATCTGCTGGTGCGCAAGGGCATGGTCGTGGTGGCCTCCATCGGCAACAGCGGCGCCAACGGCCTCTACAGCGCCGGCGCGCCGGGCCTGGGCAAGGACGTGATCGGCGTCGCCTCGTTCGACAACAGCCACATCAACGCCCTCACCTTCAACGTCAACCCCAGCGGCCGGCAGGTGCCTTACCTGCCGATCACAATCACCCCAGATCCGCCGACCAGCGGCACCTCGGAGCCTTTGGTGTGGGTCGGCCAGGGCTGCAACGCCGATCCCTACCTGGGCGATCCCAACGGCAAGGTGGCGTTGATCGTGCGTGGAGGTTGCACCTTTAACGAGAAGTATCAAAAGGCTTTCAACGCTGGTGCGGTGGGCGTCGTGATTCACAACAACGTCCCCGGGCTCTTCGCCGGCGGCGGTATCGTGAACCAGGGCATCTTCGGCATCGGCATCTCGCAGGCCGATGGCCTGCACATTCGCGGCCTGTTGGACAACGGTGATACGGTCACCCTGGCGTGGACCGATATCCGCGTCAACGCGCCGAACCCAACCGGCGGCTTGATCTCCTCGTTCAGCTCGTATGGTCTTTCGCCCGACCTCGATGTGAAACCAGACATCGGCGCGCCAGGCGGCCTCATCCGCTCGACCTATCCGCTGGAGCTCGGCGGCTACGCCATCATCAGCGGCACTTCCATGTCCTCGCCGCACGTGGCGGGCGCCGCAGCCTTGCTGCTGCAGGCGAAACCAGGCACGCCGGCTAACATGGTGCGCACCATCCTGCAGAACAGCGCCGTCCCCAAGCCTTGGTGGGGCAACCCCGGCCTGGGCTTCCTGGACAACGTTCACCGCCAGGGCGCCGGCATGCTGCAGATCGACGATGCCATCCTGGCCACCACCTTGATCCAGCCGGGCAAGCTGGCCCTGGGCGAGGGCGCAGCCGGGCCGCAGACGCGGACGCTAACCCTCAAGAACAGCGGTGCAGCCGACGTGACCTATGACCTCTCAGCGGTCAACGCGCTGTCCACCGGCGGCGTGATCACGCCGAGCTTCTTCACCTCCAACGCCACGGTGGCCTTCAGCCAAGCGAGCGTGACCGTGCCGGCCGGCGGCACAGCGACCGTTGACGTGACTATCACGCCTGCGACCAGCCCCACCTATGGCCAGTACGGCGGCTACATCGTCTTCACACCGCAGGGCGACGGCCAGGTCTACCGCGTGCCGTTCGCCGGCTTCGTGGGCGACTACCAGAGCATCGTGCACATGTCGCCTACCACCTTTGGCTTCCCGTGGCTGGCCCGGCTAGTGGGCACCTCCTACGTCAAGCAGTCTGACGGCGCGGTCTTCACCATGCAGGGCGATGACATCCCGTACTTCCTGGCGCACTTCGACCATCAAGCGCGAGGCTTCCGCATCGAGATCTACGAAGCCGGTACCGACTGGTATTGGCGTCGTGCGCTCCAGGAGGAGTTCCTGCCGCGCAACAGCACAACCACCAGCTTCTACGCCTTCCCCTTCGATGGCTACACCTTCTCCGGCTTCCCGCCGCTTGGCAACACCATCATCCTGCCCGATGGCGAGTACTACGCCGTCCTGCAGACGCTCAAGGCGTTGGGCGACGAGCGCAATGCAGCGGACTGGGAAACCTGGACATCGCCGGTGTTCGTCATCGATCGACCGTAGGCTGACACGCCGCGGGAGCCAGCATCGCCCTGGTTCCCGCCTGAATTGCTGACAGAAGGCCTCCTGTGGTTCGCCTCAGGAGGCCTTCCTATGTCGGTACAGGTAACGAGGCGGGTCGGCACACCGTCAATGGTTTCGGAAGTCGCCGGTTGTGCCGTGCACGTGGCTCCATAGGCCAAAGTTTTGCTCGTCCTTGCGGCGCAGTGACTTCCGAGATCTTGCTAAGGAGGATGGGATTATGCGCCTAATCTACATGTCAATCTGCTTACTCATAGCCCTGTTTCTGGCTCTTGGCAGCGCCGTTCCTGCCGCAGCCAACATGGGCGTGGGCGAGGCGACTGCCGGTCTTTCGAACAGCGCTCTCTGGGAACTGAACCGCGACATGTCCGGCAGCCTATACATCAGCGATTACCAACTGCCGGCTATCGTCGTCGTCAACCCATCCACCGGCGCCTACACGCGGCATACGTTTTCCCTCAGCGCGGCCTTCGTCGTCACACCCAGCGATGCCAAGCCCGACGCCAACGGCAACATTTGGTGGAGCGATTACTTCTCTGCTTTTGGCCGGCTCAACCCTTCCACCTCGCAAGTCACCTACTGGGATCTAGCAGCGCTTGCTTTGGCGCCGGCCGGTCTGGCATTCGACACCTCTGGCCGCGTCTGGCTTACTCAGCGCCAAAACACCAGGCTATTGCGCTTCAACCCCAGCACCAACGAGCTGTGCCGCTTCGATGTCGGCGGCGGCGGGGACTACATCATCGCTTATGGTGGCTGGCTATGGATCGGCGACTCGCAGGCCAAGCGTATCCTGCGCTTCGACCCTAGCACGAACCAGTTGCGCTGGTGGAACCTCGGCAGCTCCGCCTTCCCCAAGGGCCTGGCCTTCGACGGCGATGGCCTGCTCTGGTGGGCAGACGCCCAGGCGGGGCGCCTGGGGCGGCTTAGCCCCAACACCAACCAGGCGATCACTTTCGCCCTGCCCGGCGGCACGCAGCCGGTTGCCGTGACGCCAGGGGTTGAGGTCGTCTGGTACACCGACCTAAGCGGCACGGTGGGTTTTGTTGATCCAGCGCGCGCCAGCGGCAACTCCTTGAGCATCACCACGGGCAACTCGACGCCCTCGCCGACTTGTTCGACGGTCTCGTCAGGGACTCAAACCGCCACCAAGGCCAACGGCACATTTCTGTTTTCCACGGTCAACTGGCCGCTGCTGGCCGGAGCGCCTACCGGCATCACCGTCTACACGCCGCCTAACAGCCCAACCTTTGCCGCGCCCTACGGCATCGCCTTCAGTGATGGCCGTATCTGGAGCACCGACCAGGATCGCTTGATTCTGGCACGCACCCCGCGCGTGCCGCAAGCGCCTACCGTGTCCATTGCTCGCAGCGGCAGCGACCTATCCTTGTCTTGGCCGCCGGTTACCCTAGATGAAGGCGGTGGCAGCGTGACCGTGAGCAGCTACCAGGTCTGGAGCAGCACTCAACCCTATTTCCGGCCCTGGGACGGTGGCGTTACCTTCGTCGGCTCGCTGGCGTCCTCGCCCTTCGCGGCAGGGCCGGTCCCTCCTGCCGGCCAGTCCGTCTACTTTGTCATGCGCAGCGTTGCCGACTCTGGGTTGATCTCACGCACATCCAATCGTGTTGGCGCCTTCTCTTTTGGCCTGACACCCGGTACACTCCAATGAAGGCATTTTGCTACACCATCCTCTTGGTAGCTGTGTTTCTGGCCGGCTGCGGGCCGGCGACGCCGGCAGCCACGCCTACCCCTACCAAGACTGCAACCCCCATCGCACCCACGCCGACGCTCACGCCCACCGCTTCACCGCTGCCGCCAACAGCAACGCCAACCGCCACAGACCTTCCTTCGGCGACGCCTACACCCTCCCTTGCGCCCACGGACACACCGCCGCCAACGCCCACGCCGCCGCCGTTGCCCACCGATACGCCCACTGCTGCGGCGCCGGCGGACACACCAACGCCCCGTCCGCCGACGGCCACACCGGCGCCGACAGCGCCGCCTGCCCCGGCGGTTGACTTCGTGATCGCTGAGCTGCGCGTGCTGGGACTGAACGAGAACAACGGTGGCATCGAGGCCGGCGGGCTGCGCAATATCTACATCACGGTGATCGACGCCGCGGGCAATCCCATCGACGGCGCGGTAATCGTCAACACTGCCCCCTATCCCGGCCGCGCGGTTACAGGCGACAAGGGGCCGGGCAAGGCCGAGCTGCTGATGGACAAAGAGGAGTTCCGCATCAAGGTGGAGAGCGTCAACGGTGCGCCTGTCAGCAGCGAAACCTCGCACACGCTGTCGCTGATCAATCCCCTCCCCGCTGACATCGCCGGCAAATTAGGCGACACCTGTCCAACTGTCGACAACTGCCCCTTGCCGCCCTACAAGCACTTCTCGTATGTGATCACCTTCCGGCGCACCTATTGACCCTGTGGCGCTGCCGACAAGGCAGGTTTTCCTGCTCGCCCATCTATGCTATAATTGCAACAACCGTTCAGCCAGAGGTGCCGGGCACTGGCCAGTGCCCGGCACTTGAGTAGCGCTTCGTAGTGGCGACTTCAGTCGCTCTGCGGCGCCCGCAGCCTGTGAACTTTCCAGAAAGGCTTTCAGCTTTGCTCGACCAACAACGCCTCCTGCAAACGTTCCTCGACCTGGTGCGCAGAGATAGCCCGAGCGGGCACGAGGCCGAGATCGGCCGCCACCTGCGCAGCTGTCTCCAGTCCCTCGGCTACGAGACCGAGATGGACGCTGCCGGCAATCTCATCGGCCGCACACCGGCGGGCACCGGCGACTGGTTGCTGCTCAGCGCACACATGGATACCGTCGGCACAGACCGTGGCATCACCCCTGTGATCCGCGACGACGTTGTCTACAGCGATGGTACGACGATCCTCGGCGCGGACGACAAGTCGGGGGTGGCCGCCATCCTAGAGGTGCTGACAGTGCTACAGGAGCAGGGGCTACCGCATCCCCCCCTGGAGGTGGTGATCACAGTCGGCGAAGAACTGGGTCTCTACGGCGCACGACAACTGGACACAACCCGGCTGCGCGCCCGCCATGGCATCGTACTGGACGCCGGCGGCCCCATCGGCCACTTCGTCGTCAGCGCACCCTCGCAGGACAGCCTGCGCTTCACCGTGCACGGCGTCAGTGCGCACGCCGGCTCCGAGCCGGAGAAGGGCATCAACGCCATCCGCGTCGCTGCCGAGGCTATCGCCGCCATGCCGCTCGGCCGTATCGATGCCGAAACCACCGCCAACATAGGCATCATCGAGGGCGGCACGGCGCGCAACATCGTGCCTGACCGGGTCAAGGTGATCGGTGAGGCACGCAGCCGCGACAACGTCAAACTGGAAGCGCTCACCGCCAGCATCGTCAAGGTCTTTCAGGAGGCTGCCGACCGCCATGGCGCTCGGCTAGAGGCCGAAGTCAACCGCACCTACAACACCTACCGCCTCGCCGAAGACGCGCCCATCGTGCAGGCCGTGGCTGGCGCGGCGCGCCGCCTGGGCCATGACGTGAAACTGCGCGCCAGCGGCGGCGGCACCGACGGCAACATCTACACCGCTGCCGGCATTCCATGCGTCGTCATCAGCACCGGCATGGCCGAAGTGCACACGACTAACGAGCACATCGCCATCGCCGACCTGGCGGCCAGCGCCGAGCTGCTACTGGCCGTGGTGCAACAATTGGCGGCGCGTAGCTCATAGCTGTTTGGGGCCGCGCAGGCTGGTACGGCAGAAAGACTGCGGGATAGGTCTCTCTTACCAAGACACACGCACCGTCATTCCTGGCAAGCAGTGCTCGGTACGCATTCTTCTTGAACATCCTGCACAAATCAAGCTCATGGACCAACTGCTCAACCTACAAACCTGGGGCATCGACTTCATTCTCTGGATACAATCGTTCAGCAGTCCTTTGCTCGACAGGGTCTTCCTGGCCATCACCTGGCTGGGCACGATCTACGGCTATATGGTGATCTTGCCGTTGATCTACTGGTCGATCGATCGCCGCGTGGGACGGAGGCTGTTCTTTGTGATCATGTCCTCGGTGGCGATCAGCACGTTCTTGAAAAACCTGTTTCGTGTACCGCGGCCCGACCCAACGGTGGTGCGCCAACCGGCCCCCGAAACCAGCTTCAGCTTCCCCAGCGACCACGCCCAGACCGGCGGCGTGGTTTTTTGGGGCTATCTAGCAGCCAAGGTGCGGCGTGGCTGGTTCACCGCGTTGGCCGCGCTGATGGCCATTCTGCTCGGCCTTTCGCGCATCTACTTGGGCGTGCACACGCCACAGGATGTGCTGGCCGGCTGGCTGGTCGGCCTGGTGGTGCTCTGGACGGCGCTCAAGCTAGAGCCGGTGTTTGTGCGGCGCTGGCCTCAACTGACCCTGGGCCAACAGGTGGCCATGGCGATTCTGCTGCCTCTGCTGCCCTTGCTGTTGCTCCCCAGCGACGAGAACGGCCACTATCCCGGCGAAATGGCCGGCCGGCTGGCCGGCATTCTGATGGGCGCAGCCTTGGGCAGCATCATCGAAGATCGCACCGTGCGCTTCAGCGTCGCCGGCCCCTGGTGGCGCCGCCTGCTGCGCTATGCGCTGGGCATTGCTATCGTGCTCGGCGTCTACCTGGCCGGCTCGCTGATCCCTGACCTGTCGCCCTGGACGCTGGACACGGCAGTGCGCGTTGTGCGCTACGCCGTTTTGGGTCTGGTGGCTTTCTGGCTAGTCCCCTGGCTGTTTGTCAAACTGCGTCTGGCGGACAGCGACAGACCGACTGCATAACCGATCCATGAACCACACCTTACGTATCATACCGCTCGGCGGCTTGGGCGAAATCGGTAAGAACATGACCGTGTTCGAGGTCGATGACGCCATTTTGATCGTCGACGCCGGGATCATGTTTCCCGCCAACGACATGCTGGGCATCGACCTGGTGTTGCCCGACTGGGGCTACCTGCGCGAGGCGCAGCGCGCCGAACGCGTCGTGGCCATAGTGGTCACGCATGGCCACGAGGACCACATGGGCGCGCTGACCTACTTGCTGCGCGACATCAAGATCAACGCGCCGATCTACGCCACGCGGCTGGTGCAAGGGCTGATCGACAGGAAGTTCAAAGACGCCAAGCTGGCGAAGACCGGCGAGCGCATTGCCGTCGAGGACGGTGAGCGTGTGGTTGCCGGGCCGTTCGATGTGGAGTTCATTGCCATCAACCACTCCATCCCCGACGGCATGGCGCTGGCCATCCGCACCCCGGTGGGCATGGTGTTGCATACCGGCGACTTCAAGTTCGACCACACCCCAGTCTACGGCAACCCACCCGATTACGGTCGCCTGGCCGAACTAGGCAGCGAAGGCGTCATGGTGCTGCTGGCCGACTCCACCGGGGCCGAGCGCGCCGGCTGGACGCCGTCGGAGGCGCTGATCGGCCCGGAGTTCGACCGCATCTTTCGCAGCGCGTCGGGCCGCATCATTGTCTCCACATTCGCCTCGCTGCTCAGCCGTGTGCAGCAGGTGATCGACGCTGCCCATGCGCACAAACGCAAGGTTGCCCTCGCCGGCTACAGCATGATCGAATACGTCAAGATCGCCCAGAAGCTGGGCTATCTGAACGTGCCACGCGGGACGCTCGTCGATCTAGACAAGGTCAAGGATCTGGCGCCGGACAAGGTGGTGATCATCACCACAGGCGCCCAGGGGCAACCGGAGGCCGCTTTGGCGCGCATCGCTACCGGCCGCCATCGCGAGATCGAGATCGTGCCCGGCGACACGGTCATCCTGAGCTCTCATCCCATCCCCGGCAACGAGCGGTTAGTGTCGCAGATGATCAACCGTCTGATCCGCCGCGGCGCCGAGGTGCTCTACCCTCCCCTGGCCCAGGTGCATGTCAGCGGCCACGCCAGCCAAGAGGAGATGAAACTGCTGCTCAGCCTGACCAAGCCGGAGTACTTCGTGCCGGTGCACGGCGAACTGCGCCACCTGCACGCTCACGCCCGGCTGGCGCAGCAAGTCGGCATCCCCACTGACTACATCTTGACCGTGGAGAACGGCACAGTACTGGAGTTCGACGCCGCCGGCGCGACGGTGGGCGAGCGCATCCCCGGCGGTTACGTCTTCGTGGCCGGCAGCGGCGTGGGCGACATCGGCCCAACCGTGCTGCGCGATCGCGAGGTGCTGGCGTCCTATGGCTTCGTGACCGTCGTT
This sequence comes from Anaerolineales bacterium, assembly GCA_034432445.1. Taxonomy (GTDB): domain Bacteria; phylum Chloroflexota; class Anaerolineae; order JAAEKA01; family JAAEKA01; genus JANWYQ01. The sequence continues at coordinate 11,318 of DAOUBX010000217.1, forward strand.
GTGCAGTGGGACTTCGCTCGACGCACTTTGGTCGGCCAACCGGAGATCATCTCGCGCGGTTTCGTCTACGAGAAGGAGTCGGGCGAGCTGCTGACCACTGCCGGCGACCTGGTTGCCTCTACGCTCAAGGACACCAGTCGCGTCAGCAAGCGCGGGCTGGAAGAAGCGATCCGGCAAGTGCTGGGCCGCTACTTCTATGATCAAACGGGCCGCAAGCCGATGATCATCCCGGTGATTGTCGAGGTCGGAGCGGGCTAGCCCCCACACATGAGTTCAAACGAAGCTGACATGCCCTGAGCAGCGCCAGGCCCTTGCGAGTGACCGCCTTCGTCGCGGCGCCTCAACGGGGAAAGGGGATCTGTTTCTAGCCTGGAGAAGCGCCGGCGGCTACAGGCGGACTAGACAGCCGCACCAGCAGTTCTCGCAACGGCATCCACCACTGCTCGCGCGGGCGACCGCCGCTTTCATCCAACAACGCCATGGCCTGATCGAGGGGGGTGATCTCGATACGCCGGCCGATCAGGCCCACGCAGTTGGCAGAGGTGTCATCTTCGGCGAGCTGCTCCAGCAAGTGGTGTACAGCATGATGGGCAAAGCGGCTGGCCTGGATGCGATCAAAGGGCGTGGGCACGCCGCCGCGCTGCAAATGGCCCAAGATCACAGCGCGCACGTCGAACTTGTCCTGGCCCTCCTCTTCGATCACCCGCCGGATGACGTCGGTGTTGTAGTGTCGCGAGGCGTGTTCGCCCATGATCAGAATGCCCAACGACTTGCCCTGGCGAAAGCCCTCGCGCAGCGCAGCAACATCGGCGGCCAGCTTCTCAAGCGTGATGCCCTCTTCTGGCAGATAGGCTTGCTCTGCGCCGCTGGCCAACGCGCTCATCAGCGGCAAATAGCCACACAGGTCACCCATCACCTCGATCACGAAGGCGCGGTGGGTGGAGCTGGCGGTAAACTTGATCTTGTCGATGGCGTCGACGATGTTGTTCAGGGCTGTATCGGCACCGATGCTGAAATCGGTGGCAGGCAGGCTGTTATCGATGGTGGCCGGTATCAAAACGATCGGGATGTTGAAGCTAGGATGGCGGTTGCGCAGCTTGACCATTTGCGCCACGTTGCGATAGGCGTTCAGCCCGCCCAACACCACCATGCCGCGCACCTGCTGTTGCTGCAACACCTTCTCCAGCGCTGCGTGGTCGCCCGGGACAAAGTCATAACGGCCCGAGCCGAGCATCGTGCCTCCTTGTCCCACCCAACCGCTCACCGACATCCAATCCATCTCGCGCACGTTCCCGCGCACCATGCCGCGAAAACCGTCGATGCCGGCAATGACGCGCGCGCCGGCGTTCAGAGCCTGTCGCACGGCCACCCGCACGGCTGCGTTCATGCCCGGCGCGTCAGCGCCGGCCGTGACGATGGCAATGCAGCCGGGACCATGCTCGACATCCGTGTGGGCAGTCTGCGGCGTGACCTGGGTGAGCGTCTTGAGCAATGCCAACTGGTCACGAAAGCTGCCGCTGCGCAGGCCGATTGCCGTGGCAAAATCCCCGCGGTCGATGGCCTCGCCTACGGCACGGCTCTTCGTCACCACTTCTGGCAACGGCGTGGCCGTCGGCACATTGCCGATCAACCCCATCATGCGCGGGGGCGTGTGGGCCGGCTTGTCCAGCAGCTCATCGATGGCCGCAGCGCCTAAGCGGGTAGAGAGGATACGGTCGAACGCGCTGGCTGCGCCACCGCGCTGCACGTGGCCCAGCACAGTTACCCGCACATCCACGCCGAGCTGCTTTTGCAAGATCGTCCGGATGGTTTCGGAGGCGATTGGCAAGCCGTCGCTGTGCCGGGCGCCTTCCGCCAGGATCACTGTGGCATGGCGTCGGCCGGCATCGCGGCCGTTCTGAAGCGCTTTCACCATTTTGTGCGTCCAGCGCGGGTCCATCTCTTCCTCAGGGATCAACACCCAGTGCCCCCCACTGGCCAAAGCGCTGGTCAGTGCCAGATAACCGCAGTTGCGTCCCATCACCTCGACGATAAACGTGCGTTGGTGCGCCGAAGCCGTCGACTCGAGCTGATCGACAGCGCGCACGATGGTCTGCAGGGCGGTGTCCGCACCGATCGAGATATCGGACCCATACAGGTCGTTGTCGATAGAGCCGGGCAACCCCACGACCTGGAGAGGCGGAAAACCCTCCGACGGCGCAACGATCTTGCCCTCGGCTGCCAACTCTTGGAGTAGCCCGGCCCACTCGTCGCACAGCACCTGGGCGCCGGTCAAGGAACCATCGCCGCCAATGACCACCAGCCCGCTGATGCCATGGCTGAACAAGTTGTACGCCGCCTGCTTGCGCCCATCGCGCGTGCGGAAGGTCGCCGACCGCGCCGTGCCGAGAATCGTGCCACCCCGCTGCAAGATGCCCCCGACGTCGCTCCAGTCCATACGACGGATCATGGCCCCCCCTTGGACGGCGCCTTCCCATCCTTCGTGAATCCCGAAGACTTCCAGGCCGCGGCTGATGCCGCAGCGCACCACTGCTCGAATGGCGGCGTTCATCCCTTGCGAGTCGCCGCCGCTGGTTAAGACACCTATACGCTTGAGGGCCATAGCAACCTCCGAGGGAGTGCGGGTTTGCAGCTCAGGTATTTTAGCCTGGCGTTGTATGTTTTGCAATTTGTATTCGTAGTCGTCGTAGGACCTGTGGAAATGTGGAAATCTGGCTTGTCTGCGCTCCGGACCACTACATCTAGAAATGGCTGCGGCACAGATGCTACGGCTAGCGCCGATCACCCGGCGCGCGGCGAGAGCGACTGTTGACAGTTGTGGCAAGCCTGTGGAAATTCGCTGCGCGGCTCTTTTACCGCTGTGCGCTGGCGCCGGCGGGGCGTTGCGGTTATCTAGATGCTGCGCTCTGTGCGACCCCCAAGATGTAGAGCGTTGGCGCAAATACCCGCAGAGACACGTGATAGCGACACGGGGCGCTCATCAACAGGCATGAGTCAGTTTTTCACAGTGGGCTGGTGGAAAACAGCGGTTGGACATCTGCGCCAGAATCGTCAACGGTTCGGCGTTGGCGCCCCCACAAGGGACTAGCTTGACTGTGCGCGCAGCGATCCCTTTCCCACTTTGGTAGCTGGCTGCCTCACCGGCCGCCCAAATTGTGTTACACTGCCGGATACAATAAAAGACAACCCATACGCTTGTTTCTGATACACGACACATGACACCTGACACATCCTACACCAACCGCCTAATCCACGAGACCAGCCCCTACCTGCGCCAGCACGCCCACAACCCGGTGGACTGGTACCCCTGGGGCGAGGAGGCGCTGGCCCGCGCCCGCCGCGAGGACAAGCCGATCTTCCTCAGCATCGGCTACTCGGCCTGCCACTGGTGCCACGTGATGGCCCACGAGTCCTTCGAGGACGAGCAGACGGCTAAGCTGATGAACGAGCTGTTCGTCAACATCAAGGTCGACCGTGAGGAGCGGCCCGACCTGGACGGCATCTACATGCAGGCCGTGCAGGCTATGACCGGCCAAGGCGGCTGGCCCATGAGCGTGTGGCTACTGCCTGACGGGTCGCCCTTCTACGGTGGCACCTACTTCCCGCCGTTCGACCGCTACGGCATGCCTAGCTTCCGCCGCGTGCTGCTGGCCGTGGCCGACGCCTACCGCAACCGCCGCGCTCAAATCGAGGAGAGCGCAGGCCGCATGCGCACGGCCTTGCAGCGTAGCAGCCTGCTGGGGCCGTCCGAGGGCAGTCTGGATGCGCTGATCAGCGACCAGGCCGTGCAGGGGCTGGCGCGCGCCTACGACTCGTTCAACGGCGGCTTTGGCGCTGCGCCCAAGTTCCCGCAGCCCATGAACCTGAGCTTTTTGCTGCGCTATCACCGGCGCACAGGCAACGCCCAGGCGCTGGAGATGGTGACGCACACCCTGCGCAAGATGGCGCGCGGCGGCATGTACGACCAACTCGGCGGCGGCTTCCATCGCTACTCGGTCGACGACCATTGGCTGGTGCCGCACTTCGAGAAGATGCTCTACGACAACGCCCAGCTGGCCCGGCTGTACGTGGAGGCCTGGCAGATGACGGACGACGCCGAGCTGCGCCGCGTGGCCGAGGAGACGCTAGACTACGTGGCGCGCGAGATGACCGACCCCAGCGGCGCGTTTTACTCGACGCAAGACGCGGACAGTGAGGGGGAAGAGGGCAAGTTCTTCTTATGGGAACTGAGGGAGCTGGAGGAGCTGTTGGGGGTGGACTCGTGGCTGGTGGCCAAGTATTACGATGTCACAGCCCGCGGCAACTTCGAGGGCAAGAACATCCTGCACGTCGAGCGCGACCTGGAGGCGGCCGCGGCCAAGGCTGAGGTGACGCCCGAGTTCATGGCCGAGGTCCTGGCGCGCAGCAAGCCCATTCTGTTCGCCGCGCGCGAGCGACGTGTCAAGCCGGGCCGCGACGAGAAGGTGTTGACCGAGTGGAACGGCATGATGCTGCGCGCCTTTGCCTACGCTGCCGGCGCTTTGGGCCGTGACGACTACCGTCAGATCGCCGAACGCAACGCCGAATTCATCCTCCGCGACCTGGTCATCGCTCACCGCTCACCGCTCACCGACCACCCCCGCCTCTACCGCTCCTGGGCGCCGGCCGCGCTGACCGGCAGCGAGCCGCAGGCCAAGCTCAACGCCTACCTGGAGGACTACGCCAACGTGGCCGACGGGCTGGTCGAGCTCTACCAGCTCACCTTCGATCTGCGCTGGCTGCAGGCGGCCCGCGCCCTGGTGGACACGATGATCGAGCTGTTTTGGGATCAGCGGCAGGGCGGCTTCTTCCAGACCAGCCACGACCACGAGGGGCTGATCGCTCGGCCCAAGGAGGTGGTGGACAACGCCACGCCGTCGGGTAACTCAGTGGCGGCAGACGTGCTGCTGCGCCTGCACGCCTTGACCGGCGAGGAGCGCTACTACACCCACGCCGAGGCCATCTTGCTCATGCTGCGCGAGGGCATGGCCCGCCAGCCGCTGGCCTTTGGTCACCTGCTGGGCGCGCTGGAGCGCTACATCAGCCGGCCGCAGGAGATCGCCATCATCGGCGACCCGGCCGACCCCCCCACGCAGAAATTATTGACCGTGGTCAGAAAGCGCTTCCTGCCGCATACCGTGCTGGCCGGCGCGGCGTCGGACCAAGCAGCGGCTGAAGCCGCAACTACCATCCCCTTGTTGGCCGAACGCGTGCAGATCAACGGCCAGCCCACGGCCTACGTTTGCGAGAACTTCGCCTGCCGGATGCCGGTGACCGATCCGCAGGCGCTGGCGGCGCAGCTCGACGGCTAGCACAGGTCGGCCTTCATCCGCCGGGGGTGATCAGGCGTTGGGGTGGGGGAGGCGTTGGAGCAGAGGCTCCAGCCGAGTGTCAGCGTCAAACCCAGCTGAAGCCTCTACTCCGCACGGCAAATGTACTTCCAGCGGCGCGCAGCAGGGCTGATAGGCTTGGCGAAGCCAAAACGGGCGGGAGCCCGCCCTCGGGCCTACCAGCCACGCTGCGCGACGGTCAACTTGTGAGCATGGTGCGTCCGGCCAGGCAGCAGGATGCAAGCCTGGTGCTGCGCCGCCTCGCTATGCGGACTCCAGGTAGAACACTTCCTCCGAGTCGTCGTAGGCCAGGATCTCGGCGTAGCGGCCCCACTGGGTGATGATCTCAAGCTGTTGCTCGGCCTGCTCGCGCGGGAACTCCAGCTCCAACGCCGTCTGCACCACGCCGTAATCGAGCTGGCGACCCTGGGCTGCGCGAAGCAGCGACAGCAGCCAGCGGAACAGCGGCACCCGCCGCAGCCGCGTGGCGAAGATGGCCTTGCGCCCCAAGATGCTGGCCTCGGCAAAGGTCTCGCCCAGCGTGGTCAGGGTGATGTCGCCTTGCGCCACGGTGGCGAAGCCCAGCAGCTCGGCCGCCTCGATCAACGACAGCAAGCGATCGGAGTCCACCTGCAAGGCCTCGCTGAGGCGGTAGATGTCGGCCCGATTGCCGGGCAGATCGTCCAGACGCTCTAGCAGGCCGGCCAGATCGTTGACGTCTACGTCCGGCAAGGCGCGCGTGCGGCCCGGCTCGCCCGGCGCGGTGCCTAGCTCGACGCTCTCTGCCTCGGTTTGGCCGGCCAGGGTGGCGTACACCCGGTCGACGCGGGCCAAGAAGGCCGGACTCTTGCGGTCGCGCGGGTGCGGCAGGTCCACTTTGACCTCGGCTACCACGCGGCCAGGGCCCTTGTCCATCACCACGATGCGATCGGCCATGAAGACGGCCTCTTCGATGTTGTGGCTGACCATCAGGATGGCCTGGGTGGGAATGCTGCCGGAGGTCCATAGCTCCAACAGCTCGCCGCGCAGCGCCTCGGCGCTCAGCACGTCCAGCGCCGAGAAGGGCTCGTCCAGGCAGAGCAGCTCCGGCTCCACGGCCATGGCGCGAGCAAAGCCTACCTTCTGGCGCATGCCGCCCGACAGCTCGCGCGGATAGGCGTCCTCGAAGCCATCCAGGCCGACGCGATCCAGCAAGTCGATGGCGCGGGCGCTGCGCTGCTCGGAGGGAACGCCGCGCGCTTTGAGCGCCACCTCCACGTTTTCCTGCACGGTGAGCCAGGGAAACAGGGCGAAAGTTTGGAAGACGATGGTTGCGTGGGGGTTGACCCCGAGCAGCGGCTGGCCGCGGTACAACACCCGCCCTTCGGTGGGGGCCTGTAGCCCGGTAATGATACGCAGCAAAGTGCTCTTGCCGCAGCCTGACGGTCCCAGGAGCGCGATGAACTCGCCTGCACTCAGGGTGAGGTCGACCTTTTCCACCGCGTTGAAGCGCCGTTCGCCCTTGCCATACGCCTGGCTGATCTGGCGCAGCTCCAACAGCTTTCTGTTTTGTTCGCTCATGACTCACTCCATGCGATAGCGGTCTTCGGCCAGGCGATAAAGTCGGCGCCAGAAGACGCGGTTGATCGCCACGACGGTGATCACCATGCTCAAGGTAGCTGCCAACAGCAATGGGTAGTTGCCTTCGGCGGTGGAACGGGCAATCAGGCTGCCCACCCCGGTGGTGTAAAGGCTCTGGCCGCCAAACGTTACGTGCTCGGCGACAATGCTGGCGTTCCAGGCGCCGCCGCTGGCCGTGATGGCGCCGGTGACGATGAAGGGAAAGAGGGCGGGCAAGATCAGCGTACGCCAGCGCTCCCGGCGGCTCAGACCCAACAACGCCGCCGTGAACTGCAGATCTTGGGGAATGGAAGAAGCCCCGGCGATGACGTTGAACAGCAAATACCACTGGGTGCCGAGCAACATCAACAGGATAGCTGCAACCCCGAGGCCGCCACCGGCGATGCCAACCAGCAAGAGCACCAAGACGGGGAACAGCGCCGTGGCCGGAATTGCAGCCGCAACCTGCACCACCGGCTGCAACCAGCGCGCCAGCCGCTCATTGGTGCCGATCAAATAGCCCACCGGAACGGTCCAGGCCAGGGCAACGACCATTGCAATCATCACCCGCAGCAGCGTCGCCAGCAGCCCGACGCCGATCTGGACCCACTCGGCCGGCGTGACCTGCAGCAATCCGCCGACCACGCGGTAGCCACCGTAGAGCAACACGCCGGCCAGCACCACCAGCGCCGCGACGCTGGTGGCCGAACGCCGCCCGCTGCCGGCTTGCGCCATGCCCAGCGGCGGCAGCCAGCGTTGCATCCAGCGATCAATCCGTTCGTTCAGCGGTCGCCACAGCCGGTCTGTGACGACTTCCACCAGCCTCGAGCTGCGTAACAAATTGTAGAACCACGAGGTGGGCGGATTGTCGCTTTCCACCATCTCCAGGGTGAAGCGCTCTGACCAGGCCAGCAGCGGCCGCCACACGAACTGATCCAGCGCCACGATCACCACCACCAGGGTTGCGATGCCCAGCAGAATGGCCTGCGTATCGCCCAGCGCGGCCGCCTCGCTCAGGTAGGCGCCCAGGCCGGGCAAGCGAAAGTCGCGCGCGCCCACGGTGAAGATCTCGGCCGCCATCAGGAAAAACCAGCCGCCGGCCCAGCTCATCATGCTGTTCCAGATCAAGCTCTTGGCGCCGAAGGGCAGCTCCAGCGTCTTCAAGCGCATCCAGCGGTTGAAGCGGAAGGTGGCGCTGGCCTCGCGTAGCTCGACAGGAATGGTGGTAAGCGACTGGTACCACGCAAAGGTCATGTTCCAAACCTGACTGGTGAAGATGAGCACGATGGCCGCCAGCCCTACGGCCAGCGCCTCAGGGAGGAAGGCGCTCAGGCCCAACAGCACCACAGGCAAGAAGGAGAGGATCGGCACACTCTGCAACACATCCAGCAGCGGCATCAGCACCATCTCGGCGCGGCGGTTGTAGGCGGCCACGTAGCCGTAGACGATGGTAAACAGGAAGCTGAGGATGTACGCCGCCAGCATGCGCAGCGTCGAGAACAACGCATAGGCCGGCAAGGCCGACGGCACCAGCGAGATGTCCGGCCCTTGAACCTCGGCGGGCGCGTTGACAGCCAGCCGCGCTGCCAGGTAGATGACCACGGCGACGATGAGGACAACGGCTGCGTCCGCCCAGGTGAAGCGGCGCTGGGTGAATTGTTCGCTGCGAAAGACGTGAGTCGACTGCGCCATCGGCGATCTTCCTTTGCTAGGCTTGGGACAGCGCAAAAGGATGGGGTTCAATGCGGGGCGCCGCCGGAGCACCAGATAGGCCTCCTGGCGGCGGAAGGCGGAGGAGGTCAGGAGCTGGCGGACGGTCGGCTGCGCGCACAAGACATCAGGAGCGCCGTCGAACGTGTATGGCGAGTGACAATGGTACTGGGAACCTCGGAATCTGTGCGCATATGGCTTGCCTAGATGTCAACATTGTAGGTGTCGAGGGGCAATTGTCAAGAAAACTGGGGGATTGGCAAACGGACTGCGTTGTGATAGAATTGTGTTTGTGTGACGGTTGAGTGCTTTTTGCTTTCTTTTTGCCGTTAGTGGGGCGCCTGGGCATCGTCGCCCATAGGCTACTGCCAACGTCGCAGCCCGCTGCTTGGAAGATTGTGTGGGCCGGCCTTTGCTCAGCCCTTTGGCGTGGGGCTGACCGGGCCGTCCGTTACCCTCTGTCGGAGCGCAGCGCCTGTTTCGTGCGTGTCTGTGTTGCATAGCCTCTGGAGGATACCCTATGGCTGACTCTTCCTCTTTTCAACTGGGCAACGGCGCTCGGGTGGCGGTGATCGGCGGCGGACCGGCCGGCGCGTTTTTTGCCTACTTTGTGCTGGAGATGGCCAGCTGCGCCGGCCGCCAGATCGCGGTGGACATCTACGAGCCTCGTGATTTCATGCAACCGGGGGCCAAGGGCTGCAACGGCTGCGCCGGCATCGTGTCGGAACGCCTGATGCAGATGCTGGTGGAGGACGGCATCGACCTGCCGCCGGCCGTGGTCCAGCGCAACATCGACTCCTACGTGATCCACTTAGACGCCGGCAGCGCCCGTATCGCACCCCCGCGGCAGGCGACGCCTATCGCCTCCTTGCACCGCGGGGCCGGCCCGCGCGAGCTGCGGGGCCGCGCTTGGATCGGCTTGGATGCCTATGTGTTGGAGTTGGCGGCGCAGCGCGGCGCGCGCGTGCTGCGCCAACGGGTCAACCACGTGGCCTGGGTGGACGGGCGACCGGCGGTGGGCGCCGAGCCGGATGCGTTGACGCGCTACGATCTGCTGGCGGTCACCACGGGGGTCAACAGCGCATTGCTCAAGCTGTTCAGCGAAGTAGTCCCTGGCTACCAGCCGCCGCAGACTAGCAAAACTTACATCCGGGAGTATTTCCTTGGCGCGGCCACGGTGGATGCCACGTTGGGCAACGCCATCCAGGTGTTCCTGCTCGACATCCCTGGCCTGGAATTCGGCATGTTGATCCCCAAAGGTGAGTACATCACAGTCTGCTTGCTGGGCGAGGAGATGGAGAGCGACCTGATGCAGCAGTTCCTGGCGGCGCCAGAGGTGCGGCGCTGTCTGCCGTGCGCTCCTCTGTTGGAAAAACCTTCCTGTCAATGCGCCCCTCGCATCAACGTCCTCGGCGCGCGCCAGCCCTACGGCGACCGCGTCGTCTTCATCGGCGATGCCGCCTCGACCCGGCTGTACAAGGATGGCATCGGCTCGGCCTACCGCACGGCCAAGGCGGCCGCAGCGGCGGCGGTTCAGCATGGCGTATCGGCCGAGGACTTCCGGCGCCACTACCTGCCGGCCTGTCAGGCCATCGAGCACGACAACCAGGCAGGCCGGCTGATCTTCGCCGTGGTCAGCCAGCTACGCCGACACCGCTTTGCCCGCAACACGATCTTGCAGATGATCTTGGACGAGCAAGGCAATCCGGGAGCGCCGCGCCCCATGAGCGCCGTGCAGTGGGACATGTACACCGGCAGCGGGTCCTATTGGCAGATTTTGCTGAAGATGATGCGTCCTTCGTTCGTGTGGGGGGTGCTCCGGGGAGGTTGGTCAGCGTGGCGCTCACGCCGCGCGCAGGCGAGGGTCGTTCCGGTAGCGCAGTCGGCGGTCCGTAAGGCCTGAAAGTCGCCAACTTTGCCGCAAAGTTGGCGACTCTTAGCGTCGCCGCAGCCGCTCCTCCAGCATTTCCACCGTCGGCCAGCCTCTGAGCCCCTCTGGCGTGGCATAGACGCGGCAGCTCAGACTGTACGTCTCTCGCTCCTCCGGCCACAGGTCTTGGCCGTCCATCTGAAAAGAGGGCGAGCCCAGGAAGCGCAGCCGCGCCGCCTGGCCGTCGTCTTGCACGTGGATCAGCTCCACCGGCCAGTCCATGCCCAGGCGGCGCAAGGCCAGGCGCAAGTTCTCTACGCCCTGCTGCCAGGAGGGGCAGCCGTCGAAGTAGAGCACAGCGATTTTCTTGGGGGTCATGGCGTCACCTCCAGCGCTGCCAATAGCAGCTCGAATTCCTCGCGGCAATCGCCGCAGCGGTCCAGGTGATCCTGCACCAGCGGCATGGCCTCGGCCGCGCTCTTGCCGGTTAGATGCAGCTCGACAAAACGGTCCAGTTGCTCAAAGCACTCGTCGCAGCTCAGCTCGTCGGGTCGGGTGGTAGCGATCATCTGCACCATGCTGGCCAATTGATCGCGCTGCAAGGGCGTCATAGACGGGACAGGTTGTGGCCGCTTTAGCCTGGCCAACAGTCGTTGTAACATCGAATATCAGCTACCCTTCAGCGAACATTGCCAGCACATCGTCCGGCGTCAGCCCTTCACGCAACATACGCCTTTGCAGACGTTGGCGCGCGTCGTGCAGAAGCTTGTAGAGCGCGTTGCGGTTGGTGCCCATGCGCACCGCCGCCTCTTGCAGCGGCATACCGCCCTGCATCACAGCCATCAACGCCTGACGCTGCTTGTCGGTCAGCTCTTCGGCGATCATGCGTTGGATTTTCTCCATCATCATTCGCTGCAGCGCGATCTTTCCTGGATCTGGCTGTCGATCGGTCAACACAGCCGGCGTAAAGTCCGTGTTCTCATGCTCAGCCAGCAGATCTTGCAGCGACACATCGCGCCAACGGCGGCGGCGCAGCTCGCTCAAGGCCGCGCGCGCGGCGATCTTCTGCGCCCATGTGGTGAAACGCGCCTCACCGCGAAAAGAGGCCAGGTTGTCCAACACCTTGAGCAGCGCATCCTGCGCGAAATCCTCCAGGTCAGCCTCTGTCACGCCATGTCTGACCATGCCGTAGCGTAGGCCGCGCAGCAGCAGCGCGCGCAGATCGGCTACGGCCGCATCTTGTGACGCGCCCTGTAAGGCGTCGAGCCACTCCTGGTTGCTACGTTCAGCCATAATGAGAGCAACATATCATACCTTGAGATTGCCTGCCAGCAAGGTGGGTTACAACTGACCTTGCCGCTGGTAGATCCGGGTCTATGATCCATTCATCACGTGCAGGGTATGGACGTGGTCATTCGGCGCAATCTTACCTTTCTGGCCAGCCCCACCTCTCAGCACACGCTGTTAAAACCCCACACGTGCGGCCGGAAGATCAGCGTGACGAAGGACCCTTGCCGGCGAAGCCAGTCGCGCCTCTGGCCATCAAGCCCTGTTTGAAGCTGATGGATTGGCCATCGAGGGTGGCCAGGGTAAAATCAGGCGCGAGTTGCCCTGGTTGAGCCTGTGTCATGCTGTCCCTACGAATGAGCGGCGTCGTCCCGGACGTGCCCAGGGTAAGATCGGTCGCGTCGGCAGCATCTTGTATACCATGCCACCCTGGAAACAACAGCAATGAACATCCCCAAAACCAACGACGCCTTGCCATTTCTGACCACCGCACAGATGATCGAAGTCTTGCACACTCTTTTGCTCTTGGGAGATTCGCCTGATGACCCTGAACTCGTTCCCTTCCCTACCTCTCGCTTCCTGGCGCGCCACGCGTGACACCCTGGCCGGCTACAGCAAAGTTGCCGGCAAGATTCGGCGCGCGTTGACGCCGCCTCAGAAACACTGGTGGCATGCCAGTCTGCACGTCAGCGCAGCCGGGCTGACCACGACGCCTGTCTGGTCTGGCAGCCAGATGTTCGAGGTTGTGCTCGACCTGGCGGCGCACCAGGCGCGCATTCTCACCAGCGCCGGGCGCAGCCGCTTCGTGCCCATGACAGGACAATCTCCCGCCGCCTTCTGCCAGCAGCTTGACACTGCGCTGGCTGCGCTGGGCTTGGCCGTCGAATTCGACCGCAGCGTATGCGCCGCTGAAACGGCAGGGACTTATGATCCTGCCGCAGCGGCGCGCTACTGGCAGGCGCTGGTACAGATTGACGCCGTCTTCAAGCGCTTCCGCCACAGCTTTCGGGAGGAGAGCAGCCCCGTGCAGCTCTGGCCGCATCACTTCGACCTGGCGCTGCTCTGGCTGTCGGGACGGCTCGTGCCCGGCCAGGACCCCAGCGATCCGGAGTATGCCGACGAGCAGATGAACTTCGGCTTCAGCACTGGGGATGAGGGCATCGCCGAACCCTACTTCTACGTCACGGCCTATCCCACACCGGCTCAGTGGACGGAACAGCCGTTGCCCGATGGGGCGCATTGGCGCACAACTGGCTGGACAGGCGCCATCTTGCCTTACGCGGCGCTGACGGAGGCCAGCGATTCCCAGGCCCTGCTGCTCGAGTTTCTGCATACAGCGCACCGGGCTGGGGCGCGTTTGATGAGCGCCAGCTGATTGGCCGGGCGCGCAGGCTTGGAAGTTCTCGGGCAATTTCGTGCGCAGTCGGGTAAGATTGACCCCGGGACGGACGTCAAGAGCAGCACACGGGTAAAGATACTCGACGATTTTTTTGCAAGACAAGGAGCACTACCATGACAACAGCAGTGAGCAATACGACCAATCGGTCCCTGACCTCCTCTATCATTGCCGGCGCGATCGCCGGACTGGCCGGCGGCGTGATCTTCGGCATGATGATGGCCATGATGGGCATGCTGCCAATGGTGGCTATGTTGGTCGGATCCGAAAGCGTGGCCATCGGCTTCATCGTTCACATGGCCATCAGCGCCTTCATCGGCGCGGTCTATGGCATAGTCGCCAGCCGGCTGCCGCAATCCACCGGCGTCGCCGTCGTCGCCGGCGCTGTCAACGGCGTCATCTGGTGGGTGCTGGGCGCGCTGATCCTGATGCCCCTGATGTTGGGCATGAGCGCCATGGTGCTGCAGATCGGCGGCGACCAGTGGATGAGCCTCGTCGGCCACCTGATCTTCGGCGTGGTCACGGCGCTGGTCTTTCTCCCCCTGAGCAAGCGCTTCTAGCAACAAACCGCGGCCAAAAAAAACAGTCCCCTGATGAAGGTCCTTCATCACGGGACTGTTTTGCTTTCTGGAACAGAGGCTTCGCTGTCAGGCGGCGCACAGGCTGTATTCAGGACACGTCTAATCTATCCCATTAGTAGCTCGGTCAGAAGACCAGCCAAAGCGGGAGGTGAGGTCTGAAAGATGCCAACTTTTCGGAAAAGTTGGCATCTTTCAGACCGACAGCAGCCGTCCCATCAACATCTTCACAGTCGGCCAACTCTTAAGCCCTTCCGGCGTGGCATAGACGCGGCAGCTCAGGCTGTGCGTCTCTCGTTCCTCCGGCCACAGGTCCTGGCCGTCGACCTGAAACGGCGGGGGCCGAGAAAACGCAGCGCCGTTGCGCGCGGGCGGGTATCAAAACAGAGCACCTCGACTTTTCTGGGGGTCACGGTGTGACCTGCACCCCGCGCCAGAAGGCCACGTAGCCGGCGATTTGCTTGGCAGCCGGCTTGGGGGTGGGATAGTACCAGGCCGCGTCCTTGTTAACCTGGCCATTGACCACCACGTCGTAGTAGCTGGCCACGCCCTTCCAGGCGCAGGTGGTATGGGTGGCGCTGTCCTGGAAGTGCTCACGGCGGATGGCGTCGGGCGGGAAGTAGTGGTTGCCCTCCACCACAATGGTCTGATCGCTCTCGGCCAAAACGGCCCCGTTCCAAGTTGCTTTCATCGCTAACTCCTGTTGCTTATGTTGATCTACTTTTGGGTTGCGTTTGACGCTTTCGACAGCAAGATACCACGCGTGGAGATCGTCTGCCAGCAAGCAGGGTTACAACTTGCCCTGAGGTTGCCATCTGGCCTGTGACGCCTTGTCGTTCCCCGGGGGCATTTCGGCAAATGCGCGCCTGTGTGCTAAACTGGCGGCATCGTCCTCTGCGACATCGCCGACCTGAAGGGCCGCGGGCTAATCGAGTTCGCCTGCTTTCATTAAGACGGAGCATTTTCGGCTAGTAGACAAGGAATGAGGTCTTTCCGTGAACGCCAAACGCTTCCGCAACCGCGCGTCCGGTCAGCTTGTGCGTGTGGGACAGGGCGAGGCCGCGTATTGGGCCTTCGTACCCGCACCGCTGCCGCCGGACCTGCCCGCCGATTGGGAGCTGACCCGCGCCCTGTCCGCAGCCGACCGGGCCTTGAGCGATCGGGGAGGAACCGCTGCTCACCCGGTAGATTGTACTTTTCGGCTAAAGACGGTAATTTCAACGCGCAGAATTGAAGTTAAGTACAAAAGCCCATGCCTAACGCCCAAACCCGTGAGACCCTCGCCAACGACATCTGGCGGGCGTGCGACTTTTTTGCCGCAAGGACAACTGCGGTGACAGGGTAACATACGAAGAGGATTTGTAGTCAACCATGCCGCTCAAGAAATCCCAGCTCTACGCCTCTCTCTGGAAATCCTGCGACGAACTGCGCGGCGGGATGGACGCTTCGCAGTACAAGGACTACATCCTCACGCTGCTCTTCGTCAAGTACGTCTCCGACAGGTACGCGGGCAGGCCCTACGCCACCATCCTCGTGCCCGAAGGCGGCGCTTTCGCCGACATGGTGCGGCTGAAGGGCGATCCGGAGATCGGCGACAAGATCAACAAGATCATCGGCAGGCTCGCTGAGGCCAACGACCTCAAGGGCGTGATTGATGTCGCCGACTTCAACGACGAGGCGAAGCTGGGCCGCGGCCGCGAGATGGTGGATCGGCTGTCGCGGCTGATCGGCATCTTCGAGGGGATTGACCTGCGCGCCAACCGCGCCGAGGGGGACGACCTGCTCGGCGACGCCTACGAGTACCTGATGCGCAACTTCGCCACCGAGAGCGGCA
>DAOUBX010000218.1:0-8302 GCA_034432445.1 Anaerolineales bacterium
GCACTTAAGGCTGCGCTGGCCAGGGCGTCTGCAGAGCCGGCTCAAGCTGGAAACCGGTCGCAAGTGCCCGGCACCTGAATAGTTACGTCGACGCAGCAAGATTGGGGCAGCGAATGGACGCAGAGACTGCGGATCAGGCCCGAGGAAGCAGCGCTCATCCGCGCCCAATTGACTTGTCGGTTTGAGGCCAAGCTTCGCCAGATCGTTACCAGCTCTGTTTCAAGCTGCTGGTTGCGGGATCGGTGGTGGCGGCTTCTGACCCGGCGATTGCAAGCGCGCCGGTCACGGCCGCAGCGAGTGATCCGCCGCGCTAGGCGTCTCGCCGCAAGTGTCTGATGCCCGACGCGCCGGCCACGATCACGTCGGTGGCCAGGCCGAGGAACAGGCCGTGACCCACGATGCCGGCCCTCGCATCCAGGCGGGCGGCCAGGCCGACCGGATCGGCAATGGGCCCAAAGGCGCAGTCCAGGATATAGTTGCCCTCGTCGGTCACGAAAGGCAGGCCGTCCTCGCCCAGGCGCATGTCGACGGCTGCGCCCAGCGATTCCAGGAAGACGGCCTGACTGCCCCGGCCGAAGGGAACGACCTCCACCGGCAGCGCCCAGCGGGTGCCCAGCGCCGGCGAGAGCTTGGACTCGTCCACGATGATGATCTCGCGGCGGCTGGCCTGCGCCACGATCTTCTCACGCAGCAGCGCCCCGCCGCCGCCCTTGATCAGGTTCAAGGCCGGATCGACCTCGTCTGCGCCGTCGAAGGTCAGGTCGATCATGGGATGTTCTTCCAGCGTTGTGAGGGGGATGTTCAGGCGCTGCGCTTCCGCCTCAACCACCGTCGAACAGGGGATGCCTTGGATGTTGTTTAACTCGCCGCGGGCGAGTTTGGCGGCCAGGCCGCGCAGGGCCAGTAGGGCCGTGCTGCCGGCGCCCAGGCCTACAATCATGCCCGACTGAATGAAGCTGAGCACCTGATCGGCGGCTTGCTGTTTCAACGACTGTTGTGAGACCATGATCGCTTCTGTGCGGGTAACCACTCGGGCGCCGGGCCCTTGAGACCGTTTTGCAGCTTAAGTCGGCTCAGCGGACGCCCTTGCAGACGCAGACTCAAGGGCCCGGCACCTCTGGCTGAATGCTAACCTGAAAATCGCTCGGGCCGGTCTCCGACCGTGCCCGCCGCGCTTTCATTGACGGTTGTGCGCCGACGCGCATGGGCATCTGGCTTGTCATCCCGCGGTCAACAGCTCCATCGCCAGCTTCTCGACGTTGTCCGCCGTGAAACCGAGCTGCGCGAAGACCGTGGCGGCCGGCGCCGAAGCGCCAAAGCGATCTAGGCCCAGCACGCGGCCCTGCGAGCCGACCCAGCGATGCCAGCCCAACGGGACGCCCGCCTCGACGGCCAGCCGCGCCGTGACGTCCGGCGGCAGCACGGCAGCCTGATAGGCCGCATCCTGCTCCGCAAACAGCTCCCAGCTTGGGAAAGAGACCACGCGTACGGCGATACCCTTGGCCGCCAACCGCTGGCCGGCCTCTACGATCAACGCTACCTCCGAGCCGCTAGCCATCAAGATCACCTGCGGCTTGCCTGCTGGGCCGAGGTCGGCCAACACGTAAGCGCCGCGGCGCACCCCCTCGGCCGGCGCGTACATCGACCGGTCCAGCGTGGGCAGGTTCTGGCGGGTGAGCGCCAGCGCCGTGGGGCGATGGCGGTTCTCGATGGCGATCTTCCAGGCCTCGCGCACCTCGTTGGCGTCGGCCGGGCGCAGGGTGACCAGGCCAGGGATGGCCCGCAGCGCAGCCAACTGCTCCACCGGCTGATGGGTGGGGCCGTCTTCGCCCACGCCGATGCTGTCGTGGGTGTAGATCCAGATCGAACCGAGGTGCGACAGCGCGGCCAGGCGCACGGCCGGCCGCATGTAGTCCGAGAAGACCAGGAAGGTGGCGCCGTAGGGGATAAAGCCGCCGTGATAGGCCATGCCGTTGACGATGGCGCCCATGGCGTGTTCGCGCACCCCGAAGTGGACGTTGCTGCCCGTTCGGTCGTCGGCCGAGAAGGCTGGCCGGCCCTTGAGCCAGGAGTTGTTGGAGGGCGCCAGATCGGCCGAGCCGCCGAACAGCTCCGGCAGCCTGGCGGCCAGCGCGTTGAGCACCTGGCCGGAGGAGGCGCGCGTGGCCAGCCCCTTGGCGTCGGCCGGGAAGGCGGGCAGGTCGGCATCCCAGCCGGCCGGCAGCTCACCGGCCAGCCGGCGCTCCAGCTCGGCGGCCAGGTCGGGATAGGCGGCGCGGTAGGCGGCGAAGCGCTCCTGCCAGGCTGCCTCCTGCGCAGCGCCGGCCGGCGCTGCCTGGCGGAAGAAGGCCAGCGCCTCATCTGGCAGGTAGAAGCGCGGCTCCAGCGGCCAGCCCAGCGCCTCCTTGGCGCCGTTGAGCTCGGCCTCGCCGGGCGGCTCGCCGTGCGCTTTGGCTGTGCCGGCCCGCGTCGGCAGGCCATAGCCGATGGTGGTGCGCACCATGATCAGCGAGGGCCGCGGGTCTTGCTTGGCCGCCTGGATGGCCTGGTCGATCGCGTCCACGTCCAGGCCATCCTCCACCCGCTGCACGTGCCAGCCGTAAGCCTCGAAGCGCTTGGCGCGGTCCTCGGTGAAGGTGATGTCGGTGGAGCCCTCGATGGAGATATTGTTGTCGTCGTAGAGGTAGATCAGCTTGCCCAGGCGCAGGTGCCCGGCCAACGAGGCCGCCTCGGAGGCGACGCCCTCCATCAGGTCGCCGTCGGTGACGATGGCGTAGGTGTAATGGTCGATGATGGCGTGGCCCGGCCGGTTGTAGACGGCGGCCAGGTGCGCCTCGGCCATGGCCATGCCAACGCCGTTGGCGAAGCCCTGGCCCAGCGGGCCGGTGGTGGTCTCCACGCCGGGCGTCAGGCCGTACTCCGGGTGACCGGGCGTCAAGCTGCCCCACTGGCGAAAGCGCTTCAGTTCATCGAGCGAAAGATCGTAGCCCGTTAAGTGCAGCAGGCTGTAGAGCAGCATGGAACCGTGGCCGCCCGACAGCACGAAGCGGTCGCGGTTGGGCCAGGCCGGGTTAGCAGGGTTGTGGCGCAGGTGGCGCGTCCAGATGGCGAAGGCCAGCGGTGCGGCGCCCATCGGCAAGCCGGGGTGGCCGGAGTTGGCCTGCTGCACGGCGTCGGCCGATAAGAAACGGATGGTGTTGATGCACAGTTGCTCCAGCGCGGGGTCTGTTGTCTTTGGCACGTCGCCCTCCTTTACGCCTGATAGGCGCGCGCGGTCACGTCGCCGCCGTGGCCGGTCCAGTTGGTGTGGAAGAATTGGCCGCGCGGCCGGTCGATCCGTTCGTAGGTGTGCGCGCCGAAGTAGTCGCGCTGGGCCTGGGTTAGGTTGGCCGGCAGGCGCTGGCGGCGGTAGCCGTCGTAGAAGGCCAGCGCGCTGGACAGGGCCGGCGCGGGCACGCCCAACTGCGCCGCCGCAGCAACTACCCGCCGCCAGGCGCCTTCGGCCTCGGCCATGGCCGAGCGGAAATAGGGCGCCAGCAGCAGGTTGACCAACTCCGGATCGGCGTCGTAAGCCTCTTTGATCTTGCCCAGGAAGGCCGAGCGGATGATGCAGCCGCCGCGCCACATCAGCGCGATGCCGCCCAGGTTCAGGTGCCAGCCATAGGCGGCTGCGGCCGCGCGCATCAGCATGTAGCCCTGGGCGTAGGAGGCAATCTTGGCCGCGTAGACGGCCTGCTCCAGGTCGGCCAGGAAGGCATCCTTGTCGCCGTCGAAGGCTGCGGCCGGCCCCGGCAGCACGTGCGCAGCCGCAGCCCGCTCGTCGACCAGCGCCGAGAGGAAGCGGGCAAACACCGCCTCGCCGACCAGAGTCAACGGCGTGCCCTGCTCCAGCGCCGAGGCCACAGTCCACTTGCCGGTACCCTTCTGGCCGGCGCTGTCCAAGATCACGTCCACCACGGCCTGGCCCGTTTCGTCGCGGTAAGCCAGGATGTCGCGCGTGATCTCGATCAGATAGGACTCCAGCACGCCCCTGTTCCAGCGGCCAAAGACGGCGCTCATCTCGTCGTTGCTCAGCCCCAGGCCCTCCTTCATCAGGTGATAGGCCTCGGCGATGATCTGCATGTCGCCGTATTCGATGCCGTTGTGCACCATCTTGACGAAGTGGCCGGCCCCGTTCTCGCCCACCCAATCGCAGCAGGGCGCGCCGTTGGGGTCGCCCTCGGGCACTTTGGCCGCAATGGCTTGGAAGATAGGCTTGACGGCCGGCCAGGCAGCCGGCGAGCCGCCCGGCATGATGGAGGGACCATGGCGCGCGCCTTCCTCCCCGCCGGAGACGCCCGTGCCGATGTAGAGCAGCCCGCGCGCCTCGACGGCCGCAGTGCGGCGCATGGTGTCCTCGTAGTTCGAGTTGCCGCCGTCGATGATGATGTCGCCCGGCTCCAGCAGCGGGATCAGCCGCTCGATGAAGTCGTCCACCGGCTGGCCGGCCTTGACCAGCATCATCACCCGCCGCGGGCGTTTCAACAGCGCAACCAGCTCCTCCAGCGAATACGCCGGGAGAATGCTCATGCCCTTGGCAGGGCCGGTGACGAAGCTCTCTGTCACCGAGGCGGTGCGGTTGTAGACCGCGACGGTAAAGCCGTGATCGGCCATGTTCATGACCAGGTTCTGGCCCATCACGGCCAGACCGATCATGGCAATGTCTGCTGACGTCATGAGGCGGCTCCTTCCATTTCCTCTAGTTCCTCCAGCTCCTCCAGCGTGTCGGCCACCAACGCCTCTACCTGGCGCTCCCGATAGGGCTGGTAATCCACAATCAGGCGCTGATACTCGCCGGTCATTAGCCGCGACGAGATCATGAAGTCGGCCGAGGCGCGGTTGCAGGCCACAGGGATGTTCCACACCACGGCGATGCGCAGCAACGCCTTGACGTCGGTGTCGTGGGGCTGCGGCGAGAGCGGATCCCAGAAGAAGATCAGGAAGTCGATCTCACCCTCGGCGATCTTGGCGCCAATCTGCTGATCGCCGCCCAGGGGACCGCTCTGGAACCGGCGTACCGGCACGCCCAGCACCTCTTCCAACAGCTTGCCTGTCGTGCCGGTGGCGTAGAGCTCGTGTTCGACCAGAAGCGATTTGTTCCAGGCGGCCCACTCGAGCAGGTCTTGCTTTTTGAAGTCGTGTGCCACCAGAGCAATGCGTTTGCGCTCTGGGATGGTTTGGGTTGTGTAGTCCATGGTAACGTCTCGTTGTCGGCTACGCAGGCAGCGCAGCCATACCTGCACGTGCGCCACAGGTGCGAATGTCCCGTGCTTGCCATGTCGGGCTTGCTGCGCCGCAGAGGGCTTGCAATGACCGGCACAGGTTGACTTTGTGTTGCACCAATGTTGAGGACATCAAGCTAACGCGGCGTCGACGATGGCCTGCGCCTCGGCTTGAATCTGCTCCAGGTGTTCCTGGCTGACGAAGCTCTCGGCGTAGATCTTGTAGACGTCCTCGGTGCCGGAAGGACGGGCTGCGAACCAGCCGACGTCGGTTACCACTTTCAGCCCGCCGATGGCTGCGCCGTTGCAAGGCGCCTGGGTCAGCTTGTGGGTGATGGGGTGGCCGGCCAACTGGCTAGCCTGAACCTTATCCGGTGACAGGCTGGCCAGGGCGGCCTTGCCGGTCGGCGTCACCGGCGCGTCTTTGCGCGCGTACCAGGCCGCGCCGAACTGGGCCTCCAGCGCGCGGTAGTGCTCGCCCGGATCGCGGCCGGTCACGGCTAGAATCTCGGCCGCGATCAGGTCGAGGATGAAGCCGTCCTTGTCGGTGGTCCAGACTGTGCCATCGCGGCGCAGGAAGGAGGCGCCCGCGCTCTCCTCGCCGCCGAAGCCGAGGGAACCGTCCAGCAGCCCGTCCACGAACCACTTGAAGCCCACCGGCACCTCGCACAGCCGGCGGCCCAGATGCGCCGCCACCCGGTCGATCATCGAGCTGGACACCAGCGTCTTGCCGACGGCGGCTTCGGGGTTCCAGCCTGGCCGGTGTTGGAACAGATACCAGATGGCAACGGCCAGGAAGTGGTTGGGGTTCATCAGACCAACGCTGCGGGTAACGATGCCGTGGCGGTCGTAGTCGGTGTCGTTGCCGAAGGCGATGTCGAACTGATCCTTGAGCTGCACCAGGCTGGCCATGGCGTAGGGCGACGAGCAGTCCATGCGGATCTTGCCGTCGTGGTCCAGGGTCATGAACGCGAAGGTGTGGTCGATGCGGGGGTTGACCACGTGCAGGTCGAGGCCGTAGGTCTCGGCGATGGGCTGCCAGAAGGCCAGGCCTGCGCCGCCCATGGGGTCGACTCCGATCTTCAAAGCGGCAGCCTTGATCGCCGGCATGTCGATGACGGACCCTAGGTCGTTCACGTAGGGCCTGACGTAGTCATACTCGTGGGTTGTCGCAGCCTTCATGGCCTTCTCGAAGGGCATGCGCTTGACGTCTTTCAGGCCGCCGGCCAGAATCTCGTTGGCGCGCTCCTGGATTCGCTTGGTGGTCGCCGTGTCGGCCGGGCCGCCGGAGGGCGGGTTGTACTTGAAGCCGCCGTCGCCGGGCGGGTTGTGGGAAGGGGTGATCACCACGCCGTCGGCCAGGCCGCTGCTGCGGCCGCGGTTGTAGGTCAGGATGGCGTGGGAGATGACCGGCGTCGGCGTGTAGCCCAGGCCTTGCTGCACGACGGTCTCTACGCCGTTGGCGGCCAGCACCTCGACGGCCGATGCCAGGGCCGGCTCTGACAGGGCGTGTGTGTCCATGCCGATGTACAGCGGTCCGGTGATGCCCTGGGCCTGGCGCAGTTCGCAGATCGCCTGGCTGATGGCCAGGATGTGTCCTTCGTTGAAGCTGTTGTTGAGGGATGAGCCGCGATGCCCGGATGTGCCGAACGCAACGCGCTGCGTCGGCTCGCTCACGTCCGGTTGGTGGGTGTAATAGGCGGCAATCAGGCGCGGGACGTTGATCAACGTTTGGTAGGGCGCTACTTGCCCGGCAAGAGGATGGACGCTCATGGTGCCTCCTGGACTGAAATGCCATGCATCGTAAAGAAAAGCGCTGCGATTGTCCCTATTATGGCATGGCCAGTCTTGAGAGTCAAAGCCCTTCTAGTGCCGGGTCTGGGGCATGCGCTTTTCGACGTAGCGCACCAACAGCGCCAGGCCGATGGTCATCACCAGATACAAAAACCCGACCACGTTGTAGGTCTCGAAGAACTTGAACGTGCTGGCGGCGTAGACTTTGCCCTGGTAGGTGATGTCAGCAACACCCATCACCGAGACCAGGGAGGAGTCCTTGAGCATGGCGATGAAGTCGTTGCCCAGCGGCGGCAACACGCGGCGGATGGCCTGGGGCAGGATCACATGGCGCATGGCTTGCCAATAGGTCATGCCGAGGGAGCGCGCCGCCTCCATCTGCCCCCGCTCGATGGACTGGATGCCGGCGCGAAAGATCTCCGCCAGGAACGCGCTGTAGCCGATGCTTAAGGCCAGGATCACACGCAGCGTGAAATCGACGTTGCGCACGGTCAAGGTGGCCATACTTTCGCCGATGCCGGGAAGGATGCCTGCGTTGCGCAGCGTGATACCGATCCAGTTGATGATGTTCACCAGGCCGGGCGCGCCGGCAAAGACGATGTAGTACAGCAGCACCAGCATGGGCACCCCGCGCAGGATCTCCACGTAGAAGGTGGTGGCTTCACGGGTCAATCGCCGGCTCGACACACGGCCCAAGCCCACGATCAAGCCCAGCACCACTGCCGCAGCGTAGGCGATCACCGACACCTTGATGGTGATGCCGACGCCGGTGACGACCGCGTCGAAGATGACCCTGTAGTCGGCATCGGTCAGGATGGTCAACAAGAAGAAGGCGCCCAGCAAGACGGTTGCGACCAGCCACAAGGGCACACGATCCCACACCGCCTTGAAGGGAATTAGGCGCGACTGGCCGGTTGCAGGGCTGGCCGGAGGGTTGTTGTTCATGAGTATTCGTCCGTTGGTCTGGCGCGCCAGCTATGAAACATGAAACGTGATGCGCAACGGTTGCGCATCACGTTTCATGTTGTGTTTTCACACCGGTAGCGCCGCGCGCTGGCAACGCGACGGCGCCACCGTGTCGATAGCTGCCATCATTGGGCGCTGGGATCGTACACGAAGAACCATTTCGTGTTCAGATGGTCTAAGTAGCCGTCGACCTGCATCGAGGCAATCGCGGCGTTGAAGGGGGCGACGAGGTCAGAGCCGGGAGGGAAGATGAAGCCGAAGTCCTCGGAGGCCAGCGGCTC
>DAOUBX010000219.1:0-15118 GCA_034432445.1 Anaerolineales bacterium
GACGCGCATGGGCATCTGGTTTGCAAACGTGTCTGCGAAGCCAACCTAGGTCGCAAATCGCCTACAAATGCCCGGCACCTGAGCAGTTACTTCAAGCGCCAACTTTCGCTGTCTTTGCGATGACCTATTCTTTTTCTGCCAAAGGACTGGCCACGCCCACCCGTCTCGACCGCGTCTTGCAACAACATCAACCGGCCTGGGGACGCAACGCGGTGCGCCGGTTGATCGAAGGGCGACAGGTGCGCGTCAATGGGCAATCGGTGTGGCTGTGCTCGTGGCAGGTGCGCAACGGCGACCACATCGAGCTGCTCTCGCTGCCCGAACCGAAACCCCAGTCCTTCGACCGTTTTGACGACACCTGGATCATCGCCGAGGAGCCAGACCTGATCGCCGTGAACAAGCCGGCCGGTCTGCTGGCGGAAAGCCCACGCTGGCGCCAGGCAGTCAACTTGCTCAGCCTCGCAGCAGAGCGCTTTGGCCCGCTGCATTTGTTCCACCGCCTCGACCGCGACACCTCGGGGGTGGTGATCCTCACGCGCAGCGCCGCAACCAACCAGTATCTGGATGCGGCCTTCAAGCAGGGCGCGGTGCTCAAAGAGTATGTGGCGGTGGTCGCTGCGCCCAATCGTTTGCAGGCAGAAGGGGTCATACGTTTGCCCATTGGCCCGCATCCCACGCGGCGCGACATGCGGGCTGTGGTCACCCGCGGCGGGCAGCGCAGCGTTACCCGCTATCAGGTCGTGCATAGCGAGCCAGGTCGGCAGTGGGTGCGCCTGTGGCCGGAGACGGGGCGGACGCACCAACTGCGCGTCCACTTGGCCCATCTGGGCGCGCCCATCTTGGGCGATCGGCTCTACAACCGAGGTGATCGCAGCGTCGGACGGCTGATGCTGCACGCAGCGCGCCTCGTGTTGCCGGCCGGGAATGGTTTTGCTGAGCGCACCTTTGTTGCGCCCTTGCCCGCCGACTTTCTCCCCTGGCCCACCGGAGTTGGCAAAGCCTGAGATCCCAGATACAATGAAGGCTCAGGACGCAGCCAGGCGCTGTCTTGGCTGCGTCTATGTTTGGAGGAGCGTAACCCCACCATGACAGACGACAAACCGATAAGCGCGCCGGCCACGGCCCGCGACTATATCCTTTTGGCAGCTCGCGGGTTCTTGATGGGCTCGGCCGACGTTGTGCCCGGCGTGTCTGGAGGCACGGTAGCGTTCATCACCGGCGTATACGAGGCGCTGATCGAGGCCATCAGCGCCATCAACCTGCCCTTTGTGCGCCACCTGCTGCGCTTTGAGATCCGCCAGGCTTTTGCTGGCATTCCGTGGCAGTTTTTACTAGCCCTCGGCGCAGGCATTGCCACAGCCGTCTTGACGATCAGCCATGGCCTGAGTTGGGCGCTCGCGAACTACCCGACGCAGGTTTGGGGGTTCTTCTTCGGCCTGATCGCGGCGTCGATCCTGGTTGTGTTCCGTCGCGTGCGCCGTTGGACAGCGCTCAACGTGGCGGTGCTGGTGGCTTTCACGGCCGGCATGCTGTGGTTGGTCGGCTTGACGCCGGCCGAAATGCCGCACACGCCACTTGCTCTGTTCCTCAGCGGCGCTTTAGCTAGCTGCGCGATGATCTTGCCCGGCATCTCCGGCGCCTTCATCTTAGTTTTGGTCGGCCAGTACCACTATGCCTTGCAGGCGGTAGTCACCCGCGACTGGTTCACGCTGCTCTTGCTGGGCAGCGGCGCGCTGTTTGGCTTGGCCGCCTTTGCGCGCGTGCTCAAATGGTTGTTTCACCGCCAGCACGACCTGACCGTGGCCGCCTTGATCGGGTTGATGATCGGTTCGCTGCGCAAGATCTGGCCGTGGAAGGTGACCACCGCAGTCGAGGTGGAGCCGGACGGTGCGGTCATCCCTTTGGTGCAGATGAACGTTTGGCCGGACAGCCTTTCGTCGGAGGTAGGAATGGTGGCGCTGTTGGCCATTGTGGGCTTTGGCGCAGTGCTGGCGATAGAGCTGCTGGCCGGGCGGATGGTTGGGCGCAAAGCGCCGCCACAGCCGCAACAAGACCTGGCCTGAGGTGGGAGAAGACTGCGCGGCAGCAGCGCGGCAGGCAAGACGCACGAGCATCTCCCAATTGCCTGGACTGATCAGAGCAATAGGGTGCCATCTCACCGACTGAAAACCTGTGCAACGTGTATAGTATTTCTGTACATATGCACAGGTTTTTGCTTGTGCTGTCCAAACTAACAGTCGCAAGAAGGAGTAGAAAAGTGTTTACGAAACGCAATTGGCTCAGAGTAACGTTGCTTGCCGTTCTGGTCGCCTCGTTGGTAGTGCCAGGCATTGCCGGCGCCCAAACTCAAACGGGCATTATCAGCCCAACCGATGGCGCCACGCTGAAGGGCACCGTGGAGTTCAAAGCCTATTTCCCTGGTAGTCCCTATGTCCGCTGGGACCTGTTCATCCTGCCCGGCGGTTCTGACGACGCCAAGATCTGGGTGGCCACAGGCAAGGATACCGGCGAAGCTACGCTGCCCCTTGACACCACCAAGTATCCTGACGGGCAGCACGCCTTCAGCCTACGCCTGGTGAAGCCCGACAGCAACTATGACGAGCAGATCGTCAAGTTCACCATCGCCAATGCCGGCGCTGCCCCTGCGGCTCCCGCTGCCAAGCCTGACATCGTCGACACCGCTGTGGCTGCCGGCAATTTCAAGACCCTTGTTGCAGCTGTGCAAGCTGCCGGCCTGGTCAATACGCTGAAGGGCCCTGGCCCCTACACCGTCTTTGCGCCCACCGACGAAGCTTTTGCTAAGCTGCCGGCCGGCACGGTAGACAGCTTGCTGAAAGATCCTAAGGCCCTGTCCAACATCCTTCTGTATCACGTGATCCCGGGCAAGGTGATGGCTTCTCAGGTCACGGATGGTTTGACTGTGAAAACGGCGCAGGGTAGTCCCGTGACCTTCACGGTCGCCGACGGCAAGGCCAAGATCAACGATGCTAACATCATCGCTACCGATATCGAGGCGAGCAACGGCGTCATCCATGTGATCGACAGCGTGATCTTGCCGCCCGCGGCGGCCCCGGCTGCGCCAGCCCCGGCTGCTCCCGCCCCCAAGACCGGCATTCTGAGCCCGACCGACGGCGCCACACTGAAGGGCACGGTTGAGTTCAAGGCTAACTTCCCTGGCAGCCCCTACACACGCTGGGACTTGTTCATCCTGCCCGGCGGTGATGACAACAACAAGATTTGGGTTGCTTCAGGCAGCGACGCCGGTGAGGCCACTCTGTCTCTGGACACCACGAAGTTCCCCAACGGTGAGCATGCTTTCAGCCTGCGCCTGGTGAAGCCTGACAGCAACTACGACGAGCAGATCGTCAAGTTCACCATCGCCAACTAACAACTGACCGACAACAGAAGAACGTAGTTTGTGCCAGAGCGTCACAGTCATGGGACTGTGGCGCTCTTTGCGTTGAGGAGCGGCTCGCCTAGCGCGCAGTTTGCAAGTCGCGCCTACAGGTCGACGCCAATGCTCAGCCGTTCTTCAGGGGGGCTGGGGCTGCAGCGGTCCTCCGGCTTTCTTGCGATCACGCATCCACGCCAGCTTCCGGGAAAAGGCAGAGAATGGTATCATTGCGCCACAACGACGCCAGTTCCACCCTGGTTAGATCGACAAGGAGGCGCCATGCGCAAGTTTCTGATGGCACTGCTGGGCATTGTCTTGTTCATTGCGGCCGTGATCCTGGTCATGCGGCTGGCTGCCAAGCCGGCTCCGGGTCGCTCCTGGTTCCAAAACGATCGGCCGCGGCCGCTGGTCATGGCCCATCAAGGCGGCGATGGGCTGTGGCCGGGCAACACTAGGTCGCCTTCGAGCGCGCCGCTGCCATGGGCGTTGACGTGCTGGAGATGGACCTGCACATCGCGGGGGACGGCCACCTGGTGCTGATGCACGACGAGACTGTGGACCGCACGACCAACGGCACGGGCAAAGTCGAGGAGATGACCCTCGCCGAGCTCAAAGCGTTGGACGCGGGCTACGATTGGTCGCCGGACGACGGCCAGACCTTCCCCTTTCGCGGCCGGGGCATCACCGTCGCGACGCTGACCGAGGTGTTCCAGGCCTTTCCCGGCATGTTGATGAACATCGAGATCAAACGGGTGGACAACCAGCCCGTCGCCGAGCCGTTTTGCCGCGCGATCCGCCAGTACAACATGCAGGATAAGGTGTTGGTGGCCTCCTTCCACAGCGATCTCATGGCTGCTTTTCGCGCCGCCTGCCCAGAGGTCGCTACGTCAGCCACCCAAGATGAGGTGATCAACTTCTTCGTGCGCCACGTGCTTTTTGCCCCTGGCACCTACAGTCCGCCCATGGGCGCCTTGCAAGTGCCGGAGTACCGCGGACCGATCCACATCTTGACGGAGCGCTTCGTTCGGGATGCCCACCGGCGCAACCTGGAGGTTCATCCTTGGACGATCAACGAGGTCGCCGACATGCAGCGCATGATCGATCTGGGCGTTGATGGCATCATCACCGACTACCCAGATCGGTTGCTGGATGTGTTGGGGCGTTCTGCAGGCGGTTGATGAAGTTCGTCGGGACAGCGCCGACTGCAGCGGCTGCCGTGGGCGGATCCTCGACCGGTATCCACTAGTCGCGCAGAAAGCGATCAAGAAGTTAGCGCACTCGTTTGACAAAGACTGATGCGCGCACTATAATTCCCCCACCTTGCGCACAGTTGTCCTGATGTCACCCCGCCAGCTGTGGCTTGATCCAACGCCCCATCCTTCTTGCTCTGTCACCGTCGTCGGCTTGTGCGCCTGGCAGTCCCATGGTGATCTTGCCACCCTCTGGCTTCTTGACATCCACCGTTTCCGTTCGAATTCTCTCTAGGAGGAGAAGCACATGAAACATGCAAAGCTCGTGACTTTGTTGGCGATCCTGGTCATCGCCTCTCTCGTCGTAGCCGCCTGTGGCGGCGGCGGCCAGGCCCCAGCGCCCACCGAGGCGCCGGCTGCCACGGAGGCTCCTGCCCCTACGCCCACTGAAGCGCCGACCCCAGCCCAAATGCTCAAGATCAAGGTCGGCACCAACGCCGAATACCGCCCCTTTGAGTTCGTGGACGAGGCGGGTAACGTCGTCGGCTTCGACATCGACCTGATGGGCGCCATCGCCAAGGCCGCCGGCTTTGAGTACGAGTTCGTCAACACGCGCTGGGACGGCATCTTCGTCGCCCTGGCCCAGGGCGAGTTCGACGCCGTGATGTCGGCTGCCACCATCACCGACGAGCGCAAGCAGACTGTCGACTTCAGCGATCCTTACTTCCTGGCCGGCCAAGGGCTGGCCGTGAAAGAGGGCAGCGACATCAAGGGCATCGCCGACGTGGACGGCAAGAAGGTCGGCGTGCAGTTGGGCACTACCGGCGACATCTGGGCCAGCGAGAACACCGGCGCCGAGGTCGTGCGCTACGACGAGATCACCCTGGCCATGCAGGCGCTGGCCAACGGTGACATCGACGCAGTGCTAAACGACGCGCCCGTATCGGCCGACATCATCAAGGCCAACCCAGAGCTGAATTTGGTGATGCTGCCGGAGATCTACACGTCCGAGGAATATGGCATTGCGGTGAACAAGGGCAAGCCTGAGGTGCTGGCCGCTATCAACAAAGGCCTGGCGGCCGTCAAGGCCTCTGGCGAGTACGACGCCATCTACGAGAAGTGGTTTGGCATGAAGCCGCCGAGCGTGGTGGCCGAAGCGCCCCAGGGCGAGGAGGATCCCTGCGCCTACGGCGGCATCATCAAGGACATCGTGGCCGTGGATGAGCTGACCGTGCGCTTCGACCTGTGCGTGCCCGACCCCGCCTTCCCGGCCAAGGCCGCCGACACCGCGCTGCAGATCCTGCCCTCGGAGTTCCTGGAGCAGTACGCCGGCACCAACACGTTGCTGGAACAACCGGTCGGCACCGGTCCCTACATGCTCAAGGAATGGCGCCGCGGTGACCAGATGATCATGGAAGCCAACCCCAACTATTGGGGTGAGCCGGCCAAGGCCAAGACGTTGGTCTTCCGCTGGACGCCCGAGGCCGCGCAACGTCTGTTGGAGCTGCAGTCGGGCAACGTCAACGGCATCGACAACCCCGGCCCCGATGACTTCGCGGTCATCGAGAACGATCCTAACCTCACCCTCTTCCCGCGCGCCGGCACCAACGTCTTCTATATCGGCATGAACAACACCTTCCCGCCCTTCGACAACGAGCGGGTGCGCCAGGCCTTCGCCATGGCCATCGACCGCCAGCGCATCGTGGACAACTTCTACCCCGTCGGCTCGCTGGTCGCCACCCAGTTCATGCCGCCCAGCATCTTCGGCTACAGCGAGGGGCTGGACTGGTGGGAGTACAACCCGGAGATGGCCAAGCAGATCCTGACCGAGGAAGGCGTCTACGGGCCTGACGGCACGTTCAAGACCAAGATCCACTATCGGGACGTGGTGCGCGGCTACCTGCCCGAGCCGGGCGTCGTGGCGCAGGACATCCAGGCGCAACTGGCTGAGATCGGCGTCATCGCCGACATCAACGTCATGGAGTCGGGCGCCTTCCTCGACGCTGCTGACGCCGGTCAGCTCGAGGGCTTCCACCTGCTGGGCTGGGGCGCCGACTATCCGGACGCCACCAACTTCTTGGACTATCACTTCGGCCGCGGCGCCAGCAAACAGTTCGGCAACGGCTTCCCCGACCTGTGGGAGAAGCTGGAAGCTGCCGCCAGCCTGGCCGATCAGGCCGAGCGCCAGCCGATCTACGACGAAGCCAACGCGCTGATCAAGCAGCACGTGCCCATGATCCCGGTGGCGCACGGCGGCTCTGCGACCGCGTTCCAGGCTGTTTGCGAGGGCGGCCATGCCAGCCCGCTGACGCGCGAGAAGATGGCCGTCATCTTCTGCGGCGGCGATACGCTGGTGTGGATGCAGAACGCCGAGCCGATCAGCCTCTACTGCGCCGATGAGACCGACGGCGAGACCTTCCGGGCCTGCGAGCAGATCTACGAGGCGCTGCTCTCCTACGAGGTCGGCACCACCAACGTCGAGCCTGCACTGGCAGTGAGCTTCGAGGCCAACGAGGACCTGACCTCGTGGACCTTTAACCTGCGCCCCGGCGTCAAGTTCCACGACGGCAGCAGCCTGGACGCCAAGGACGTGGTGACTTCCTGGGTGGCCCAGTGGGATGCCAGCAGCCCGCTGCACAAGGGCCGCGTGGGCGACTTCAGCTACTTCCAGGCCTACTTCTTGGCCTTCAAGAACGCGCCGCAAGAATAACGCATGACCGTCCCTGGTTCCTTGTCGTCTCTTTGGAAACTTCCCGGCGCTGCCGGCCAGCCAACGGCCCAGGCCATGTTTCCCGGTGAACGGCAGGAACCGGGGCGCCCCAGCTAGCCAGATGGGGCACTGCCCAACGCAGTGCCCCATCTTAGCTTAACGCTTCGACCGCTTTCCAGGTCATCGATCGAGGCCAGGATGCCATGACCAAATACATCGCTCAGCGCTTGCTCGCTGCCGTGCCTGTGTTGCTGGGTATTCTGTTCGTGACCTTTGCTCTAGCCCGCCTCCTGCCGGGCGATCCCTGCATCGCCATGTTGGGCGAAAAGGCCAACGAGGTCACCTGTGCAGCCTTCAATGCCCGCTACGGCCTGGACAAGCCCATCGTCCAGCAGTTCGTGATCTACCTGCGCGACGTGTTGACCGGCGACCTGGGCATGTCGTTTCGCTACGGCCAACCGGTGACGCGCATGATCGCCGAGCGCTTGTCGGTAACTATCGAGCTGGCGTTTAGCGCCATGTTCTTCGCCGTCACGGTGGGCATGACGCTGGGTATCATCTCGGCCAAACGGCACAACAGCGCCGTCGACGTAGGCACCATGGTCGGGGCCAACCTGGGCGTTTCGATTCCGGTTTTCGTCTTAGGCCTGTTTTTGGCTTACGTCTTTGCCATTCTGTTGAAAGACACCCCTTTTGCCTTGCCGCCGTCGGGCCGGCTGTCGGCCGGCATGACGGTAACCTCCTTTGCCGACAAGTTCAACTTGCAGGAGGGGCAGCCGCTTTATCGGGTGGCGCAGTTCTTCACCGGGCTCTACTTTTTTAACGCCCTCGTCAATCTAGACTGGGAGCTTTTCATCGACAGCGCCAAGCACATGATCCTGCCGGCCATTGCCCTGGGCACGATCCCGATGGCCATTATTGCCCGCATGACCCGCTCAAGCCTGCTGGAGGTGTTGGGCCAGGATTACACCCGCACGGCGCGCGCCAAGGGGCTGGCCGAACGGGTCGTGCTGATGCGCCACGCCTTACGTAACGCCCTGTTGCCGGTGGTGACCATCATCGGCTTATCGCTGGGCTTCTTGCTCAGCGGCGCGGTGCTCACCGAGACCATCTTCGGCTTCTCCGGCATGGGGCGAGCTTTGTATGATGGGATCACCTCGCGCGATTACGCCGTGATCCAGGGTTTCACGTTGGTGGTGGCGATTATCTTCCTTGTCATCAACCTGATCGTCGATATCCTCTACGGCTTCCTAGATCCCCGCATCCGCCTCTCGTAGGGAGCGTTTATGACCGCGCAAGATGCTAATCTGCCCCAAACCGAACTCGACTTGAGCAAGCGTCGCAAATCCCGCGGCTTTTGGGCCGAGGGCTTGCGCGACCTGGTCTTGCATCGCCGCTCAGGCCAAGTGGGTTTGGTGATCGCAGCAGGGTTGATCGCCGTGGCCTTGTTGGCGCCTGTCCTGGCCACCCATCCCCCCAACGCTGTGTTGATCGGCAAAGAGCCGGGAGTCAAGCGCCGGCAATCGCCTTGCATCCACGCAGTGGACAATTTGCCCTCTTTGCCGGTGGTGAACTTCTTCCGCTGCGAGCCGGGCCAACCGCAGCATTTCTTCGGCACGGACGGCAACGGCCGCGACCTGTACAGTCGCGTGCTTTATGGCTCGCGCGTGTCGTTGAAGGCCGGCCTGTACACGGTGACGCTGGCAGTGCTTGCCGGGATGTTTCTGGGCGCAGTCGCCGGCTACATCGGCGCTTGGGTGGACAACGGCATCATGCGCATCATGGACGTGGTGTTGGCGTTTCCTTCGCTGATCCTGGCGATTGCCATCAACTCGGCGCTGCTGACAGTGGCGGAAGGCAGTTTGTTCTCGCGCGGGTTGAACTTCATGCAGCGCGCCTTTGGTTTCGAGGACATCGGCTTGTTGACGGCCTTGATCTCGATCGCCATCGTTTCGATTCCGACGTATGCGCGGCTGGTGCGCTCACAGGTGCTGTCGCTGAAGGAGCAGGAGTTTGTGACCGCCGCGCGCGCCATGGGCGCGTCGCCCGCACGTATCCTGTTTCGCGCCATCCTGCCCAACGCTACGGCGCCGCTGATCGTGGCTGCCACCTTGGGCATTGCTACGGCCATTCTGGACACGGCCGCGCTCTCCTTCCTCGGCTTGGGCGCACAGCCGCCGACTGCCGAGTGGGGCGCCATGATCGGCGCCGAGCGCAACCAGATGTTCACTTCGCCCCACCTTATCATTTTCCCGGCGTTGGCCATCGTGATCACCGTGCTGGGGTTCAACTTGCTCGGTGACGGCCTGCGCGATGCGTTGGACCCGCGCATGAAGAACCGGTGAGATGCCGTGCCCGGCGCCGCCGCCCGACGCTGGCGCCCGACAGTGTCGAATCAAGACCTCGTCTTGTTCTATTCCAACTCTGATTCGCCCGGAGGAAGCGCAATGAGTGCAAGCACAGAACCCTTGCCGTCGAAAACCGCCATCAAGTCGCGACGTACGTTCAGTGAGCAGATGCGCGAGTTTCCGTGGTGGGCGGTGATCATGATTGCCGCCTTGACGTTGGCCTTTGTGGGCATGTTGCGCAGCCCACAGTATCGTGACGCCCTCAACTTCATCGTTCGTCCCCCGACCTCAACCGAAATCGCCTTTGGCATCGATGTCCGCAATGGCTTGATGATGACCCTGTTCACCACCATTGTGGCCTACCTGATCGCGCTCATCTTCGGCTTGCTTCTGGGCGTGATGCGCGTGTCGCGCAATCCCGTTCTGTTTCACGCCAGCACGCTGTACGTCGAGCTGATGCGCGGTGTGCCGATGTTGGTGCTGATCATCTGGATCGGCTTTGTTGTGGTGCCAGCTCTGCGTCTGTTCAGCCCTACGGGCGAGGCGCCGATCACCGGTGTGCAAGGTGCAATCATCGGTCTGGGCTTCGGCTACGCTGCCTACCTGGCCGAGGTCTATCGCTCAGGCATCGAGTCGATCTCGCGCGGCCAAATGGAAGCGGCGCGCTCGTTGGGCATGGGCTATGGCCAGGCCATGCGCTATGTCATCTTACCGCAAGCGATCCGCCGCGTCGTCCCGCCGCTGGCCAACGACCTGGTGGCCCTGCTGAAGGACTCGGCGCTGGTGAGCGTGGTGGCCGTGCCGGAGATCTTGCAGATGGCGCGGCTCTATGTTTCCCGCACCTTTCGCGCCTTCGAGGGCTATAACTCGGCGGCGTTTCTTTATCTGGTGCTCACCCTGATGTTCATCATCATTGTACGTTTGATCGAAAGGAGGTGGCGTGCAAGTGTCTGAGCCTATTATCAGGATCGTGGATCTGCACAAGCACTTTGGCGGCGTCAAGGCGTTGCGCGGCGTCAACTTGGAAATCGAGCAAGGCCAGGTGGTGGTTATCATCGGCCCTAGCGGCTCCGGCAAGTCAACCCTCTTGCGCTGCATCAATCACTTGGAAAAGCCAACGCACGGCCACGTCTTCATCCATGGCGTCGACCTGGAGTCGAAGAAGACGAATATCAACCACATGCGCGCTGAAATCGGCATGGTGTTTCAGCAGTTCAACCTCTTCCCGCACCTGAGCGTGTTGGACAACATCACCCTGGCGCAGCGCGTCGTGCGCAAGCGGGACAAGGAGGAGCGCGAGCGCATTGCGCGCGAGCTGCTGGCGCGCGTGGGCATTCCGGAAAAGGCCGATGCCTACCCCGGCCAGCTCTCCGGTGGCCAACAGCAGCGTGTGGCGATTGCCCGCGCCCTGGCCATGCAGCCGCAGATCATGCTTTTCGACGAGCCGACCAGCGCGTTGGACCCGGAGATGATCAAGGAAGTCTTGGATGTGATGCAGGACCTGGCGCAAAGCGGCATGACCATGGTCTGCGTCACCCACGAGATGGGTTTTGCCAAGGCCGCTGCCAACCGCATCATCTTCATGGATGAGGGGCAGATTGTCGAGGACACGACGCCTTACGACCTGTACAACAACCCCAAGTCCGAGCGTACTAAGCTGTTCCTCAGCAAGATCCTGCACTAGTCAGCCGCTTGCCTCTAGCACGGAAGGCCAGGGTGTCGACCACGGATTACACGGATTGTGCGGCGACGACAGGAGAAATCCATGCAATCCGTGCAATCCGTGGCTGCTTGGTTCCGGCTCGTCGGGGTCAGGGCACGTGACTATGCAGACACCAGGCACGTGTGACCGCTTCGCCAACACACCGGCAGGCGCAGCTGTAAGCGCTCGGCGCCGTCTTTTGTGCGTAGCCCGGCGTGAGCGCAGCTAGTTCAGGCGCTGCATCGCCGGTTGGCCTCCGTCGCGTCGGCGACGGTACAAGCATTTGCGCTCTTGGCAACTCTCTGTGACAACCCCCATGCCCAACCATCTCCCCCTGCTCAGCTCGTCTGAGCTGCAGCGTCTGGACGCGGACAAGGCCCGCATTGGTGATGGTGTTACGCTAGATGCTGGTCAGGTCGCTGAGCTTGTGGCGCGGTGGGAACCTATCGTGCGTCCACCCGCCAAAGCGCAGGAGTTGTTCGATTTGGTCGACCAAACCGGCGAACTGACGGGCGTCACCGCGCCGCGCTGGCTTTGCCACTCGCTGGGGCTGTGCCACCGCACCGTGCATCTGGCGCTGCGTACACGGCAGGGCTGGCTGGTTCTGCAGATGCGCAGCCACCGCGTGCAAAACTGGGCGAACACGCTCGATCTGGCCGTCACCGGCCATGTGCGCGCCGGCCTATCGTGGGACGAGGCGTTGCAGCGTGAGGCGGCCGAAGAGCTGGGCCTGGACGTGCAGCCGGCGGCCGGTTCCTTATTGCCGCCCGGCCCCCAAGCGATTGCCCGCTACTGTCG
Organism: Anaerolineales bacterium; assembly: GCA_034432445.1. Lineage (GTDB taxonomy): Bacteria > Chloroflexota > Anaerolineae > JAAEKA01 > JAAEKA01 > JANWYQ01. Next base: position 12,143 of record DAOUBX010000219.1, read on the forward strand.
GCGCCAGACCGACCGCGCGAATCCCCCTGAACACATCTGCCATGTCACGCAGCTCTACGCCGCCGAGCTGACAGCCGCCGGCTTGGCGAACCTGCACTTCGCAGACGGCGAAGTCAGCGCGTTGTACCTGTGCAGCCTGGCCGAAGCCGGCCGTTTGGTGGCAGAAGAGCTGGCGCGCGTCGCGCCCGGCCTGGTGCAGTCGCTGCCTCACTACCTTGCGTGGGTCGGGTCCCAGAGAGAAGCTGCCGACCGCTCACGCGTGGCCAAAACCTCTTCGGCTTGGGTGTGACGCTCGGCCCCTGGCACCTCCATGTTCTCTCCCCACCACTCCTCTCTGCCTGCCCGCACCGGCCGCCTGGTGACGATTTCTTTGCTTATGCGGCTGGTGGTCGATTCGGCCACGCGCATGTTCTATCCCTACTTGCCGGAGATCAGTCGCGGCTTGGGGATCACGTTGGCCCAAGGTGGGCTGTTGATTGCGCTGCGCTCCGCAACTGTCTTCTTCAGCCCTGTCTTTGGCCTGTGGAACGATCGTCGGGGCCCTAGGCTGCTGCTCACCGCCGCCCTGTTGGTGCAGGGCGTCAGTCTGTGGTGGCTGAGCACGGTGCAAGGGGTAGCGGCAGCTGTTCCGGCTATGCTGCTCTTGGGTTTGAGCGCGGCTGCGTTCATCCCTACGCTACAGGCCGCTGTGAGCGATCTGGTGCCGTTTCAGCGCCGCGGGCGCGTGTTAGGCGTTGTGGAGTTCAGTTGGGCGCTAACCGGCTTGCTGATCCTGCCTTTGGTAGGGTTGCTGATGGTGGCGCGCGGCTGGCAGGCGCCGCTGCGCTTGTTGGCCCTGTTGAGCCTGGCCGCAGCGCCGCTGCCCTGGCTGTTGCCTTTGCACCGCGTCCAGCGAGGTCAGGTGCGCATGGGCATCGGCGGGACGATGGCGTTGGTCTGGCGCACCGGCAGCGCGCGTGCGGCGATCCTTGCCAGCGGTCTGCTCTTTGTGGCGGCCGAGGGCTTTTTCGTGACGTATGGCGCTTGGCTGGAGCAGAGCTTTGGGCTGGCGCCCGATGCGATCGGTCGCATCGCTGCGCTGCTGGGTGTGGCCGAGCTGTGCGCCTCGACGCTGAGCAGCTTGTTCATCGATCGGGTAGGCAAACGGCGCGGCGTGGCGGCAGGTCTGGCGGCGATGACCTTGACCATGGCTGTTCTGCCCTTTTTGGGGGGCAGCCTGGCGCTGGCTGCGGCTGGCATGTTTGCTTTCACCTTCAGCTTCGAGTTCAGCATCGTCTCTAACATCGGGCTCATGTCAGAGCAGGTGCCGCGGGCACGCGGCACGGTGCTGTCTTTGGGCGCCATGGCTGTCGGTATTGCCCGCACGGTGTCGGGCTACTCCAGCGTGCTCTTGTTCGAGTGGCGTGGTATGGCAGCCACGGCCGCCCTGGCCGTGCTGTGCTCTGCTCTGGCGTTGTTTGTCCTGTGGCGCTACGTTGTCGAACAGCCGCAGCAGCCCGAGTTGGCGCCAGCTTGAGCGGCTGGCCAGGCGCTGGCTTCCGTGATCGCCGGCGCGCCCAGGTGGTTGACATGAACCAAGTAGCTTCCAGTCACCGACGAACGCCGCGGCACGACGTGCAAACAGCGTTGGCCGGGGCGTGGCCTGGCCGACTGCTGCGCGGCGAGCTGGTCATCGATGATGCTTTCGTGCGCGATTTTGTGGGCCTGGCAGGAGAGGCTATCCCCTGGGCGGCGCGTCGCGCTGTGCTGCAGCGCCTGCGCCACGACTTGGTGGTGGTCTCGTTTTCGCACGGCTGGGGCAGCCCTGTGCAGCCGGACGAAGAGGAAGCCATGTTCCTGCTGCGTCAGTGGCACAGCGAGAGCGATTTGTTTGTCTTCGCCCTGGTGGACGGCCCGTTCAGCGTTGCCGCCAAGGCCTGGGGGTGGGAACAGGCGCTGGTGAAACTGACACGTCTGCCGCCCGATGCGCCGCGCTTCATGGCCGAGGCCGTCGTGGAGCAGGCCGAGTTCGCGCAGCGACTGGCCGCGGTCGGCGCCGACGGCATCCTGATCGGCGACGACATCGCCTATCGCCGCGGCGCCTACATCAAGCCTGCTGCGCTGCGCGAGAGCTACTTCCCCTACCTGACCGTGTTGGTGGATGCCTGCCAGCAGGCCGGCTTGCCGGTGGTTTTCCACTCCGACGGTAACCTGTGGGACGTGCTCGATGACTTGGCGGCGACCGGGATCAACGGCATCCAGGGTCTGGAGCCGGCCGCAGGCATGAGCCTGGCCGGCGTGCGGGCCAAGGTTGGGCCAGAGCTGTGCCTGTGGGGCAACGTAGACGTAGGTTGGCTGGCCCAGCCGCGGCCGGCTGCCGAGATCACGGCCGAGCTGCAGCGGCTGCTAGACCCCCTGGTCGGCACGCCGGTGATCCTCGGCACCAGCGGCGGGCTGATGGCCGGGCTGCCCGGGGTCAGCGTGGAGGCGATGTTTGGCGTGGGCTGGTTGGTGTAATTTTGCGTCCCTTTTTTGGCTGTGGTATAATTTCGTCCGTCGGGCGGTTAGCTCAGTTGGTTAGAGCGCCACGTTGACATCGTGGAGGCCATAAGTTCGAGTCTTATACCGCCCACCAGCAAGAAACGATCGGCTCACGAGGCTGATCGTTTTTGTTTTGCCCTTCAGGCGGATCAACTCGCACGACATGGGTTGGCCAAAACCGGCCGAAGCCTCGACTCCGCACTGCCGGGGCACTGCTGTAGACAAACAAGCCGCCGCCAGGGGTACCTCGGCCCAACGCGACCACCGGCGGCGGCTTGTGGTTGAGCAGGCCGCCCGCAACCTGCGAGCGGCCTGCAGCAGGAGGGGGCCAGGTCTAATCTGGCACGGTCGGCAGGTCGTTGTCCAGCTCCGGCAGGCCGGCCACCGGCTCGGTCCACAGCTTGCCGTCCAGGTAGTCCTGCAGGTTCTCCGGCGTGACCACCACCGAGGGCGTCA